>JAHEEV010000020.1:18612-49818 GCA_024640505.1 Halieaceae bacterium
CGAAGATCTGCGGCGCAACTTCTCCCATGTAGTTGTAGGAAATATTGATGGGTAAGGTCAGATCGAGCCCGGGCATCACCTGGTACCACTTGGGTGCAAAGGTGGCGGCGATGGTACCCAGCACATCTTTGTCTACCAGCCTGTCATTCAACAGTTGCTTGTTGTCGGTGACGCTGTCCACCTTGGAGAGTGTGGTCTCGAAAAGCCAGGTGCCCCCGTCATAGAAGCTCGACGGGCTCAACAGCTTCAGACCGTTCAGTACAAAGTGCATGGTGTCGCCCACCGCGCCGGGATAATTGCCCGAGTCGTAGTCGTAGATGTCCCAGTTGTCGAGGGTGAATCCGTTGGCGCTCAAGGTGGCATTCAACTGATCGAAAAGGGCCGGCGGCAGATCAGGTATGGCGTTCATGTGGAGCAGCTGGCCATTGAGGTTGGGGTTGAGGGGGGTGTCCATGCGATACACCAGGTCCATGCCGAAGGACATGCCCCAGAACTCATTGGCCGCACTGAAGCCGATCAGCTTGACGTCTTCCTTGAAGACCCAGTTGTATTCACCGATCTGCTGGGCGGGATAGCCGGGGCCGGCAAGCGGCACCGGCTCGGCGGCGGGGACTCCGTCATTGAATATCGGGTAGGCTGCGACGATAGCGGCCAATCCCTGGGCGTTGGCAAACTGGCCGAGATCCACAACCCCGTTCAGGCCCTGGGGGAGCTTGTCGTGATAGTTGACGTAGTAAAGGCCCAGGTCCCAACCACTGTCTTCCAGGTAGTAGTTGACTCCGGCTCCCCACTCGCCCGTATCATCAGCCTTCTCCTCGCCCACCTGCACCAGGCCAGACCGGGGTCTGATAGATTGCAGAGACTCTGGATCAACCAGGCCCGGTATCAGGGTGACGAACTCGTCGTCGAGGTTTATCCCTTCCGCCTGGCTATGATAGGTGTGCGCAAAGGGCAGACGGTGTTCCTCGAACTCCAGCGAATAGTAGCCCACCAGGCTGAGGTTCTGGTTGAGCTGAAGCGTGCCGGAAATCTTGGTGGTGGGCCGGAACAGTTCCTTTGCCTCGGTCCCCGGTACGGCGAAGGCCTTGTATCCGTCGAGAGTCGTCATGCCGCCGGCAATGCCGTGTACCGCGCCGGCAAACAGCAGGCTGTTGCCCCAGTAAATGGTGTGGCGGCCGGCCCTGACACTGGCGCCCATGCCATTGTCGAAGGTGAAGTTCGCGAACACGAAAGCGTCGAGCAGCTCACCGCCCAGGTAATGTTGATCCTCGCCGTCGTCCGTGAGTTCTCCCGGCGCAGAGGATATCGATCCAAATGTGTCGGCATACACGCCCTGACCGGCAGTCAGGTATTTATTGTATCCGGGGTGCGAATTGTCCCCGGAATAGGCGTGGTCGTACCAGGCCGCGGCGCTCACGCGCAGGCCGAAATTGTTCTTCCAGATTACGTCCAGCTCCGAGAGGACGTCGATGCGGTTATTGACCACGTCCCATTGCTCCCAGCCCAGGTCCGCATCATCGCCCAGCAGGGCAAATGCGCCGCCCTCCCCGGGGATTTTCTTGTTGAGGTCTTCTGCGCGGACCTTGATGTTGTACTTGAACGTGTTATCCCACCGTACCGCCAGGTCCTGGTTGTCAGTATTGAACTGGAAGGCGTGAACTGCGCTGTTGCCGCAGGCCAGTGCGGCGATCGCACCGGCGATGACCGTGCGTCGCACCTGGGGGAGCCGCCTGGAGGCAGGTTGAGTTGGTCTTATCATGTTGTTCATTTCTATCTCCATGTGTTTGCATGCTGTGTACGCCGGGAGTCGGGGTCACTGGCATTGTGTGCCTCATCTCCCTCGCCCACGGGTGGTGAACAGCGCAAATTATGGTGGAGGCGTGTCGCAGAATATTTAGATTTGACGACAATGTTTTTTCAATCCGCGACAAAAACCCCGCAATGCAATTCCAGGGGTTCATGCTCCATAGCCTCAACTAGCCCGGCGCCATACGTTATTTCGCCAATTTATGTCGCCTTATATCAAGTCGTGTGAACGGTCAGGGTGCAGACTGTGTCAATGCGTGCATCTCGCCGACCTGGTATCGCTAACGGCAATCTCAAAGGAAACTGCATGGGCACTGAAAGGAAAAAATGCGCCTGTATCGCCGGTGATTCCGGTGGTGGCATCGCACGCAACTTTGACGGATTGAAATACGGGGGGCGATAACAGATGTCGGACAGGCATATATGCCAGATTGCGTTCACCGCGTTCAACGCCGCGCAGCTGCGGGATTGGTACCACCACTGCTTTGGCCTGGTGAAGTGTGGCAGGATTTTCAGCGTGCCCCCCATGCCCACCGACCATATCCAGGGTGTCCGGCCCAACCCGACGGAGACGGTCAGTTGGCTGATAGACCAGCAGGACTATTTCCAGCTGGAATTCTTCCAGTTCCATCGCCCCAGGCCCCGGCTTCGGCCATTCGACTGGCGGCCCTGCGATATCGGCTACAACCTGGCGGGCTTTTACGTCACGGACTTCGACCGGGTGATCAACCGGATCGCAGGCGCCAGTGACCGCCCGGTACCCGTGCCTGTGGGGGAGCCCGGCGATCGCCGGGTCGCCCTGCAGGATCCGGAGGGCAACTGGATCGAAATCATGGAGCGCGACCCGGTCGCGCAGGTAGAGGGGGCCGATCCCTGCATCGTGCGCCCCGAGTTGCTGACCGCCACGCGCTTCATCCGGCTATCTGTGCCGGACCTCGAAGCGAGTGCGCAGCGCTTCGTCGAGGTGCTGGGGCTGTCCCTGGTCGAGGGTTTCCAGTTGCACACCCCCGCGCATGAGGCCATGTGGGGGCTGGCGGGCGCCGCAGTGCAAACCGTGCTGCTGCGCGGCGTCAATTTCCTGGTGGAAATCGCGCAATACCAGGATCCGGAGCCGAGACCGCGGCCGCCGGGCTACCAGATTTCCGACCAGGGTTATATGAATTTCGCCCTCGGGTATCGCTCTGCCGAAGAGTTCGATCGTCACTTCGAAAACGTCAGGCGCAAGGGTTTTACACCCAACCACGATTCTCCCGTAGATATCGGTATTTTCCGTGTCATGTATGTCAATGACCCCGATGGCTTCAGTGTGGAGATGCTCAACGCTCGCAAGGTGTGCTGGTCGCTGAGTGGCTTCAACCCCGGTGAACCTTACGTGCAGAACGAGGTGCTCATCGACGCCTCGCCGGCGGAGACCTGGGACAAGCTGATCAATCACGGCGGCATGGGCGAGTGGAGCCTGTTCCGTACCCGGATTTTGCGCCCTGGACGGGAGTCACCCAACGGCCCCGGCTGCATGCGCAGGCTGTGCGCATTCGGCATGAATATCACGGAGGAGGTGGTGGACTGGGATGAGGGTCGTCGCTATACCTACCGGCTTCGCCACGGAGCACCATTCCGGTGGCACCAGGGTGACGTGTTCGTCAGCGAAGAGCACGGCCTGACCAGGGTGCGCTGGGCGATCCGCTTCGAGTCCCGGATACCGTTTACCGGAAAGATCACCGCCTGGCTGCTGCAGAAGATCTTTGCCCGCGCTCTGAACAACCTCAAAGCCCAACTGGAGCGATGACAGTGGAACATCCCCGCGGGCGCGCTCGGCAGGTTGGTGCAGTCACTCAAAGAGTATGCGCCGCGTCAGCGCAGCTTCGATATCGATATCGAAGCCATGATGGATTCCCTTTACACCGATTGACCCGTTGGGGAGCGCCAGGTTGTCTGGCGAATCCCGCCCGGCTTCGTGATGGGAGATGCCGCGCAGGCTGCAACCGAAATAGGAACGGAGAGCAATAATGGCTTACAGACAATTTCGCAAGGCGCTGGTTACCGGCGCGGCTGGCGACCTCGGGGTAGAGATATGCCGGTGCCTCGCAGCCGCAGGGCTGGACCTGGTGATTACCGATATCGACGAGGAGAAATTGCAGTCGCTGGCTGAGGAGCTCAGCCGTTATGGTGGTATACGGGTCAGCTCCTTTACCGCCGACCTGGCCGACCACGAGGGGCTGGAAGTGACCCTCAGGCAGGTCGCCCAGGAGCACCCGGACATCGACATGCTTTTCTGCAATGCCGGTGTGGATATCCCTGCATCTATCGAGCGGTACGACTGGCGCAAGGCGAAGCTGCACTTCGATATCAATACCATCGCCAACTATGTGTTGTGCGGCGTCTTCGTGCCGCGCTTTCTGCAGTGTGGACACGGCCACGTGACCACCACCATCAGCCTTGGAGGCCTGGTGGGCACACCCTATGAACACGCCTACAATGGTAGTAAGGCCGCAGCGCGAATGATGATGGACGGGCTGCGAGCGGAGACGAAAACACGCGGTGTCAGCTGGACCTCCGTTTTCCCGGGCTACCTCGAGGGCGCGATGATTGAAGCCAATGCGTTTGATGTCAAGAAGGCGACCCCGATGCCGTTGGCGGCAGAGAAGATTGTCGATGCTTCGCTGCAACGCAGGCCGATATTGAAATTTCCCCTCGGCGAGGCGATGCGGGTTGCCCTGGCCGGTTTCCTGCCGGTGAAAATCCGTGACAAACTAATGCTCAAGGAGATGAAACCGATGTGATGGCGCTGTGGACAAGAACAGCTGACCTGACAACAAATGGAACAACTATCTGATGGAATCCAACTCTGTGAAGTACACCCTCCTGATGCTCGGCGCATGTCTCACCGGGCAGGCTCTGGCCGAAGCCGGGAAGCCTGTCCAATACTCCCCCTACGCGGGGCGTGATTACCCTGACAAGGTGCTGTTCGGGGATACCCACCACCATACCGCCAACTCCGGCGATGCGTTTTTCAACGGCGACCGGCTTGGGCCTGCCGATGCCTACCGCTTCGCGATGGGGGAGGAGATCACTTCCTCCAGTGGTGTCGTCGTTCGCCTCTCCCGGCCCATGGATTTTCTGGTGATCAGCGATCACGCGGAGGGTTTGGGTATCGGCTTTGAAGTGTTCAACGGTAATCCCAATTTGCTGTCTGACCCACAAGTGAAAATCTGGAGCGAGGCGCTGCACGCCGGCGGCAAGGTTGCGGGCGATGCCACGAACGAGCTCATCTCGGCCCAGGCGCAGGGGACGCTTCCGGGGCCCCTGCAGGATCCAAAGATTATAGGACCCGTCATGAAGTCGGTGTGGAGGCAGTACACGGAGACCGCCGAGCAGTTCAATGACCCCGGCCGCTTTACCGCCATGATCGGCTACGAGTGGACCTCGGTACCGGGGGGCAACAACCTGCACCGCAACATCCTTTACCGTGATGGCAAGGCCCTGGCGGACCAGATGTTGCCTTTCACCTCATGGCAGAGCGAGGATCCCGAGAAACTGTGGGCGTGGATGGCCAGCTATGAGAAAAAAACCGGCGGCAAGCTGCTGGCAATTCCCCACAATGGCAACCTCTCCAACGGGCGCATGTTTGAGCTCATGGATTTCGAGGGCAACCCCCTCGATGCGGATTACGCCAGACGCCGGGCGCGCTGGGAGCCCCTGCAGGAGATGATGCAGACCAAGGGCAACAGTGAGACGCACCCGACGCTATCACCCAATGACGAGTTCGCCGACTACGGTGTGGCCGGCTGGGAATACGGCAACCTGACCCTGGAAGACAGTCCCGAGACGCCGGCGATGCGACACACCATGTACCTGCGCAGTGGCCTGCTGCGGGGGCTGGAACAGGGCCTGAAACTTGGGATAAACCCATTCCGGTACGGCTTTATAGGCGGCAGCGACGTGCACAATTCGCTCTCCTCTTTTGAGGAAGACAACTTCATGGGCAAGCATGTCAACCAGGAGCCCCGGCCTCAGCGCTGGGAGCACGTCTCCAAGCAGGGCTTTGGCAAGACGCGCTTTACCTGGCACTACACCGCAGCGGGTTACGCCGCGGTGTGGGCGAAGGAGAACACGCGAGAATCAATCTGGGACGCCATGGCGCGCCGGGAAGTTTACGCGACGTCTGGCACACGGATGACGGTGCGGTTCTTCGGCGGCTGGTCGTTTGGAGAGGCTGACGCTGCCTCCCGCGAGGTGGCCGATACGGGTTACGCCCGGGGCGTTCCCATGGGTGCCGAGCTGCCCGCGGCGCCGCAGGGCGCGACGGCGCCGAGCTTTCTGGTTTCGGCGCTGAAAGACCCCTTGTTCGGCAACCTTGACCGCATCCAGATCGTCAAGGGCTGGGTCGACGGGGACGGCAAGGGTCAGGAAAAAGTCTACAACGTAGCCTGGAGCGACGCCGATCGGCGCCGGCCGGCCGCAGACGGTAAACTGCCCCCGGTCGGCAATACCGTGGACGTGGCGTCAGCTAGCTGGCGCGACACTATCGGCGAGCCGGGCCTGCAGGCGGTGTGGACCGATCCCGACTTCGATCCCGGGCAACCCGCGTTCTACTACGCGCGGGTGATCGAGATTCCGACGCCGCGCTGGACCGCGTATGACCAGGCCCGCTTCGGCGTGAAGATGGACGATGAAGTACCCATGACCCATCAGGAGCGGGCGTGGACCTCGCCGATCTGGTATGCGCCGCCGCGTTGACACAGGACAATAGTGGCAACTCTACGTTGGTGAGCTAGCCGGCAGGCAGTTGAATTCTGGTTGCGCTATGTCTCACTATTTTGCGTTCAAGTACCCGTGCATGCAAAATGCAGGCATGGCTATTCAAATTACGATTAGGAACGTCCCTGAAGAAGTCAGGGATGAACTTGCATCCCGCGCGGCCTTGCAGCATCAGTCCATGCAGGAATATCTGCGCGGTGAACTGGAACGCATAGCGTCTCGCCCTTCCCTGGATACCTGGCTGAACAGCGTGCGTGAGCGAAAAGCTAACGGCGGTTAACGAATCCCCGCAAAAAAGATTGTGAATGCCAGAGAAGCAGATCGTAAATGACGATCGTTATCGACGCCTCGGTGATTGTTGCGGCATTGGTCGACACAGGTGGGGATGGTATCTGGGCTGAATCGGTGATAGCCAGCGAAACGCTGGTTGCTCCCGAATTGGCAATGGTTGAAGCTACTAATATTTTACGCCGACTTGAGCTTGCCAAAGAGCTTTCAACCGCCGAGTCCGGGCTTGCTCAAAAGGATTTGATGCGACTGGATATCCAGCTATTTCCGTTTTATCCGTTTGCAGAACACGTATGGTCATTACGGAAAAATATAACAAGTTACGATGCCTGGTACGTGGCACTGGCTGAAGCTCTCGACTGTTCGCTGGCCACACTGAATATCAAGTTAAAAAATGCCCGCGGCACGAAGTGTTCATTCGCGTTTCCCTAGCAGCGCCTTAAGTAAAAATAGTAAACGATGTACCCGGCGGCTCGGTTCAAAACGCTGGCAAGGTAACTGCTATCTGATTGGGATTACTGCAACCTGGAGGCTCCAGAAACGCGGCAACTGGCCGAAGAGGATCCCAAGGCTTTCCTCGCCCAGTTTAGGAGTCGGGTAATCCTGGATGAAATTCAGCGCGTACCAGCCCTGCTAAGTTACATCCAGGTGATCGTCGATGAGACCCGACAAAATGGCCAATTCATCCTAACGGGTTCACAATCAGCTGGCCCTGCGAGAGGCCATAACCCAGTCGCTCGCCAACGACGTTGGGGTTAGCGCCACGGCCATCAAGCAGTGGTTGTCCATACTGGAAGCCTCCTTCATCATCTTCAAATTGTCGCCCTTCTACGAAAGCTTCGGCAAGCGGGTGGTGAAATCACCCAAGTACTTTTTCACCGACACTGGCCTGCTCGCTTATTTGCTCGGCATAGAAAAGCCGGATCAAGTCGCTCGCGACCCTTTGGTTGGCCAACTGTTCAAAGACCTTGTCGTGATCGAATGCCTTAAAGCCAGGGCAAATCAGGGCAAAGCGCCCAACCTGTATTTTTTCCGCGACAGCAATGGCAACGAGGTGGATATCCTTTTTGAGAGCGGGCGAGACCTGATCGCGATAGAAGTCAAATCGAGCGCTACCTATCGGCCAGACCTCCTCAAGGGATTGAAGCGCCTGCGCGGGTTAACCCCAAATATAAAACAATCATGCCTGGTTTACGCGGGGGCACCCTTTGTCTTCAGTGACGGCATAAAAGCGCTGCGGTCCGACCAGGTTGACCAGGTTTTCGCGGAAACCGAAGTACCAAGCAAGTAAAATTTAAACGTACCCGGGGTTTGCTGGCGCGTCGGTCGGGGGCTCAACATCGGTGCCAATATGGAAACCCGGGGTTGAGGCACTGTGAGCTCGCGGATAACCGCCCCGCCCTATCGATTTTGAACGGGGACGTGTAAAGGATGTGCCCGGTATAATCTGTAAAGGATGTCTCCGGTACAGACCGTGCAGCCAACTGAATCAGCGAGGGGATCTACTCACAACAGGCATTTAATATGCCCTATACGTGAGCGGGCCAGGGCGTGATCGGCCCGGTGCGCCGGGTTTCATGACCAGCATGCTATCCTTGACGCAAATGATAAGCAGGCAGGTCGAGCCGGTATGCCACTTTACGAGCCCACCATTCCGTACCGCTATGTTGCGCCGTTGGTGGAAATTTTGCGTGAGCAGGATCCGGCTGGTGCCGGCGATGTGCTGGCGTCTGCAGGACTCAGGGGTGCGGAGTCGACGCCTGCCGACGCCTCTGTACCCATGGCCCGTTTCGATCAGCTGCTTACGGTGGCAAGCGCACGTTTGCAGCGAACCGACCTGGGTTTCGAGATGGGGCGGCGTATCACCATAGACAGCCACAGCTCCCTGGGACAAGCGTTACGGCGCTGCGCCACGCTGGAGGAGATCCTGCTGCTCACGGAACGCTACTACCACCTGGTCACGCCGACTTTCGCGGTGCGTTACGTACCCGGTAAGACCCATTGCGAATGGCGGATCCGGGTCGCCGCGCCGATGTCCCACGCGACTCTGGATATGTGCCTGGAAATGCACTCGGTGTCGGTGCACGTGGACATCACGCGAATGTTCGGCGCGGACGCTGTTTTCGATATCTATCTCTCGGCGCCGCCGCCCCCCCACAAGGCGCGCTACGAGCGCTTGCCCTATACCCGGTTCCATTTCGGTGCGGAGGCGTTGCCGGAAGTGCGCTGCGTCTTTCCCGCGGCACTGGTACGGCGGCGCCTGCCGCAACCGCGCACACCTCTGTCCGCTGCAGGTGGCGCGGTCCAGGCTGTATCGCGGTCGAGCCTGCAGGCGGCGGAACACTACGGCGAGTGGGTGGAGTTGATGCTGCGCGAGGCCCAGACCGTGCAGCCTTCGGTGGCGCAGCTGGCGGCGCTGCTCAATATGTCGGCGCGCACCCTGGCGCGCCGACTCACGGCAGAGGGGATCAATTTTCGCGAGTTGAGCACGCGCATCCGCCACCGCCGCGCCTGCGAAATGCTGGCGGACCCGGGCTTGCCACTGCACCAGATTGCCTACCAGCTGGGCTACAGCGATACCACCGCGTTTATCCGGGCGTTCCACCGCGATAGTGGCGTTCCTCCCGCCCAATATCGAGAACACCTGAGCTAGCACCCGTCCCTGTCCCGGCTCCATCCACAGCTTGAGTTGGCAACAAATGTCAGCAGGCGCTATGCACCTGTTGCTTAGACTGCGCCGCTAAAGCAATGGCCGCCCCACACTTGCGGGCAGTGGCCCAAACCCGAATTCTGGAGTAATTATGAATCGCCGCAGCGGCTCTACAAGTCTGTCAATCGCCCTTTGTAGTCTTCTGGCAAGCCTGGGCTCCCCTACAGTCGCCGGCAATTTGTACGGCACGGTAACCACGGCCCAGGCCAAACCGATCTCCGGTGCGATGGTCACTGTGTTCGATGGCCCGCGACAGCGCAAGACCACGGTCTACACTGCGCCAGATGGCAGCTATGCCCTGCGCACGGCCTATGAAGGCGAGGTATCGGTACGGGTACGCGCGCCCTATTACGAAGATGTCGAGGTGGCGCTCACGCTGCCGCAGGTGGGCGTCGTGAGTCAGGACTTTGCGGCTTCCCGTCTGGTCGATCCACAGGCGCTCTCCGATTCGCTGACCGCCTCGGCGCACCTGACCAAACTGGAGTGGGAAGATCCCGAGTTGCGCGCCGCCTTCGTCAGCCAGTGCAACTACTGTCACCAGATGGGTAACTCCCTGACCCGTGTGCCGCGGGAAGAGGCGGCCTGGAAGGGCACGGTTGCACGTATGGAGAGTTATTTCGCGGTGCTCACAAACAGCGAGGCAGACGGTATTACGGCGACCCTGGCCGAAGGATTCACCCCGGAACCGGTAGCCGCGGTGCAGACACACGAGGTGAGTCCCGAGTTGCAACATGCCAGGGTGGAGGAGTGGCTGGTCGGCGATGGGATGTCATTCATCCACGATGCCGCCGTGGGCTTCGATGACAATCTGTACGGCGCGGACGAGGGCCACGACGTAATCTGGTTCCTGAATCGCGAGAACGGTGAGATAGCCCAATTCGCCGAGCCGGATATCGATCTGCCTCGCGGCGGCGTGCTGTCGGGTATCCCATTCCCGATCGGCGTTTTTACCGGCAAGCACGGACCTCACAGCCTGGCACAGACCAGCGACGGCCGCTTCTGGATCACCAACGCCCTGTCCTCATCGCTGGTCTCTTTCGATCCGGTCAGCAAGAAATTCAAACTCTACGAATTGGGCCACAGCCACCTGTACCCGCACACGGTGCGGGTGGATGACAACGATATCGTCTGGTTCACGGTGGTGCTGTCCAACGAGGTAATCCGCTTTGACCCCACGACCGAGAAGTTTCAGGTGATCCAGCTGCCCCATAACGGTTTCATGCGCGGGCTGACTGACCTGACGATGCCGGCGGTGGTCAAAGTCGCGTCCTGGTTTCCCGACAGCAATCTGGCAAACAAACTGTCGCCGCACAAGTGGGCCAACCTGGGACGTACGCTGTTCAATTTTCCCTACGGCATCGACGTGAACCCGGTGGACGGCTCCATCTGGTATGCGAAGCTCTACCTGAACAAGATCGGCCGCATCGACCCGGTGACCTTCGAGGTCACCGAGTTCGACACCCCGATGAAGGGTCCGCGCCGCCCCCGCTTCAACGCCGATGGCGTGCTGTGGATTCCGGCCTTCGATGACAGCGCCCTGATGCGCTACGACCCGGTGGCCAACGCATTCACGACCTACAAGTTGCCGCTGCTGGCGCCGGACGAATACGAGGTGCCCTATGCGCTCAACGTGCACCCCGATACCGGTGATGTCTGGATTACCTCGAACATGTCAGACCGCTGGTTCCGCTTTGTACCGGGGACAGAAACCTTCATTACTTACCCCAGTCCGACCAGGGTGACCTGGTTGCGCGACTGGGAGTTCACCTCAGACGGCCAGGCCTGCTCCAGCCAGTCCAACCTACCGTCCTATGCGATCGAGGATGGCGTGCCCTCGTTCATTTGCGTCGACCCTGAGGGCGGCGCCAGCGATCGCGAGATGATTCTGGAGATGGTGGCGGAGAAGGAGCGCGACGGGATGAGGGAGATGACAGTCGATGAATAAGTCAGTGGTTATTACCGGCGTGTCCAGCGGTTTTGGCCTGGCCATCGCGCAGCACCTGCTGGCACGCGGCTACCGGGTCTACGGCAGTGTGCGCAAGCGCGAGGACGCATCGCGGGTCAGCGCGATCCTGCAAGCGGACCACTTCGTGCCCCTGCTGTTCGATGTGACTGATCACGAGGCTGTCGGCGCAGCTGCGCAGCAGGTTGCGGAGGAACTGGGCGGCGCCGTGCTGGGCGGACTGGTCAACAACGCCGGGGTGGCGCCGATGGGCCCGTTGGAGCATACCCCTATCCAGGAAATGCGGGATGCATTCGAGGTCAACGTGTTCGGTGCGATGGCAGTTACCCAGGCTTTTCTGCCGCTGCTTAAAAGCGGTACCGCAGACAAGGGTAAGCCCGGGAGGATCATCAATATCAGTTCCACCAGCGGCAACATGACCTTCCCGATGCTGGGCGTCTACGCCGCTTCCAAATATGCGCTGGAATCGCTGAACGACGCCTTGCGCCGCGAGCTGCAGCGTTACGGCATCCGGGTGATCGCAATAGAACCCGGTTCGATCCGCACTTCCATCTGGGACAAGACACCGAGCGGGCAGGAACTACAGCGTTTCGCCGACACCGAGTACGCGCAATTACTGGCTCAGATGCCCGCGCTGTTCGAACGGCAGCTCAAGGGCGCCAAGTCGATCGAGGTCGTACCGCAAGCGGTGACCAGGGCCCTCGAATCTCCCAGGCCTCGCTGCCGCTATCCACTGGACAAGAACTGGTATGCCGGCAAGCATTTGAGTGATCGCCTGCTGGATACGGTGATCCGCTGGCAGTTCCCCAAGGGATAGTAACTGCGCAACGCCTGATGGCGGCTTTAGGGGCTGTCGGCCGGCAAATCTGATGGCGCCCTGGCAACAAATGTCAGCATCCACGCTCACTTCCGCCCTTAGAATAAGCCCCTGAAACAACTTTGAACCGTAGCACCGTTCCGGCAAATCTTCATAGCAATGAGACGAAGCATGACCCGCTCTACCGCAGCCATCCACACCCTCTGGGGCACGCCGCACTCCCTGTACACCGGGAAGATCCGGGCCTACCTGATCAAGAAGGGGATACCCTTTCGGGAACTGTGTCCACCCCATCCGCGCTTTCGCGATCAGGTCAAACCCGCGGTACGTCTCAAGGTGGCCCCGGTGATCGAGACTCCGGACGGACACTCCCTGCAGGATACGACCGATATGATCGATTACTTCGAGTCGCTGTCGCCGCGTCCCCTCATGATTCCCGAGACGCCGGTGCAGCGCGCCATAGCCTGGCTGATCGAAGCATTCGGTTCGGAGAGCCTGCTGCCGGCTGCTATGTCCTATCGCTGGACCTACCGCGACCAGCAGGAGCATTTCCTGCGCGCCGAATTCGGCCGCGGCGTGCACACTGGGCCGGACCGGGAGGCGCGCCTGGAGGCGGGACTCAAGCTGATGAACTACTTCAACGACTTCCTGCCGGTGCTCGGGGTAACCCCCGACACGCTGGCGACGGTGGAGAGCTGCTATCTCGAGCTGCTGGTCGCGCTCGATATTCATTTCCAGCACTATCCCTATATTCTCGGCGGTCGCCCGAGTATTGCCGACTGCGGCCTGATGGCGCCGCTGTACGCGCATCTGGCGCGCGATCCCGTGCCCTCCGCTCTGATGAAGAACAGAGCGCCCAATGTCTACCGCTGGACCGAGCGGATGAATCTCGCCGCAATTGCCGACGGTGAATTCCCCGAGCAGGCCGAGGCGTATTTCCCCGGCGACAGCATCGCGCCCACCCTGGAAGCGGTGCTGAAAATCATGTTCCGGGACTGGCGGCCGGAGATCCTCGCCAACACCGAGTGCTACAACGCCTGGGTGACCGCCGGTGAGGGCAGGAAGACAGACGAGCTGGTGGCGCATGACGGCCAGCGCACGGTGCACCCCACCCTGGGCCCCATCGAATACGAGCTGGGCGGTTGCCGCATCCGGCGGGCCAGTGCACCGCACACGGTGTGGCATTTTGACAAGGCCGCCTCCCACGCCATGGGCCTGGTGGGCAAATCCGCTGAGGCGCTGGCCGCATTGCTCAAGCGCACGGGCGGGGAGTGGGTGATGGCGGTCGCCCTGGCGCGGCCGATGCAGCGCAGCGATTACGTGCTCGCGCTGGTCTGACGCGTCCGAAAGGCAAGGAGTATCCATGAATTACCCATCGCGCAAGATCCAGGTCAACGGCATCAACATGAACGTTGTGATAACCGGGGAAGGCCCCGACGTCCTGCTGGTGCACGGCTATCCCGACACGCACCGGGTCTGGCGCCGCCAGATACCGGCGCTGGTGGAGGCAGGCTTCCGGGTGATTGCGCCGGATACCCGCGGCTGCGGCGAAACGGACATCTCACCGCGCCGCGAGGACTACCGTATCGACAACCTGGTCGCCGACCTCATCGCGCTGCTGGATGCACTGGAGATCGACCGGGTGCGGCTGGTGGCCCACGACTGGGGCGCGGCAATCAGCTGGCAGCTGGCGATCGACCACCCCGAACGGGTCGACCGTTTTGTCGCCCTGTCCACCGGCCACCCCAATGCCTATCGCCGCGGCGGCCTGGTACAGAAGCTCAAGGGGTATTACACCCTGTTGTTCCAGCTGCCCTGGCTGCCTGAGCTGATATTGCGCAGTTTCAACTGGCTGGGGTTTCGGCTGATCACCGGATATCCCGAGGAGCAGCGGGAGTGGCAGTCACAGCAATCGCGACCCGGGCGCCTGCAGGCCGGCCTGAACTACTACCGCGCCAACACCGCCCTGTTCCTTTTCGGCCGGGCACCCGATGCCCGGGTGCCGGTACTCGGCGTGTGGAGCAGCGGTGACTGGTTCCTGGCCGAGGGGCAGATGCGCGACTCCGCCCGCTTTGTCGACGGCACCTTCCGCTATGTTCGAATCGATGGCGCCAACCACTGGCTACAATTGAGCGGCGCCGACCAATTCAATCCCATCCTGTTGGAGTACCTGCAATGATTCTCGGCGTCAACCACATCACCCTGTCGGTACCCTCGCTGGACCAGGCGCTGGAATTCTACCGCGACCTGCTGGGTTTCAGGCAGGTTGCCGCCATGTCCTGGAAGGCGGACAGCGATACCGCGCGCACCGCCGGTCGGGTGACCGGTCTGGACCCCATTGCCGCCGATGCCGTGCACCTGCGCTGCGCCAACCTGGTGCTGGAAATTTTCGAGTTCAAGGGTGACGGCCCGCGCATGCAGGATCCCGGGCGCCCGGTGATCGATCACGGTTACACCCACATCTGCCTCGCCGTGACCGATATCGACGTGGAATATGAGCGCCTCCGCAAGGCCGGCATGGCCTTCATCGGCGCGCCGGTCAAGCTAGGTCCCGGCCTGCGGACGGTGTACGGCCGCGATCCCTTTGGCAACGTGATCGAACTGGAAGAGGCCAAGGGCCGCCAGGTAGCGAGCCAGTCGGCCCTGGAGGCGGTCAGGGATCGACTGTTCAACGCTGCACTGGGTGCTGTTCTGTTGGCTATATTCCTCGTCTTTTTTCTCTGGCAGACACCGGCACTGTGGCAGGGACCCCTCACAACGCAGGAAATCGATGCCTACGCGGCGCAGCTGGAGCAGCACGCCGTGCTGGACCGGTCCGAAAAAACGGCCTTTATCGAGCGCGTGCGGCAGTGGGCTGCCGCCGACGACGGCCGTCCGGTGCTGCTGGTCAACCTGATGCGCTACCGCCAAACCCTGGGCGAGCTGCCGCCGCAAATCGAGTTCGACGGTACGCCGGCCGAGGCCAATGCGTACTACGAGGGCCTGGTGCCCCCGCTGGCGCTCAAGCGCGGCGAATATCCCCTGATCGGCGGTGACGCCCAGGCCACCAGTCTCACCGCATCAGATGCGGCAGACGCCAACCAGTGGGAGCGGGTGCTGGTGATGCGCGCCCCGAGCCGGCGCGCCTTTATCGAGTTCATGGCCGACCCGGCCTACGGCCCCACCATTCCCTACAAGATGGCAGCGATGGACGTGGTGCTGATCCCGATAGATGCCGAGGTCGTGGTACCGGACCTGCGCTGGCTGGTCGGGGGGCTGCTGTTGGTGTTGTTTCTGTTTAGCAACTGGCGCCGGACGGCGCGCAAGTTGCGACGCGCCAGCCTCGAGCACAGCTTTGGAGTCAAGTCATGACACAGGCGCCCGTTTGTCCCGGTCTCAACCAGATTGCTTTTTCGGTGATAGACCTGCGACGCACTGAGGAATTTTTTATCGACGGCCTGGGTTTTCTGCCCGCGGGCGGCAGCGCTTTACTGATGAGCGGGCCGATCGCCGGGCAGGTGATGGGTATTCCCGGCGCCGCGTCCTACGCCTGGTGGGCGGTGGGTCGCAACGCCTGGTTCCAGCTCGAGATGTTCCAGTTCAAGCGCCCCATCGCAAAGCTGATGCCCGCGGACTTCCGGCCATGCGACACCGGCTACACCCGCATTGGCGTACACGTCCACGACTTCGATACCGCGCTGGCCAACCTGACCCGCATCGGAACCGAACCCCTGGGCCCGACCCTCGGGCCCGCCGGGCAGCGCCGGGCCTGCGTGCGCAGTCCGGACGGGGTATACGTGGAGATCATGGAGGAGGATCCGCTGCCGCAAGCTGAGGGGAGTGAACGCCCGGGCTGTCCGGTGGCGGTGCGATCGGTCACCCTCTCGACGCCCGACTTCGACGCCTCAGTCGCCTATCTCTCGGCGGTAAACGGCAAGGGTCCGGAAGAAATCGCCCTGCATACGCCCGAGCACGAGGCGCTGTGGGGGCTGGCCGGGGCCAGTTGCAGGCGTGCGGTGTTCCGCTCCGGCGACGTCCTGGTGGAAGTGGTGCAGTACCTGGACCCGGTGGGCAGACCCTGGCCCAGAGACTACCGCATTTGCGACCAGGGCATCCTCAACATCTGCTACGGCCAGCGCAGCAGGGCCGATCACACCACGGTGTACCAGCGAGCGCTGGACTTCGGCGCCAGGCCCAACCGTAAACCGTTTCATTTCGATCGGGGCGGTGTCGTATACATTAGCGACCAGCTGGGTTTCTCGGTGGAAGTGAACTGGGTAACCCCGGGTTCCAGGGATATCAAGTATGGCTTCGAACCGATAACCCCTCGCGAAAAACGGCCGCAGCCCGACAACCGGCGTGTTGCCGGCGCTGTGACGATAGCCGCATCCGCGGACCATGTCTGGACAATCCTGAGCGACCAGAATTCGATGTCCGAGTGGTGTGGATTCGATTCCGTGCGTCGCATCCAGGACGGCTTTACCGAACCCGACGGGGTTGGCTCGGAGCGATTGATGCAGGGCAAACCGGGCAAAATAATAGAACAGATTACCGGGGTCGAGCCGGGCCGCTGCATCCGTTACCGGGTGATTCAGGGTGGCCCTGTCATCTATCACCAGGGCGAGATCAGGCTGGAGCCTGTCAATGGCGGCTGCGAGGTGCGTTGGTCGATCCGCTTTCGCAGCCGCTACCCACTGCTGGGGGCGGTGCTGCGTCCGGTGATGCAAAAGATGCTCGACAAGATGCTCGAGCAGGGTCTCAAGCCTTACGCCGAACCGCGGCGCCGCCGCAATGGTTTGGGTCGCATAAACTGAACTGGGATTAATCATGGCTATTAAAGATTTAAGGGATAAGATTGTCGTGGTAACTGGCGCGGCCTCGGGTATCGGCAGGGCCACGGCGCTGGCCTTCGCTCGTGAGGGCGCCACTATCGTGGCCGCGGATCTGCACGAGGGCGCTTTGGATCCCGTCAGCAAAGAGATCGAGGCGCTGGGGGTGGCCTGCATGGCCTACGCGGTGGATGTCGCCGATGAGGCGGCGATGAAGGTCTTCGCCGAGGCGGTGGGAGAGCGCTTTGGCGCCCCCCACGTGGTGATCAACAACGCGGGCATCGGCTACCTGGGCCTGTTCCTGGAGAGCGACCTGGAGCACTGGCAGCGCATCCTGAGGGTCAATGTGATGGGCGTGGTGCATGGCTGTTACTTTTTCCTGCCGATGATGATAGCGGCGGGGGGGCCCAGAAACCTGCTCAACGTGTCATCATCAGCGGGTAACTTTCCCTCGCCCTCCATGGGCGCCTACGCCGCCTCCAAGGGTGCCGTCAGTATCTGGACCGAGGGCCTGAAGATGGAGCTGACGGACAGCAATGTGCATATCAGCACGGTGTGCCCCGGCGTTATCAATACACCTATTGTGCGCGGCGCGCTGGGCGTGGCGCCCAGTGTGCCCGACAGCACGCTGGAAAAGATGCGCGAGTACTACCAGAAGGAGGGCTGCGAGCCCGGAGTTGTGGCCGCGGATATGGTGAAGGCGGTCAAAAAGGATCGCGACATCGTGCTGACCGGCCCCAAGGCGGCACTTGTCTATCAGGTGCGCCGCCTCTCGTTGAAGCTGATCCGCGCGGTTACGATCGACTTCTCACGCAAGGCGGGATACCTCTAACGAGAGCCGCCGCACTAATACCGGAAATTGCATTATGAAAGCCGTCGTCTGCCTTAACGAAAAACTCACAGTGGAAGAGCTGACTGAGCCTGAACCGGGACCGGGCCAGGTGCTGGTGGAAGTGTTGCGCTGCGGCATTTGCGGCTCCGACCTGCACCTGCGCCACAATTGCGATCATATGAAAGCGCTGGCCGGGCGTCTCGGTTACGACGAACAGTTCCCAAACAGCTCCGACCCCATCGTATTCGGCCACGAGTTCTGTTGCGAGATCCTCGACTACGGTCCCGGTTGTACCCGCAAGTTGAAGCCAGGTACCCGGGTCGTGGCCCAACCCGTGTTGCGCACGAGCACGGGTATTGAAAACCCCGGCCTGTCGAAAAACGTAACCGGTGCCTATGCCGAGCGCATGTTGTTGCAGGAGTCATTACTGGAACGGGTACCCAACGGCTTATCGCCGGATATGGCGGCACTCACCGAACCCGTGGCGGTGGGCTGGCACGCGGTGCAGCGCAGTGACATCAGCAAAAAGGATGTTGCCATCGTCGTCGGCTGTGGCCCGGTAGGCCTGGCGGTGATCTGCAGCCTGAAGGCACGCGGTGTGCGCACGGTGGTGGCCAGCGACTTTTCTGCGGTGCGGCGCAAGCTGGCCGCAGACTGTGGCGCCGATGTGGTGATCGACCCGGCGGTGACCTCGCCCTACGCCGACTGGGAGGAGTTCGGGTTCTTTATGGGCATGTCCCAGCTGCTGAATTTTGCAGTGGACACCCGGGAGAAACTAAACAGGCTGCCGCTACCGTGGTGGCAGGCCTGGCGGGTCGCGGAAAAAGTAGGCGGGACACTGGCACGACCAGTGATCTTCGAGTGCGTCGGTGTGCCGGGCGTGATCCAGCAGATCATCGATGGGGCGCCGTTAATGTCCAGGGTGGTCGTCGTGGGAGTCTGCATGCAGGTGGATCGTTTCGAGCCGGCGCTGGCGGTAATGAAGGAAATCGACCTGCGCTTCGTGATCAATCACACGCCGCTGGAATACCGCGACAGCCTGCACATGATCGCCGAGGGCAGATTGAACTGCGCGCCGCTGCTCACCGGCGTGGTGGGTCTGGCCGGCGTGGACAATGCCTTCGCAGTCCTGGCAAATGCGGAATCCCATGCCAAGATACTGATTGACCCTAAAAGTACCGCCATCGAGCCGATGGCTCTTTGACATGCCCGGGAGGCCACTATGAATATCCCCAGTCCGCTGCGCATTGAAAATGATAACGGCGTGCTTGTGCTCACCAATACCGACGCGCCCTGGAACAGGATGACATTTGCCTACATGGATGCGCTGGAACAGGCGGTGGTACAGGCCGCCGCGGATCCGCAGGTGCGGGTGCTGGTGTTTACAGCCGACGGCCTGGAGAATTTCTCCGTCGGCATGGATCTCAAGCAGCTGCTGCGCGAGGGCGATACCCGCGGCGGGCTGGACGCGGTGCTGGACCAGCGTCGCCGTGTGCTGGGAATCATCGAGGACATGCCAAAACCGTCCATCGCCACCCTCTACGGCAACTGCCTGGGGGGAGGACTGGAGCTGCCACTGGCCTGCCATTTCCGCCTGGCCGCCGACAGCGGCGCCAGTATCGGCCTGCCGGAGCTGGAGCTGGGCACAGTGCCCGCCTGGGGCGGGTCGGCCCGACTCACCCGCTGCGTCGGCCGCGACCGGGCGCTGGACATGATCCTGCGCGCACGCAAGATCGACGGCCCAGAAGCGCTCGCTATCGGCCTGGTGCAATCGATTCACCCCCTTGCCGAACTGAAGGAGGCGGCCATGACCCTCGCCAGGGAGCTGGCCGAAAAACCACCCATTGCTGTGGCCGGTGTCCTGGCCTGCGTGGTCGGCGCGGCAGAAAAATCACTCGCCAGCGCCCTGGATGATGAGCGTCGGGCGGTGCGTCGCTGCGCCTCCAGTCGCGATCAGGCCGAGGGCCTGCAGGCCTTTATCGAGAAGCGGCCCCCGGTGTTCACGGGGATCTGAGCAGGCATTAGAGGGAGATCAACCGCAATGAAAATTGACATTCGCAGTCCCATCGCAGACGCAGCGCTCGCTAGCGCGCTGCAGCAGTAATGTACAAAACATTGTTGCGAAGCTCGGCATGGCAAGCCACCCTGATGGGCTTCTGCGTCATTTTTGGCCCTGGTAACGCGGCCCGCGGTGCGGATTACTCGCCCCATTTGGAGCGGGATTTTCCTACAGCCCTGTTGTGGGGCGATACCCACCTGCATACCCGGTTATCGATCGACGCCGGACTGGTCGGTAACAGGCTCGGTCCCGACGAGGCATATCGCTTTGCGCGGGGCGAGGCGGTCACGTCCTCCTCCGGTTTGCCCGCGCGCCTGTCCAGGCCGCTGGATTTCCTGGCGGTTGCGGACCACTCGGACGGGATGGGCCTGTTCGACCTGATCGGCCGGGGTGCGCCGCGTATTATCGGACTGGACTTGGGCAAGCGCTGGTACCAGCTTCTCAAAGAGGGCAGGAACCAGGAGGTTGTGACCGAACTCCGGGTGGCCTTTGGCAAAAACAAACTGCCCTGGGCGACCAATGAGCCGGAGCTGCTGCTGCCGGTATGGCAGAGCATCGTGGATGCGGCCGAGCGCCACAACAGGCCGGGGGTGTTTACCACGCTGATAGGTTACGAGTGGACCTCAGCGGCCGGTGGCCGCACCCTGCACCGGGTGGTGCTCTATCGCGACGGTGCCGACAGGGTGCGGCAGCAGATCCCCTATACGCGGGCCGACAGCGCCGACCCGGAGGACCTGTGGCGGGCCTTCGCCGACTATGAGGTACAAACCGGCGGTTCCGTGTTGTCCATTCCGCATAACGGCAACCAGAGCAACGGCTGGATGTTCGCCGACCGGACGCTCGGCGGTGATCCCCTGGACGCAGATTACGCGGCGCGGCGCAGCCGCTGGGAGCCGCTGTACGAGGTCACCCAGATAAAAGGCGACAGCGAGACCCACTCGTTCCTTTCCCCGGACGACGAATTTGCGGATTTCGAGACCTGGGATGCCGGCAACGGCACCCTGACGCTCGGCAAGACACCGGACATGTTGTCCGGCGAATACGCCCGGTCCGCGCTGAAGAAAGGCCTGGCCTACCAGGCTGAACAGGGCGCCAATCCCTTCAAGTTCGGCTTGATCGGCAGCACCGATTCCCACACCTCCCTGGCCACGGCGCAGGAGGACAACTTCTTCGGCAAGCACCCTGCCAGCGAACCCTTCCCGGACCGGGCGCGCAGGGTATTCGACGCGGTCGATGACCGGGTGGTCTACAACTGGCAGCAGGCCTCCGCCGGGCTCGCCGCCGTCTGGGCGCGGGAGAACACCCGCGAATCCATATGGGATGCGTTAAAGCGCAGGGAGGTCTATGCCACCACTGGCAGTCGCATGGCCGTGCGTTTTTTCGGCGGCTGGAACTTCGGCGAGGATGATGTTGCGGTACCGGACCTGGCGGCGCGGGGCTATGCCGGCGGCGTGCCCATGGGTGCGGACCTGCCCCCGGGTGACGGCAGCGGGTCGCCGGTTTTCCTGGTGGCGGCGCTGCGCGACCCGATCGGCGCTAACCTGGACCGGGTGCAGATCGTCAAGGGTTGGCGCGACCGCGCGGGTGAGCTGCACGAAAAGGTTTACGACGTGGCCTGGTCCGATATTCAGGCCCGCCGGCCCGACCGATCGGGCCGGCTGCCGGCGGTGGGGAGCACGGTAGACACGGCCAGCGCCAGTTGGCGCAACGCCATCGGCTCAGGGGAGCTCAAGGCGCTTTGGCGCGACCCGGATTTCGAGCCAGCCGAAGAAGCGTTTTACTACGCCCGGGTGCTGGAGATCCCGACGCCGCGCTGGACGACCTACGATGCCGTGCGGTTTGCAGTATCAATGCCCGATCAAGTCCCCGAGACCATCCAGGAACGGGCCTATACTTCCCCCATTTGGTATACGCCTACGGTTCGCTAACCGGGGCGCTACTGGCAGCACCCCTGCAAGCTGGCGCAACGTAAGGGAACACTTCAAAGTCGCGAGCAGAGATAGGCGATTGTGTTACGCGCATGGTCGGCGTAGCCGCCGCCAGAAAGATTGTAGTGATTAAGCTGGTGGGGGCGCCGTCTGTACCGGGTGGATGCCTGTCCTGTTTTTGTTTTGACTCCGCTCTGAGAGCCAGACCGCGGCAGTTACTGGATCCAGCCCTGCTCCTGGAACCGCTGCTGGAGGATCTTGGCAATCTCGCCGGCAGTATCCTTGATGCGGCCGGACATCTCGCTTTTGCCTGTTTTCTTGTCATGCTCCTTCTTCCCTGTGCTGACGATCAGTCCGACAGGATTGTGCATAGCCAGGACACCCACAACGCCAAGGGCGGCGCCAGGGGATTTGCTGCTGGTCGAGTCAGAGGCGCCGCCGCCGAGCTTGCGCATGCCCTGGGGGGTCACCTGGAACCCCTCGACCACGATCTTCAGTTCGGATTCCCCGGAACCAAAACCGAGGGCGATCCGCTTCTTGCTGTCGCCCTCTACCACCGAGATCAGGTAGCCCCGGATAACGATATCGTTGATCGAAGGAGTCGTGTCGGCTCCCGCTTCCTGTGAGGGGATGCCCATGGCGTTAATCTGTGCTGCCAACTCTTTCGCCAGTTCTGCGCCAACCTTGCGCCCGGAGTCGATCTGCTCCTGGGTCTGGGTCGATGCGTTGGGGTCCACGGCGCCAGCGAGATCCGAATCGGGGGGCAGATCGGCCGCTGTGGCCGCGAAGTCGTACACCCAGATATGTCCCGGGCGAGGCAGCTTTCCGGTTACGATCTCGTTGCGTTCGGTGACCTTGGTGGCTGCCTGCGCGGTCAGGCAGAGCAGGGCCAGGAAGGTTAGTGCGAGGTGCAATAGGTGTTTCATGTTCATTCCTTTCTTGGGTTTTTGGAGAAGTTGTAAGAGTAGTCGCAAACGGTTTAACCTGCCTGCATTTCATTATTCGGTGCGCTCCACGCCCGCAGCCAGATGCCGGCGAAAAAGAGCGCGATCCGTTGCCGGTTCACCCCAAAAAGACCTGTCTCCAGGCTCAGAACTCCGCTCTGAGAGTCAGGCCGTAGGAGCGCGGCGCCTGGCGATAGGACTGGTAACTGGGATCGTTGTTGAACAAGTTGAGCTGCGGGTCGGAGTTCACCACGTCCTCATCGCTTGCGTTGTCGATCCAAAGTGCCACTTCGTAGCCGGACTGCCATCGTGTGCCGATGCGGAAGTTCAGCCAGTTGTAACTGTCCTGGACCAGGCGCGGGTCGGCGGAAAAGCTGGTGTTGTACTCGTCGGACCAGCTCCAGTCGGCGCGGGCGAAGATCTCGCCCCAGCTGACGTCATTCTGGTACATCAGGCCCACGTGTGTGGTCCACTCCGGGGCGTTTATGGGGTTTTCGCCACTGAGGTCGCAGGTGCCGGTCACGGAATTGTCCGGCGAGCGACCGGGATAGCACAGGCCATCGTCGAACTCGTCGTAGCTAAGGTCGGCGTAAGACACCGCGAAGTCTGTGCTGAAGTATTCACCCAGCAGCAGCTTGCCCTCCAGCTCAGCGCCCTTCAGTTCGGTCTTGTCGGCATTGCCGACGAAGAATTGCTGGCTGATGAACGCCGCATCCTGGTAGTCGTTATACTCCGTGTAGAATGCGCTGAAAGCGACCTGCATGCGCCCATCCAGCAGGGTGCTCTTGATACCCGCCTCGTAGTGCATGATGTCCTCGTCCTCGAACTGGCGCTGGTCCAGCGGCGTGGTGCCCCAGTTGATATTGAATCCGCCGGACTTGAAGCCGTGCGCCGCCGTGGCGTACACCGTGGTGTCCTCGTTGATGAAATATTGGGGAGTGATCGACCAGGTCAGATCGTCAGTGGTGCGATCCAGGTCGCCGCTGTTGGCCGCCACCAGCAGGCGCTCGGACAGCAGGCTGCGACCGGGTATCGTCACATCCTGTCGGATTGAGGCATCTTTTTCCTCCTGCTGCCAGCGCAGGCCGCCGGTGATGGCGAACTTCTCGGTGACGTTCCAGGTCGCCTGGCCAAAGATGCCCAGATACTCCGTATCCTGCCTGCCGTCATAGATGCCGTTCTGCCCTGGCGCGGCAAAGGGTGCAGGCGGCCCGCCCAGGACTCTGCCCACCAGGATGGTCGGCAGCAGGGCGGCGCTGTCGGAGTCTTCCAGGAAGAAATAGGTATCTCCGTGGTCGCCGCGATCGAAATCGTTCTGGTAGTAGAAAATACCGCCCAGCCAGTCGACGGTTTCTCCACCGGCAGATGTCAGGCGCAGTTCCTGCTGCCAGCTTTCGGATTCCTGGGTGTCGTGGAACTTGAGCAGCGGGGAGGCGAGCTGAACCACATCGTCCTGGCTGCCCTTGAACTTGAACCAGTCCCAGGAGGAGATCGAGGTGACGGTCCAGCCGTTGTCCAGGGCGTAGTCCAGCAGCAGTGTGGCTTCGTCTGCCTTGACGTCCGTGGTCTGGGACGTGCGCGAGCAGTGGCGCTGGTCGGTCGGGTCGTTGGAGGAGCAGGTCTGGGCAATGCCCGCGCTCGCCAGCAGGTTGCGCGCGGTATCCGCGCCGCTTCCGGGCTCGAAATAGACGTCCGCCTGACTGGTGTCGTCGTCCTCCTCCATGTGGCCGGCTATAAGGCGGGCGGTGAGCTTGTCAGTTGCGTCCCACTGCAGCTGGCCGCGTACGGCATACCGTTCCAGGTTGTTGGCCTCCGCGTTGCTGGCAGACAGGGCGCTTTCATAGGTATGATCCTGCTGGGTGCCGCTGACGCCCAGGCTGCCGCGCAGCCCATCGGTCAGCGGGCCGCTGACACCGCCGACGAAGCGGTACAGGTCGGCATCCGAAGCGCCTTCAATAACGCCGGCGTCGAGGCGGGCGTTGCCCTCGAATTCGTCAGCCGGCGCCTTGGTGTAAATGGCCACTACGCCGGCGGTGGTGTTCTTGCCGTACAGGGTGCTCTGGGGCCCGCGCAGTACTTCCACCCGCTCAATGTCGAACATATCGCCGGAAGAGAACAGCGGACGGCTGCGGTAGGCACCGTCGAGGAACACCCCCACGGCCGGTTCGAAGTTGGGGATGTTGCCGATGTTGCCCACCCGGCGCATGCGGTAGTTGGATGTCATCACACCATTGGAATTTTGCACCGACAGTGACGGTACCTGCCGTGACAGGTCCACGATGTCGTTGATGCCGGCTTCAAGCATCGACTCGCCGGTCAGGGCGGAGACCGCCAGGGGCACGTCCTGCAGTGACTGGGCGCGCTTCTGGGCGGTGACCACCACCTCCTCCAGCATGGGAGAATTTTGTGCTATCGCGGCGGTTGCGGTTACCGCGAGGCTGCCGATGACGGCGCTCAGTAGAGATTTTTTGAATCGGGGCCTGGTTGACATGGTTGGTGATCCTCATCGTTATAAAATGGGTGCGGTGCATGCATGGCACCCGCGTTACCGTTTTCTTGTGCCGCGACATGCGACAGCCTTTGCGGATTTCACGGAAGAATTTTAGGAGTGCGGCATGATTTTTCGCTGACATTTGTTGCCACTGCAGAGTGGTATTTTCGCTAAAGAAATTGGCAACAAATGTCAGCGCAGGTCATACGGCCTTGAGCTATAAGCGTTTGGAGGGATTCTATTCTCGCCTGTCAAGCAGACCCTCACCCGTAAAAGGAGCAAGTAAGCAATGAGCCAAGAACGGAAACTCCGCGGGCGGTCCCCGACGGTGAAGCGAGAGCGCATTGCCCGCGGCAGATTACCAGCCCTGGCGCTGGTGGTGAGCGTGGTGGGATTGGCAACTTCCACGCTGGTCTGCGCGCAATCAACCGGCGCCCCGAATCCCGAGCGCAACCCCTATTTCGGTGAAACCCACGTGCACACCGCCTGGTCGATGGACGCCTATGTCGGCTTTGGCCTGACCAGAGGCGGCCCCGATGTGTTCTATCGCTACGCGATGGGAGAGACGGTCCAGCACCCCGGTGGCTTCCCGGTGAAGATTACCCGGCCACTCGACTGGGCCGCCGATACTGAACACGTCGAGTACCTCGGGGCAGCCCAGTCCGCGGCGGATCCCAACAGCCCGGTCAGCCGGACGCTGCTGGGCAAGGCCATCGACTTCGGACGGCGCAGGGACGCCATGCTGACCTTCAAGCTGTTACAGGTCTCGATTCTCAAGGGGCTACCGTTGGAGTCGCTCACCGGTCCTGACGTGCTCGGCGCGTACTGGCAGAAAATCGTGGCCTATGCCGAGGAGTTTTACCGGCCCGGGGAGTTCACCACCTTTGCTGCCTATGAGTGGACCTCGACGCCCAACACGTCGAATATGCACCGCAACGTGATTTTTCGCGATGCAAAGAAAGTGCCCGACATGCCCTTCACCTCCATCGAGTCCACCGATCCGCGGGACCTGTGGCGGTGGATGGACGGGCAGCGCGCACGGGGCAACGAGCTGCTGGCGATTTCCCACAACGGCAACCTGAGCAACGGCCTGATGTTTCCTGTCGAGACCGGCATAGAGGGCGAGCCCATCGACCGCGAGTGGGCCGAAGCCCGCATGCGCAATGAGCCACTGTCCGAGATCAAGCAGGTCAAGGGCCAGTCGGAGACGACGCCGGCGCTGTCGCCGGCGGACCCGTTCGCCAATTACGAGGTGTTCGTATGGCAGCTGCTGGGCGCCACCGGCACCCCGCACAACTACGGCAGCTACATTCGCCAGGCTTACAAAGATGGCCTGGCACTGCAGGCCAGGCTGGGCGCCAATCCCTACAAGTTCGGGGTGGTAGGCGGGGCCGACGCCCATATCAATTCCGTGCCTTACCGCCAGAACAATTATTTCGGCGTGCATGGCAACGCGGACGACACGCCCGCCAAGCGGCTGCACGGGGGCGCATTGGGGCTGAACAACCTGTGGCCTACGCCTGCCGGCCTGGCCGTGGTCTGGGCCGAGGAAAATTCCCGGGAGGCCATTTTCGCCGGTCTCAAGCGCAAGGAGACCTACACCACCAGCGGTGTGCGGATGAAGGTGCGGCTGTTCGGCGGCTGGGATTTCTCGCCTGAGATGCTGCAGCGCGCCGACTGGGTGCAGCGCGCCTACGACCGCGGAGTACCCATGGGCGGCGACCTTCCCGCACTGGCCGCCAACGCACCCCGCTTCGCGGTCTGGGCAATGAAAGATCCCACCAGTGCCAACCTCGACCGGATCCAGATCATCAAGGGATGGTCCAGCGACGGGCAGAGCTTCGAAAAAGTCTATGACGTCGCCTGGAGTGGTGAACGCGAGCCCGACCCGGCCAGCGGCAGTGTTCCACCGGTGGGCAACACGGTCGACCTGATGGATGCCACCTACACCGATACGATCGGGGCGCCTGAACTCAGCGCGCTCTGGATCGACCCGGAATTCGATCCAGGCCTGGACGCGTTCTACTACGCCCGGGTACTGGAAATTCCGACCCCGCGCTGGAGCACCATGGAGGCGGTCAAAGCCGGTGAGGTGCCCCCCAGCGGGGCCGGCTTCCAGGCGGCGATCCAGGAGCGCGCCTGGACCTCGCCGATCTGGTATACCCCCAGCGACACGGCCCGTCGCAGCAAGGCGGCAGGCCTCACGGTGGCCGAGCTGAAAAGCCGCGGCGCGCAGCAGCTCGATGAGGCAGCACTCAGGGCGTTGATCGTGGGCAGGAGCGTACAGGTGACCAATGCGGTGACCGGACAAAGCTACGAAATTCTAAACGGGGTCGACGGCCGCCGGCTCATCACCAAGGTCGATGGTACGCTGCCTGAGGCCGACAGCCTCGTCAGCCTGTTTCACGGCAGCCAGATGCAGTATGAGGTGAAGGACGGCCAGTACCTGGTACAGATTGCCGGTACGCCGATTGCGGTCACGGTTTACAAACTGCAGGACCGCTACTTCGCCGCGCGCAGCAGCGAGTTCGGCTACGCGAATTATACGATCAAACCCGTTGACGGCGACGGCGACAGCGGGGGACGCTGAGACAATAGCGATACTGTTTGCCTGTTCGCGCAAGGTCGCGACACAGTCCCGTGGCGGGGTTGCGCCCGGAGGCAACGGCCAACATACTGCCGCGTAAAACGACAATGGGAGATCGCCAGGGTGCCAGGTGTGTTGATGAGAACGTTCGCAGTTCTGCTGGCGCTGGCCTGCAACCTGCTGGGTGCCACTCCTGCCACGGCGACTGACCCCGGGACAACACCTCCACCGATACCCGCCAACCTCCTGCTGCTGACCCCGCCTCCGGCGGATGGCCCGGTGCTGATCGACGCGGCCTTCGAGCTGCGCGATATCAACCAGATCAACGACAAGGAGGAGACCTTCGAATTCACCGGTGTGCTCACTCTCATCTGGCGCGATTCGCGCCTGGCCTTTACACCCACCGAGGGAGTGGACGAACTGGTATACCAGGGAAATTACCAGTTCAACGAGGTCGGCGTCGGCTGGTATCCGCAGGTGGTGCTGGCCAATGAAAGTGGTTTGTTCGCGGTCGACGCGGTGATACTGCGGATCGCGCCCGACGGCACTTCGACCCTCGTCCAGACGATCAATGCCAACGCGGAGGTCGACATGAACATGCGGCTGTTTCCTTTTGACAAGCACTATTTCGAGGCGGTGTTCGAGCTGGTGGGTTTCGACCGGGACGAGGTACGCTTCAAAACCCTCGAGGGTGCGGACGGTGTCGTGCTGGAGAGCAACGCCAGTCTGCCGCACTGGCATATCAGGAGACTTAGCCTGGCAACCCGGGACGGACCTTCTGCCTACAGCGGCAGGGACGGTGACTCGTCCGCGCTGGTGGTGGGTCTCGAGGTCGAGCGCGACTCCTTCTACATCCGGCGGCTGGTCAGCTTTCCCCTGGCGATCATCGTACTGCTGTCTTTCTCGGTGTTCTGGATGGAGCGCTCGTCCCTGGGTGATCGCACCAGCGTCTCCTTCATCGGCATACTGACCGGTGTTTCATACCAGCTGGTGATGGGCGATGCGCTGCCGGAGATATCCTACTTTACTCTCATGCACTCCTTCCTGCTGTTCAGCTTCATGACCATGTGCACCACCGTCGTGATCAACCTTTGGGTCGGGTCGCTGGATAGGAAGGGGCATTACGAACTTGGGGATCGCATAGATCGCCGCTGTCGCTGGATCTTTCCGCTGTGTTACCTGGGCGGCAACATTTTGCTGTATTCCTTTGCAGAACTGATTTTCTGAGGCTGCGGCGGGCGGCAGCGACCAGATCCAGGCCGGTCGGATCGGCAGTGCCCTCTACACTTGGCAACGTGTCGTTGGTGACATCGTCGGCAGGGGCACCCGAGTCCGAGCGACTGGACAGGATCAGCATGGGTGCCGCCGGCGCTGTTTCGTCGATGTCTTTTTGCGCGGACCGATACCGATGCAATGGATCAATACCGCGGGCAAAGCCTCCGGCCGGGGTAGTGGCCTCCAAGTCGCCATTGCTCTCTGGTATGAGTCTGGACTAAATCGCCAGGCCAGCAGAGTGAAATTGCGGGGATCCATGTTACGGGCGATGGGAGTTAATCGACACGCCGGCTACAGAGGCTTGAATTCACTGGAGGACGCAAATCCAGTCAAGGTTGAACGGCATCCGGGGCGGTGTCCACTCGTGACTCCGAGAGGAGTCATCCCGGGGAATCGTTTTGGAGACGGCGCAAGGGCTGTCTTGTCCTAAAAGCGGGCGCCTGGTTTTCCTGGCTTTGGCGAGGATTTTTAACCAGCTGATTCAAAGTTCTAATAGTGCTAGAGCCCGGCGCTACTGCGCATCTAACGCCAGCATCTTCCGAATCGACTCTTCTATTTGGCCACCACAGTAAAGCTTGCCATACTCCTGTTCTTCTGCTGAAACATACTCTGCGAGTGACGGCTTAGAACCAATTCTCTGGCAAAGCGCATAGATCCCGGGAGCATGTGCGAAAATTTCATCCTCTAGTTCAGGTAGACATCGGATCATATTTCCGAACAATGCGAAAACCCCAATGTCGGCAAAACTGACCGAGTCTTTTCCGATAAATTCTCGCTTCAGTGATTCCTCGAAGATCTGCAGCCAGCGTGGAAAACGCTGCGACCTAAACAAGGTCCATTCTTCACGCACCCACATTAACGAACCATTGTAGCGACAAATCTCCATCAACAAGTCATTGCAGTCCATGATGACCTTCATGCTTATCGCCACATCGAATCGATTTTCGGGTAGGAGATCTAACTCGTGAGCAACATACAAGACTATAGCCGGCATCTGGCTGAGAGTACGCCCTGATTCAAGATCACGCAGAACAGGCGGGCCCATGAAGGGAGTAGGCTGTTCGCTTGGGTCTCGGCTAATCAAATTCTGGTTCTCTTCGAGGCTTGCTTCCACAAGCAGCGGCACGCCACGATAAGCGAATAGATAACTCACGAAACAGCCCCTAAACGGGATCGGCCAGTAGTAGAGTTGAAATCTTGTATTGGAAGTCTTTGATGGCATTATCTGCTCCACCAATGTTCGTCTATTACCATTTAGTCTACCCGATAACTAAATGTCTGCCATTGGCACGGGACGACAGCTAAAGATCAATAATTTTGTGCTTCTCTGGAGGCTGCTTTTTCGAGAGAAAAGTCTGACGTACTGGCGGCCTGGGAAGGACCTTACTCGCCTAGGAGCGGCCTTTGAATCTTTTTCACCTTGTTGTTTGCATATGTCGTTGCAATGTATTTGGCTGGGTCTCAGCTCACTAAAACTCAATACACAATCGCGAATAGCTTATATCTATTGACCATGGCCACTGTTGTGTTGGGGACATATGAGTCCTGGGAGGGGGCTTTGCAGTGGTGGGACGAAGCCTCTGAAATGCCTAGGCCCTTTTGGGATGACCTGCGTCTCTGGTTAAGCACGTCGACAATGCTAGTTTCGGTATTTCTTGCCATGTGGTTTGGGCGAAAGGTTCGGCACCCCGCATTAGATTGACCGCCTTGAGGTGGAGACGGTCGTCCTGGTTATAAATTAACCAACCCTGGGGATGGCCGCTTTTTTTGAGAGCGGTCATCGCGAGGTGCCGTGCTGCCACTTGTGAAAGGACCGCAGTCGCCTACAAGCGGTCCTCGATCTATCCTTGGTTCACTACAGCAATGAGGAGCCCACGCATGCCCGGGATTACATTAGCGGCACACAACGTGCACAGGATCTTGTTCTCGTATTGCCGCGA
>JAHEEV010000221.1 GCA_024640505.1 Halieaceae bacterium
CGCTGCTTCATCAACACGTCGTAATCGGGAATATCGCGGGTGGTGGCACGCAATTCATCGATGCCGGTGCGTTCAGCAAAAGCGATCCAGATTTCGGGGACCAGCACCCCCTCCAGGTCCAGACAGGCCAGTTCCACGTGTCGGTCTCCTTGTGAGCGGCGGGATTCGAGCGCATCAATCTAACGGCTGGAGGCCTGTGGCACAAGCCCTTGCAGCGCAGGAACGACGGTAACCGGCGGAATCATCCCAGCCGGGCGCAGAAGTCAGTAGACGGGCAATTCCAGGTGGGAGAACAGTTCGTCCAGCTCGGCGCGTGTATGGCACTGAAAGGCGTCCTGGACCACCTCCCGGTTGAGGTGAGGGGCAAAATGCTCGATGAACTCGTACATGTACCCCCTGAGAAATGTACCCCTGCGACAGCCGATACGGGTGACGCTGCTGGCGAACAGGTGACTCGCATCGAGCGCTACCAGGTCACGGTCCACTTCACTGTCATGGGCCATACCGGCGACGATACCGATCCCCAGCCCGAGCCGCACATAGGTCTTGATGACATCGGCGTCTGCCGCGGTGAATACGACCCGTGGGACCAGGCCCTTGTCCACGAACGCCTCGTCCAGCTTGGAGCGCCCGGTGAACCCGAAGACGTAGGTCACGATAGGATGGGCTGCCACGTCTTCCAGCGTCAGCCGGGAGAGCTGGGTCAGGGGGTGGTCGCTGGGGACCAGCACGCAGCGATTCCAGCGATAACAGGGCATCATGATCAGGTCAGAGAAAAGCTCCAGGGCCTCGGTGGCAATCGCGAAATCCACCGTGCCATCAGCTGCCATCTCGGATATCTGCATGGGTGTTCCCTGGTGCATATGCAGTGACACTTCCGGATAGCGTTCGATGAAAGCCCGGATGGTCGAGGGCAGCGCATACCGCGCCTGGGTGTGGGTCGTGGCGATAGAGAGGGAGCCCTTTCGTTCATTCGAATATTCCTGGGCGACCTTCTTGATGCTCTCCACTTTCCGCAGCACTTCCCCGGCGGCCTCCAGGATGGCTTCACCGGCAGGGGTGACGTGAGTCAGGTGTTTGCCACTGCGGGCAAAGACCTCCACCCCGAGTTCATCCTCGAGCAAACGGATCTGCTTGCTGATCCCGGGCTGGGAGGTGTAGAGGCTCTGCGCGGTCGCTGACACGTTGAGATCGTGGTGGGCCACTTCCCAGATGTAGCGCAACTGCTGCAGTTTCATGCCACCCTCCGACGACTTGGGGTTGTGTCGTGCTTATGAAGAATAGCCATTAAATCAGCGGATTGCCAAATAAAAAAGGAATAACCAAAATTCAGGGATTGGCCACGCCATGGGGCACGTGACCAGTGGCGATGTGCGGGCTCGCGGACTGGCAATGGGTCTGCTGATCGTCGAAAAAGACATCGGCCTGGTAGGCTTTCAGGAACTCGGTCTTGTCCAGCCCCCCCAGGAAAATGGACTCGTCGATGCGGATGTTCCAGGCCCGCAGGGTCCGGATCACCCGCTCGTGAGCAGGGGCGGACCGGGCGGTGACCAGGGCGGTGCGGATGGGCGCTTCGGTTGCGGGAAAGGCCTGCTGCAGCCGGTGCAGGGCAGCCAGGAAAGGCTTGAACGGACCCCCGCCCAGGGGCTCTCGTGCGGCGGCTTTTTCGCTGGCGGTAAAGGCTTCCAATCCCTCGGTTTTGTAGACCTTTTCCGCTTCGTCCGAGAACAGCACGGCGTCGCCGTCGAAAGCAAAACGCAGCAACTCACTGTCGCTGGCACCCCCCTTGCTGGAGACCAGGGTCGCCGCCGCCACGCCACAATCGAGCGCATAGCGCACGTCCTCCGCCTCATTGGAGAGGAACAGTTTGCAACCGAAGGCATTGATGTAGCGCCAGGGGCTCTCGCCGCCGCAGAAAGCTGCTCGACTGATATTGAGATCATAGTGCTGGATAGAATTGAAGACCCGCAGACCGGTATCGGCACTGTTACGCGACAGGAGTACCACCTCGACCTGGGGCTCACCGCCGAGTCGCTCATTGATGCGCAGCAGCTTGTGCACCAGGGGAAAGGCCTCTCCCGGTTCCAGGGGGTCCTCCTCCCGCGCGATCTGGTAATCGGAATAGGCCTGCAAACCCTCGTTGCGGTAGACCTGGTGACTGTCATCCAGATTGAAGAGGGCCCGTGAGGAGATCGCGATGACCAGCTTGTCTTCCAGTTGGTGTGGCATGGGTAGAAGAATACCAGATGTTGCCCGGTCTACCAGCCGGCTGGCCGTGCCCGGGACCTGCCCGTTACACGAACCACCGTCAGCTGGCCTTCAACAACCCCCGCTCTTCGAGGTCGAGCAGCAGTAGTTGCTGGATGAGGAACTCCCGGGTCGTACCGGGATGATCCAGGTGCACGCGCTCCAGAAACGGCCGCGCTGCGTCTTCGTCCGCCCTGTGCAGCAGTGCGCGGAAGGCCGATGAGAGGAATTGGCCCGGTTCCTCGCTGAGTTCCTTGATCCTGCGCAGACTGCTGGACAAAGCGATCTCCTCCTCGGTGAGGTCCGACCCGAAAGGGTAAGGGGGCAAGAGACCTTTACGCTGGTAAGGTGCGAGTATCTCACTCAGTTTATCCGGCGTATTCTCGCGGGCCTCGAAGGGAATACGGTAATCCCGCGACAGTTTGCCGTGGTTCTTGGCAAATTCCAGGAGCTGGTCCTGGAAACGTGAATCCGCGATATTGATCAGCCGCTTGATGACTTCGGCATCGCTCTGTCCGCGAAGGTCCGCCACACCGTACTCGGTTACCACCACATCGCGCAGATGTTTGGGAATTGTGGCGTAGCCATAAAAGGGCACGATATTGGATTGCAGGTGCTTGCCCCGGCCCCGGGTGCTGCGAATGCAGAGGATCGAATGGGCGCCGGGCAGATCATTGGCCATTGCCACGAAATTGTACTGCCCCCCGACACCGCTGACCACGGTGCCGTCCTCCAGGGCATCGGAGGCCACGCAGCCGTTCAGCGAAACCATCATGCCCGTATTGATGAAACGGGCCTGTTGGCGCTGGGCACAGTAAAGCTCATAGTCCAGCAGCAGCTGGTTGGTGCGGCTGACGCCTGTCATGCAAATCTCTTCCCGGCCCGTCTCATCCAGATCGCGAAGTTTCTGGTAAAAATCCTGCGGCCCGAGGAAGAAGCCGCCATGCAGGATGCGCCCATGCCTGAGTTCACGGCCGGCGGATTGTGCAAGCAGCGCTTCCCGCGTGCCGGGGTCGTCCATATCGTTTGGCAACGCCTGACCGCCAACCAGCAGTTCACTGCCCTGAAGCAGTACTGCCTCACTGATGATTCCCCAGTACTGCAGTTCCTCCAGGCTGCGAACGTCCAGCGCGGCGGGAATCAATCCCGTCTCTCTGGCGTAATCGTAGAGCCGTTCGTCGACCTGTGGGCCTATGACCCCGGCATTCAGGCCGCGCTGCAGCGCCAGGTTGTCGTACACCTTGCGCTTGACGATCCCCTGCTCGATCAGGTGCATCATGCCATTGACGAACATCTCCGTGGATACGTAAAGGCCCTGTTCGAATGGTTCACCGGGCTCCCGCAAAGGCGTGGCCTGGTGGCTGAGGGCGTCCACCATGGCCCGATATTCCCCATTGTTCCGATGCCGCAGGATACAGCCATGGGCAATAGCGTCGCCCAGCGCGCCGATACCGATCTGGAGGGTGCCGCCATCCGGTATCAGGCTGCTGGCATGAATACCCGCCGCATAATCCTGCAGGGGAATGGCAGCATTGGGGACTGCGAACAGGGTTCTGTCATAATCCGGGTTATTCACGACCACGTCAAAAAAGCCGGGCTCCAACTCCGCGTCATGCTCCATGAAGGGCATATCCCGGTGCGTCTGGGCTATCCCGATAAACTTACGATCCGGATAGAGTCGTGCCTTGTCCTTGATTTCCAACGTGATGTCGCTGTTACTGGACAGGCTGAGGGATATACCCTCCGGCGTATCGCGGACGGCCACCAGCTGTACGAATACATTCACTCCCAGGCTGAACATATCCCTCACGATATGCGTGTAGTTGC
>JAHEEV010000084.1 GCA_024640505.1 Halieaceae bacterium
GTTATCGCGATAGACGTAAAAACCATCCAGAAACAGGATGTGAAAATGTATATTGAGGTTGAGAGCCGAGCCGAAGCGCTGGATCAGTGTTACTGCACCAGTCGCCCCGTCCTTGAGTCGGTATCCAGCTTTGTGGATCAGATGTGTAGAAATTGTGCGGTAAACGATACGCAGAACCTTGCCCATCGCATGGGGATGGGCAGCGAACAGGTACCGTAGAGGGAAAGGAAAACTGATCACCCACTGACGCAGTGGCACGTCGGGAAATACGTCATCAGAGAGAAGGGCCGCTGTCTCGGCCATCCGGCGGGCGCCACAGCTGGGGCTAGGCGCCCCCGGCAATCCTCGCTTCTTGCAGGAAAACGCTACGAGCCGCTCGAAGTGGCACTTATCGCAACTTACCCGCAGGAAGCCGTGTTCGAGGCGACCGCATTTGAGATACGCTTCAAACTCTCGATGGACATGAGCCGGCAGGTTTTTACCCTGGACTTCCAATTGCTCAACCAAGGCAGGGTAGTGTTTCTCTATAAGCTGGTAGAGCAGGGTTTGCTCTGGGCGATGGCGTTCATAAGTGGCGTGACCGAGGGCATCCTTGCCTGGCGAGAGCATGTGACTTCACATCTGGCCTTTGGTCATCGGGTAAATTACAGAGTGGGGCAATCTGGCGAGACAATACATATCGGAAGTGGCCAGGGCCGCGGAGCAATGTCATCAGATGCAGCCACCACCTGACAGGCGACCTATCAGTCTGCCGAATTTATCAAACGGTTAGCGCATCAAGCGTTAGCCGTTTTTTGTTTCAGCATAACCAGTGCCGGACTATTGCCGGACTTTTTCTCACAGACCCTGTTAGCCGCTCCTTATAGCTCCTCCAACTCCGGGGCGGATCCACTGGAAACAGTTTTTGCGCAAGATAGTTTCAAAGGCGACAGTCAAATTTGCGATTAATCTCGCGCTGCCCACGTCACTACCCGCTTCGCGATGTTGTGACGTGGGCAGGTGGAGCAAAGCATAATAAAGAGCGAATGTAAGTTTCCAAACGTGATTCTCGTGTAATCAAAAACCGCTCCTCATTAGAGTCGGGTTTTCACCAGCTTTTTTTGCATTAGTTAAGAGCTCCCAATGTCCGTCAGCACACGCGCTCAAGCGGCACCGCTGTTTACCACCGTTTCAGCGGGGCAGTCATGACCTGCTTGCGCTACAATTGCCAGACTGTCAGCTGGAACTGTCCTGCAGATGCGAAAGGTTCTGTCATTACATAACTGGATCAACACACTGCCCTGCGATGTGCGAACAGCAATCCTGCAGCGAATGCGCCCGCGGGACTATGACGATGGGGCGGCAGTATATTCGTTGGGAGATGCGGGGCATGAGCTCTACCTGATTGAGTCCGGAAAAGTCAGCATCTGCAATTATTCCGAAGCGGGCAGGGAAGTGCAGTTGGCGGAACTCAGAGACGGGGATTGCTTTGGTGAAATGAGCCTGATTGACGGGCTCCCTCGAGCCAACAATGCCTATAGTGTAGGAGCCAGCAGGCTCCAGGTGCTGCGCGAGCAGGATTTTAGGCTTCTCTACCGCGAATACCCGCAAATAGCGCTGGAATTGAATCAACTGCTTTGCCGCCGCGTGCGGATGAGCTACATCCTCGTTCAAGATGCCAGTGTACTCACTTTAAAGGATCGACTTGCCCGGTTGCTGTCCCGCCTTGGGTTCAGTGTCGGGGTCGCCGACGAACAGGGCGTTACCGTGGTCGAGGGTATTCCCCACGAGCATCTGGCGCGCATGTTGGGCACGACTCGCCAGAGTGTCAGCCGGGAATTGAAAGTGCTGGAAAACGCGGGTCTGCTTCACTGCAGCTACGGCCGGATTTTAATCCTCGACATTGCCACACTCGTCAGTAATTGCGACAGCCTTATCGGCGGGGAGTCGATCGTCCCCGATTACCAGGACTCCTGAACACCGAATCAGGCTGGGGTTTACGCCCGCCGCTGTTGCATCACCAGGTCGATGAGCGGCTGCATGTCCTGGATAATGGCGGCCCCAATCAGTCGTGGGCCGGATTGCGCCATGGCCAGCTCAAATTTGGTGTAAAAGTCTTCTGCGCTTGTCACTGCAACCGCAGGCACGCCCATTCCCTCGGCGAGCTAAACCCAGTCAATCGCGGGCTCGCTCACCTCCAGTAGGGACTGCATTTTCGCAGTGGCCTCACCTTCGCGCACGCGGGCGAGTTCGACATTTACCCAAATGCTGGGCTTGCTGATTGAGGCGATCACCGGGAAACGATTGGCGGATGTGATCGCTGAACGTAGCTGGATGCAGGTGGGAATGGAAGGGGATGGACAGCTGGGACTCAGCCCCACAGGGCCTTGCACAATATACAAAACACCGGCAAGCCTGAAAATTACTTGAAGGGTACGGTGGGGCCCGTGTTGACCGAGGTCTTTGCCTGGTACGCCAACGGCTATGGAAAGAATTCGATGCCACTGGTAGCGCGGACTATTGCCCGAAGCTGGAGCACATCAGCCCGGTGAGGATGCGTTGCAGGCCTGATCCGGTCCGCATGGGCAATATCGGCTGTGCGATATTGGTGTCACCTGCGCCAGGTGCCCGGAAAATTGTTTGCGAATGCACCATTTGGTGCAAACTAACCTGCGCCTCTCATCTATAGTGATTGAAAAGGTGAGATTTCACCCGGGAGACTGGTATGACCCAAAAGACGGTATCGGTAATCGGCGCCGGGCTTATTGGCTGTAGCTGGGCGGCTTATTTCGCAGTTCACGGCCTTGCAGTTCGCATATTCGATGTTCGTGACGACTATGAGGATACGACGGCGGAGAGGGTTCGCTCGCTGGCGGCGGAGTTGCCACACAGTAAGGTTGATGAGGCCATGACCCGGGTGTCGTTCTTTACAAGCCTGGAGGAGGCGGTTCAGGGCGCTGACCTGGTGCAGGAAAATGGCCCGGAAAAGCCGGAGATCAAGGCCCGACTGTTTGCGGATCTCGAAAAACTGGCTGATCCCGACACCTTGCTGGTCTCTTCCAGCTCCGGCATCCCCCCGGAGCTCCTCGGTGCTGAAATGTCGGTGCCTGAGCGCGCAATGATCGGCCACCCCTTCAATCCCGCCCACCTGTTACCGGTAGTTGAAATCTGTGCCTCGCCCGAGGCGCCTGTGACCCAGGTGGACCGGCTGACTGCCTTTTACCGCGACTGCGGGCGCCTGACGGCGACCCTGAAAAAGCCGATAGCAGGCTTTGTGATAAATCGCCTGCAGGCGGCCATGGTGCGCGAGGCAATTGCAATTGTCGAAGAAGGCGTGGTCGATGCCCAGGAGTTGGACAACCTGGTGATGGGGTCCCTGGGTGTTCGCTGGGCATCGGTCGGCCCCTTCCTGACCGGACAGCTGGGGGGAGGTGCAGGCGGATTTCGTGGCATCGCGGAAAATATTCTTTCCACACTCTTCGCCGCTATGGATCTCCCGCCCATGTCAAAGGAAACGCTTGATCTGCTGGAAGCGCAAACAACCCGGGGCTATCCCATGGAAAAAATTGATGCCTTTGCACGGGCCAGAGACGCACGGCAGTTGGCCATACTCGATATACAGAACCGGAATCCGCTGCCCGGATCCTAAGAGACCAGCGATCACCTGAATGGAGCCGTCTGATGACAGAGCAAACACAGGAAAAGTGGGTTGAGGTTCGTGATGAACCCAACCATTTTCACCGCTACGAAAATGACTATGCCAGGGTATATGACGTGCGCTTTGAACCCGGTGAGCACTCTCTTTACCACCGCCACGACGAGGATACGCTGTACGTGGCGGTGCACGCGACCCGAGTACGGGAGCAGCGCCTGGGCGAGAGCGATCATGTCGAGTTTGACTTGGCTGCGGGCATGTCTGCCTGTCGCACACACCGTTCCGACCCGCTCATTCACGTGGTGGAAAACCGGGGCGAGGGGCTGATGCGCATGATTGGCGCGGAGGTCAAGGCGACACCCGCCGTGGTGTCTGCCACACCGCTGGAGGCGCCCGGATTTTCCCTGCATCCAGAGCAGCCCGACACGCCCAGACTGCGCCTCTATCTGATCGAACTGGATCCGGGGCAATCCACCGGGCAAATACGCTACGGTTTTTCGGGGCTCACTATTTTTGTCAGTGATGCAAACCTGGAGATTCGCGACGCGAGTGGCTCACGCCGCATACTTGCCGGCGAGCCGGGAGACAATATCTGGCATGACGGGCCGTACGAACTCAGCATCACCAATGTTGGATTGCAGGTCTATAAGGCTGTGCTGGGAGAGTGGTGCTAAATCTTTTGAGCAGGCCAGTTATCGTTTTGAGCCGCCCGCTGCCCGAGGCGTTTGTGCAGTTGCTGGAACACTACGGCGAATCACTGGATCGCTGTCACTAAAAGGAAAAGGTTCGGAACGATGGAATACATGGGTCTGCTCGGCGGAGTCGTACTGCTCATCTGGCTCGCCATGCGCGGGGTGGATATCGTGTTCTCCGCAGTATTGAGTTCGCTGCTCGTTATCGTCACCAACGGCCTGCCGCTGGCCGAGGGTATCACGGAGTATTTTTCCTTCGGCCCGCTGGGTGCTTTTACCTTCGCCGGCAAGTTTTTCCTGTTGTTCGGGGCCGGGGCGATGTTCGGTCGTGTCATGGGTGACAGCCACGCCGCAGCCAGTATCGCGCTGGCGCTGGTCCGGCAGCTGGGTGCGCACCGGGCGTTGTGGATTACGACGCTGGCCTGCGCGCTCCTGACCTACGGAGGGGTAGTGGTGTTCGTAGTGGTTTTTGCGATGTACCCCCTGGGCCTGCGCCTGCTGAAAGAAGCGGATATTCCCAAGCGTTTGTTCTGCGCGGCACTGGCCCTGGGCGCCGGCACTTTCACCCTGTCTGCCCTTCCGGGAACCCCGTCGATCCAGAATGTCATCTCGGCGGTAGGCCTGGGGACTGATCTTTTTGCAGGCGGCTGGCTGGGCCTGGTCGGCGCAGCCATCATGTTTGGCGGCGGAATGTGGTACCTGGAGCGCCAGCGTGTTCTGGCCGCACAGAATGGTGAGCATTTCGTCCCAGGCCCCAGGGACCGGATATCCCAGGACACCGGCGAAGACGCGGACCATCCGCCCTGGCAGATGGCCATTCTGCCGCTGGTGCTGGTGCTGTTGACGATCATCCTGCCCCGTGTCATCACAATGTTGGTTGACGAGGCCACATTGGCCTCTGCGAGCTGGCCCTTTGAGTTGCTGCGCTTTGCCGCCAGCCAGCCCATCGTCTGGCCCAGCTTGGCACTGGTCCTTGGAACGCTGCTGGCGGTGGTGTTGTTCCCGGTGGTGCGCCGGGATGCGCTGACCGTGGCCGGCAGTGGCGTGCAGGACGCTATCATGCCGCTGATCAACACCGCCGCGGTGATCGGGTTCGGCGGGGTGGTGACACATACGTCAGGTTTCGAGAGCTTTACCCGGGTGATGTTGGAGTCAGGGTTGCCGCCGCTGCTGTCGATGTTTGCTTCGGTTAGCCTGGTATCGGCCGTTACCGGGTCTGCGTCCGGGGGCCTGCAGATTTTCATGCAGACCATGGCTCCGGCCTACCTGGAGATGGGCATTGAACCCGGGGCACTACACCGTATCGCGACCATGGCCAGCGGTGGCTTCGATTCGCTGCCGCACTGTGGCGCGATTGTAGCCATGCTGACCATTACCGGCCTCACCCATAAACAGGCCTACCGGGATGTCGGCATTATCACGGTGGTTATCCCTGTCTTCGCTACCCTGTGTGTCATGGGCCTGGTAGCGATAGGCTAAACTGATTCGGGTAATAACAGCCAGTAGAATTTGATGGAGAAGTACTCATGATTGGCGATCGAATAGAAGTCAATATTGCCGGCGGTCTGGACGTCGATTTGCCCCGGATGGTAAGAGTCCGGCAAAAATTCCGCACTCCCACCGAGGATGACGTTGCCGCAACGGTCATCGAGCAACTCCATAACTCCATAACCCGGAGATCCGAGGCAGGATATCGGCGTTCCCACCTCAGTGGGCTACGGCGCCGCGGAGGGCGGACAAACTGCCTTGAAGGCAATGCTCGCCAGCTGTGCCTCCGGCCTGACGGTGGCCAACATCGATAACGGCTACGGTGGCGCTTGTGCCGCCTTGCGGATACTCGCGGGGATGACACCTTGAACAATTCTTTGCATAACTGGAGGGCGTGATCATGCCAAAAAATGAGGAACAGAAACCGCGCAGTTACCGTTCCGACGTGATGAAAAAAGGCCCATTCAAGGCGGCGGCCAGGGCCTTTTTGCGTGGCATGGGCCTGGATGATGACGATATCGCCCAGCCTTTTGTCGGTGTGGTCTCTACCCAGGGCGAGATGAGTCCCTGCAACGTGCGCCTGAAGGAGGTGGCCGAGCAGGCCGTACGGGGCGTGTACCGGGGCGGCGGTACACCGCGTGAATTTTCCACCATCTCGGTTTCCGACGGCCTGGTCAACGGCCACAGCGGTATGCACTTTTCCCTGATGTCGCGGGAAGTGATTGCCGACAGTATCGAGATCGTGATGCGTGCCCACCAGTACGATGCGCTGCTGTGCATCGGCGCCTGCGACAAGAATTTTCCCGGCATGATGATGGCCCTTGCGCGGCTGAACGTGCCCGGTGCATTTCTCAATGGCGGCCCTGCAATACCGGGGCGTTTTGAAGGCAAGAATGTGGAAATAAAGACCGTGGCCGAACGCACGGGACAGATGGTTGCCGGTGAAGCCAGCGCCGAGGACCTGGAAGCGCTCTCCCGCAAGGCATGGCCCGCTTCGGGCTGCTGCGCCGGCCAGTTTACGGCCAATACCATGGGCATGATCGCTGAGGTGTTGGGTCTCGCGCCTCTTGGTTCCAGTACCATTCCCTCCGTCTATTCAGAGCGCCAGGCTATGGCACGCAGGGCGGGGAGGCAGTTAATGAAGGTGGTCGCGGCGAATTACCCGTTACCACGTGACCTCATTACGCGTGAGAGCCTGGAAAATGCCTGTGCCGCCGTGTCCGCCACCGGCGGCTCCACCAACGCCGTTCTGCACATCCCCGCGATCGCCAACGAGGTGGGTATTCCTTTCACGATTGAGAACGTGGCCGCCGTCTTCGAGCGCACTCCCCTGATTACCCACCTTAGCCCCAGCGGGCCCTACCTCTATGCCGATCTGCATGAGGTGGGTGGTGTGCCTGTCGTGCTCAAGGAGCTGCTCAAGGGCGGTTACCTGCACGGCGATTGTGCGACTCTGGATGGCAGGCCGCTGGCGGAGATGTTGGCCGAGTACCCTGATGCCGATGGCGCGGTGGTCATGTCGATAAGCGAGCCGCGCACGCAGGAAGGCGGCCTCAAGATTCTCAGGGGCAACCTGGCGCCGGAGGGTGCAGTGATCAAGGTCGCCGGTCTTGATCGCGACAGCTTCGATGGCCGGGCAAGAGTGTTCGAATCCGAGGAGCACTGCCTGCAAAGTGTGCTTGCCGGGGATATTGAAGACGGGGATGCAATCATCATCCGCAACGAGGGCCCGGTAGGGGGACCGGGTATGCGGGAAATGGTGACGGTGACAGCCCTGCTTTACGGCATGGGCAAAGGCGAGACAACCGCGCTGATCACCGATGGCAGGTTCTCCGGCGTGTCCCGGGGCTTTTGCATCGGTTATGTGTCTCCCGAGGCGGCGCGCGGTGGATTGCTGGCACTGGTGGAAAATGGCGACCGGATCTCTATCGACCTGAATGCGAAGACCCTGCACCTGGATGTAAATGATGAAATCCTGGCGCGGCGCCGCGCTGAATTTGAAACCTGCGACCGCAGTGGCAAGGGGTATATGGTCGAGGCCGGTTATGCCCAGAAATACATCGCCAGCGTGGGACCGGCAAGCCATGGAGCGGTCACGCACTCGGGCAATCTGCACTGGCCGAACGAGTGATAGGGGAGGCGGCGCACGGTTACCCGCAGCGCTCTTCGCGCGCGGTGCAGGCGTCACTAATATCTGAAACGGAGAAACATTATGTCTAGCCCTTATACCTTGCTACACCGCAATGACGACGTCTGGATTGCCCTGGTCGATATTGCAGCGGATACTGAAATGCCCGATGGCATCCGTGTTGCGAGTGATATCCCCGCCGGCCATAAAATTGCCCGTCGTGCGGTTGCCAATGGTGCTGCGGTACATCGCTATAACCAGATCATTGGTTTTGCCAGCGCGGACATCGCTCCCGGCGATCATGTGCATATCCAGAATTTGGCAATGGGTGAGGTGGAATTGGACTACGCCTTCTGCCGCGATGCAAAACCGACGGACTATGCGGCGGCCCCCGGTACGTTCATGGGTATCCGTCGCGCTGATGGCGGCGTGGCCACCCGCAATTACATCGGCGTTATTGCCAGCGTGAACTGCTCGGCCACCGCGGCCAAGATGGTCGCCGACCACTACCGCGGCAAGCTCGATGCCTTTGAGAACGTAGACGGCGTGTTGGCGCTGACACACAAAAGCGGTTGTGGACTCGACGCTCCCCTTGACGGCGTGCGTACGTTCAAGCGTGCTTTGGCCGGCTATGTGAAGCACCCGAATTTCGCACACATTGTAGTGGTCGGGCTGGGTTGCGAGATTGCCAATCTTGGCGATATTCTCGACGGCGCACCCGGTGATTCCGTCTCCATTCAGGAACTCGGCGGCACGGCAAAGCTGGTCGCGGATGTCATTCAGCGCATTGATGCCAGGCTGCCTGAGATCAACGCCGTCAAGCGCGAGCCGATACCACTTTCCGAACTCAAACTTGCTATGCAGTGTGGTGGTTCTTCGGGTGTCTCGGGAATCAGTTGCAATCCTGCGCTGGGCTACGCGGTAGATATGCTGGTGAAGAACGGTGGCACGGCAATTTTGTCGGAAACCACGGAGGCCTATGGCGCCGAGCACGTACTCACGGCCCGCGCGGCCACACCGGAGGTGGGCCAGAAGCTGGTAGATCGCATCAAGTGGTGGGAGGAGTTCACGGCCGCGCGTGGCCTGGTGATCAACAACAACCCCTCACCAGGGAACAAGGCGGGTGGGCTGACTACAATCATCGAAAAATCCCTGGGTTCAATTGCCAAGGGTGGCACCACCAATCTTAACGAAGTGTACCAATATGCGGAACCTGTGGCGGCGGGCAGGGGCCTGGTGTTTATGGATGCGCCATCTTTTGACCCGGTGGGTGCCACGGCACAAGTGGCCGGTGGTGCCCATGTCATGGTGTTCACCACGGATCGCGGTTCAGCCTTCGGTTGCAAGCCGGCCCCCTCGATTAAGCTCTCGGGCAGTTCCACGCTCTATAAGCGCATGGGTGACGATATGGACATCAACACCGGTACCATTCTCGACGGTGACGCAACCGTGGCGCAGGTTGGCGAGCAGATTTTTGAGCGTATTGTTGCCGTGGCTTCGGGCGAGCGTACCAAGAGCGAGATTCTTGGCTACGGGGAGGAGGAATTCTGTCCCTGGGATCTTGGGATTATGCTCTAGCGCGTTATATCCACATTGCTGTAGTTGTCAATCGCGGGTCTTTAAGCTGGACGCCTGCGAGCGCCTGCTGAAGGCGGTGAATATGACCGAGCAACCTGCCACTTTCCAGTAGGGAAAATCAGGCGAACAAGGCGGTAAATCTATCGTCGGATTGGAGTCTTTTCAAGCGAGGATCGAGTCTGGCGGGGGGCAGCCAGGCACAACCCTCTTCACGAGCCTCCTGCAGCAACGTAAGCGCACGCTCCTCCTCGCCCAGTTCAACATACGCCGGTGCAAGCATTGGTCGCGGGGCGCGAGGTAAGACCGCGGCCTCCGCGCATTCAGCCAGTTTCCATGCATCGCGTTTCTTGCCCAGTCGTGCCAAAACATAGGCCATCGCAGCGCAGACCGCTGGCAAATCGGCGGACAGTTGCAGCGCGGCGCTGCTCGCAGCCAACGCCTCATCATCTTGACGTAGGTAAGCTGCGAATAGAGCGACATAGCCCTGGGCGATATCATCCTGCGGATAGTCTCGTCGCAGAATTCGCTCCATACCTAGTGCGTCTTCGGCACGACCCCCACAAAACAATGCCCAACAATAGCTGTGCCTGTTCAATAACGAATGAGGATCGGTGTCTACTGCTTTCCGGGCGGCCTCGATGCTCGCCGCTGGCTGTGCTTGGCATCTCAACACCCACGAGCGGTATATATCGCCTCGTGAATAATTCGGATCGATCGAGAGTGCCTTGTCAAGATTGTCATGTGCCGCCTCGAACCGACCCAGCATGACACCGTCAAACCAGCCCAGAACGGCGAGGCCCTGCACCAGTTCCGGGTTGATACGCAGCGCGCAATGGCAGGCCTGCATGCCGAACTTCAAGCCATACTGGGGTTGCAAGAATCCCCGTATGATCTGATACATGGTCGTATCCGCCATCGCGGCGTGAGCGGAGGCAAACTGGGGGTCCACTCTGGCAGCTTCTTCAAACAGCATGATTGCCCGGGCCTGCGCGGCAGGCCGTGGATCGTTAGCTTCCTGGACACCAGCGAAATAGTGGGAATAGGCCAGGGGTATAGCAGATATAGATTGTGAAAGTGCTGTCTCACTGGGCGACGGCTCGAACGTCTTCACCGGGACGGTCAGCCTGTAGCCACGCTTGGGTACTGTGCCGATATATCGCTTGCCTTCCCGGCCCAATAACCGCCTGAGAGAATAGACGCACCGGGCCAGGGACATGTAAGACGCCACCTGCCTGGGCCACACCTGGCGCTCAATTTCCGCGTGGCTGGCTACCTGACCCTGCAAATTCACCAGCACTTCCAGTAGCGCGAGTTCCTTGGGTGGCAAGGGAATGAACCGTTCATCCTGGAATAATCCCACCCCCGGATCGAGAACAAAGGGGCCGAAAATGAATATGGAGCGAAGGTTCGCCGAGTCTTTAGTGGCGCGCGGTTTGCGAGCGGCAGAATTAGCATAGACTTCCATATATACAACCTACGGCAGCGGTGAGATTTCGGACCACTGGCTGGCCCTTTTGTGCCCAACGCATACCGAAACCGGCTGCCAGGCGGTACCGTGACGGCTCACCTTTCTTGCCTGGGCATCAACTTGTCATTAAACCATCAAATTTCCGTTGTGCAATACTTACAGAGGTGCGGTCAACCCAAGCACCGCTTCCCTGGTAGCCACACCTCATCGTCAAGAGAGGTAGCTGAGAAAGTTACTACTTTACCGGGGTGAGCACCGTGTGATTGCGACGATAACTCAGCGGTGAGAACCCGGTAAGGCGTTTGAAGGCTCGATCGAGCGCGCTGCTATCGGAGTAACCGAGTTCCTGTGCCAGCTCGGTGATGCTTACATCGGTGGTGCTCAGGGCCTTCTTCGCAATCTGTAATACCACCATCTCCCTGATTTCATTGAAACTCGTACCTTGCTCGCTGAGACGGCGATGCAATGTGCGACGACTCATGCCGATTCTTGATGAAATCGTTTCGGCAGAGACCTCGGTCTTGCCGAGACGAGAGGTGATCATAAATGTTATGCGTCCGACCAGTGTATTGTCATGTTTCAGTAGATCCAGGGAGTGCTGGACCTGTTGTTCGAGTAAACCCAGTAACTTCGGATCTGCCTCGCTGATGGTATAACGCAGGAATCCAGCGGGGAACATGACTCCATTATAGTGGTGATCGAAATGGAGTGTGTCAGCCATTTCCTCGCGCAGTAATTCACAGTCCTGTGGCTCGGCGTGTTGAAAAAATACCTGGGTGGGATACCACTGTGGCAGCGAAAGTAATTCCCGAGCCGCGCCAATGAATTGCATTAATGTCTGCTCGATCTCATGTCTGCATTTTGCTGGAGAAATGCCCGGCATCTCGTAAGTCCAGATACAATCCTGCTCCAGGCGGACCAGACCGGTTCTGCAGCCGGGCATGATGAGGTCGAGGTAATCGTCGGTAATGGCCAGTGCGCGTTCGAAATCGGGTGCATTGCGCACCATATAACCGAGTACGCCAAGGCTGCCAACATCGCGGGCAAGGGCCATCTCCAGTCCGAGGGAGGGGCGCCCCTGCTCTTCGGATATTCGGGATAGCAACTCCAGGTATTTCACCATGGTCACACCGCTGGGTTCGTCCTGCAGGTCGCGCTCACGAATTCCCAGATCACGGTAAACCGGACCGACATCGATACCCAATTTGACGAGTACCAGGTGTACCCGTTGGAAACTGGGAATGGTTCGGGTAGCGGCACTGGTTACCATTTTTATATGACCCGATGTGGTGGTAGCTACTCGTAATAAAGGCAAAGGCCGTAACTGTCTCCCTGGCAGATACAGCCCGTAACCTGACATAGAATGTCAATAATGGCCTTGTAAACGTGGGTTGGTCAACCGGTACCTGTGGGGCATGAGCCCGAGGCTTGTCCCGATATTTCGCAGGCACTTTCCATGCCCGGGCGCATAGTGTCAGGAGGATACGCCTCCCGACAACTCAGCTTGGCACAAAGTGTCAGTTTCTTGTCCCATTTCGCCAATGCAGGCCTTTGCCAATCACCTACACTCAACCCTCAAGTCATCAGTGTAGAGGCAGTTAAATTGACGACTGCCGCCATTCACCACAATCCAAAGGAGATATAAAAATGAGCGTTTTTGAACAAGATAACTTCAGCGATCACGAACATGTCAGTTTCTTTTGCGACAAGGAAACCGGTTTGAAGGCGATCATCGCTATTCACAGTACCAAGCTGGGAGCCTCCGGTGGTGGAACCCGTTTCTTTCCCTACGAAAACAGCCAGGATGCACTGGTCGATGCATTGCGCCTGAGCCGGGCGATGTCGTACAAGAATGCACTTGCCGGCCTGCCCTATGGCGGTGCCAAATCGGTGATCATCGGCGATCACAATACCATGAAGAATGAGGCGCTGCTGGAAGCCTTTGGCCGCTGTGTGGATCGACTCGGGGGCAAATACGTCTGCGCCGAAGACATCGGTATGACTCCTGACGACATGGTGGTCATCAACCGTTCAACGCCCTATGTGGTAGGCCTGCCGGGTAAAAGCGGCGACACGTCCCCGCCTACCGGTTATGGCCTGTATAAGGCGATGCAGGCGGCGGCCGATTTTAAGTTGGGAGGAAATCTCTCCTCTGTTGCGATCCTGGGTTTCGGCAATGTCGGCAGAAACGTGGCCAAGCACCTTGTGGAGAAAGGCGTGGAACTATTCGTTGCGGATATCAGCGAAGAAAATATCAAGCTCGCGGTGGATAGCTATGGCGCAAAGGAAGTGAGCATGGATGAGATCTATGGCCTTGATGTGGATATTCTTGCACCCTGCGGTCTCGGCGGTGTTTTGAATGACGAGACAATTCCCAGAATCAAGGCGAAGGTGGTGTGTGGCGCCGCCAATAATCAGCTGCTGGAGACAGAGAAACACGGTGAAATGCTGGGTGATCGCAACATTCTTTTCGTACCCGACTATATCGCCAACGCCGGCGGTGTGATCAGTGCTTCCGGCGAGGTCGGAACCTTTAATCAAGAACAGGTTGAAGAGATGATCGAGAACATCTACAACACGTGTACGAATGTCTTCCACAAATCGCTGGAAAAGGGCTGCACGCCAGTAGCAGCTGCGGAAGAATTGGGGAAGAAAATACTGGCTTAGCCACACTTGAGCTATCCCGAAAACCGCTGTGTTTTTTAGTGACACTCTAACGGTGGCGATACCCAGCTACCAGAGGTACTGGGAGGAGCTGTCCCTCTGGGCGGCACATTCGCCCCAATGTCCAAGGGCCGCACTGTTGGCCTGGAAGTCACTTACCGAATGTAAATGACACTGCTTAGAGATGGGTGAAGCGTATGAAAAACGGCTCCGTAAACCTCCTGACCATTTTCAAGGTCGCCGGAGCCTTCCTCGCCATGCTGATCGGCGCGGGTTTTGCCACTGGTCAGGAGGTCATGCAGTTTTTTGTTGCTGAGGGGGCTAAGGGTATCGCTGGCAGCCTGATTTTTTTGTTGCTGGGCACCTATATGGCGGTGTCTCTCCTGCTTACCGGACACAAGCACGGTTTCAAAAATGGCGAAGAAGTATTCAAGTACTTCATGGGCACTATCGCCGGTACAGTTTTTACCTGGTACTCGATAGTGCTGATGTTCAGTTTGTACGTGCTGATGGTGGCCGCCGCCGGTTCCGTTCTCAATGAATATTACGGTACACCGGTATACGTGGGCAGCGGCGTGATGGCCCTCTTGGTAATGTTGGCACTGTATTTCGGTTTGCACGAATTGATCGACGTAATAGGAGTAGTTGGCCCTGTGTTGATCGTGGTGATCCTCTATCTGACCATCTCGACGGTGATAAA
>JAHEEV010000222.1 GCA_024640505.1 Halieaceae bacterium
GCAGTGCCAGGCGGATCACTTCCCCGAAATCCTGCCAGTAGCGTGGATCAGGCATGGCCTTGTGGACCACCAGCCTCGCCGGGTTCAGCGCAAGGCCCGGCGGCTTGCCATCGACCAGGGAACACAACAGGGCGGCTGCAGAAATAAGACAGAAGAGGCCCGGCAGCAGAACAAACAGCGTAAGAAACCACAGCACATTGACGATGCCATCGGCATTGGCCAGGAGAAAGCCGGCCATGGCGGCAATACCTGCCAACGCGACGCCCGCCAGGATCAGCCAGCCGAGAGTACGCTCGCCGAGAGGGGAAGCGGACCGGGCATTTTCCGGAACCGCGTTTCCCTGTACTTCACGCAGCCAGCAAAGCAGGCGATCACGATCCCCGCTCTGCGGGCACTGGCGGCCGATCGCGTAATCGCGCTGGTGCAGGGTCCTCCAAGGGACATCCCGATCGGCCTCTATCCGATCGGCAAGGAGCAGGAGATCCTCCGCGCCGAGCCTGTCAGACTGCATCGCCATCGAGTCGTTCAGCTCCCCGCACACGCTCCCGACGGGCCTCCTCTTCGGCCAGGGCGGCCTTGATTTCCAGCATAACCGCATCGACATCCGCCGTATGGGTATCCACCTCGAACCGTCCAGTGAGTTCCTGGTCAGGGTGCAGCTTGCCATCCTCGTAGAGTGCCCAGATCTCCTCGGCATAATGGCTGTCGAGCAGCTCGGGGGCGAACAGGCCGTAATATTCGCTCATGTTCTTTATGTCCCGCTCCAGCATGGCGCGGGCATTATTGTTCGACGCCGCGTCCACCGCCTGTGGCAGGTCAATGATGACAGGTCCGTTTTCATCGACCAGGACGTTGAACTCGGACAAATCACCGTGCACCAGCCCGACGCAGAGCATGCGCATCACATATTGCATGACCAGCGCGTGGTCCTCCCTGGCCTGCTCTGCCGACATGGACACGTCATTCAGACGGGGGGCGACGTGGCCGTCCTCGTCCGTAATCAATTCCATCAGCAACACCCCGTCGAAGCATCCGTAGGGTTGCGGGACCCGCACCCCGGCACCAGCAAGCCGGTAAAGCGCGTCCACCTCGGCGTTCTGCCAGGTTTCCTCCTGCTGCCTGCGCCCGAACCTGGAGCCTTTTTCCATGGCCCTGGCGCGCCGGCTATTCCTCACTTTCCGGCCCTCGGTGTACTGCACGGCCTTTTTGAAGCTGCGCTTGTGGGCTTCCTTATAGATTTTCGCGCAGCGGATGCGGGAGCCGCAACGCACCACGTACACATCCGCCTCCTTGCCACTCATCAGGGGCCGGATGACTTCGTCCACCAGGCCATCATCGACCAGTGGCTGCAGGCGCTTTGGCGTTTTCACTTATATCCTAACCGGGAAATGAGGGTCACCCTTCGATAGTCACACAGAAAATGTACAGGCAGCAGATTTTGCGGCAGGCCATGGACATTGTAACCGAAGGCATGGTGAAGCTGTCAGTGTAAGCTGCACTTTCCGGGGCATGGCTGATGCAACATTTGACAGCCGGGTCCCTGCGCAGTGTTAATATCCGGTAGCGGGCAGGCATGACCCCTGCGGATGCTCGTTATTGGAACAGTCGAAAAGGCCCTATTCATGGCAGGTTCACTACAGGATCAACTACTCAAGGCAGGTCTGGCCGATGCCGACAAGGCCCGGAAACTGGCCAAGGAAAAGCGCAAAAACGCCAAAGTGGCCCGACGTACCGGCGTCGATCCGGCCGACGAAGCCCGGGATCTGGCGCGGGAGGCCCGGGCGGAGAAGGCCAGGCGTGATCGCGAATTAAACCAGACGTTGAATAGCAAGGCCCAGCGCAAGGCGATCAACGCGCAGATCAAACAGTTGATCGACGCCAACAAACTCGAGCGAGGCAGAGGGGACATCGGCTTCAATTTCACTGACGGCACGAAAGTAAAGAAGCTGTATGTGAACGAAATACAGCAGCAACAGCTATCGGCGGGTCGACTCGCCGTCGTCAAACAGGGTGATCAATACGAACTTCTTCCGCGCCCCGTGGCCGACAAGATCGCAGAGCGCGATGCTGGCCGCGTGATCATCTGTAGCGACACCGACGCCCCGGCCCTGACTGAGGAAGAGCAGGACTGGTATAAAAACTACGATATTCCCGATGACCTGATGTGGTAGGAAAACGGCCATCGCTGCAGGCTCACCCGTGTGGCGCCCGTCTCGGAAATGACGATCTCGCAGATAACACAGTCCCTACTGAGGGTTATGCGGCCCGGTACGAGGTAACATTCTTACCAGCGTATTGTCGCGAATGACATAGTGATGCAGGAGTGCAGCGACGGCATGGAGTGTGACCAGAAAATAGCCTGAGGTGCCGACGACCTCGTGGATCTCCTCGATGAGCTCTGCCAGGTGCTCATCCTGCGCGACCAGGGGAGGCAGTGACAGCCCAAAGAACGGTATCGACTTGCCTTCAGCACTCAACACCAGCCAGCCCAGAATCGGCTGACTGATCATCAGGGCATAGAGAGCCAGGTGAACCATTTTCGACAACGACCGCTGCCATGGCGGGGGTCCGGGTTGGATAGCCGGTGTGACCTGGGTAAGCGACAGCCCCAGACGGAGCCACACCAGCAGAAAAACGGACAGGCCGAGCATGAAATGCCACTGCTTGAGAGTCTCCCTCGGTTCACTGCCTTTCGGGTAGAATTCCCGCAGCTCGATGCAGGCGTAAACAGCCACTATCAGCAGTAGCATAAGCCAGTGCATTGCGATCATGGCAGATCCGTAGCGGTGGCCGGTGTTTTTCCAGTGCATGGTCAATATTCCCAGGTCGATGCAAGACCAGCTGTTTCCGGCGACCCACCCGGCAACCCGGGAGCTCCGACGCAAGCTGGTTTTCTCCTGTCCTGGCAGCACGCGGCGGGGCCTGCCAGGACCAGGGATTTCTACAGGTGCGTAATGGCAGCTTCACCTGCCAAAAAAAAACCGCGCTTCCCTCTCGGGATAGCGCGGTCGGATTGATACAGTGCGAACACTGTAGACCGGTCCTAGAAATTGAAACCCATACCGATCACGTAGACCCAGGCGCCGTCGTCGAAGTTATCCTGCGCAGAGTCGCCACTGTCGAAGAAGAACTGGTACTCCGCACGGCCCAGGATATAGGTGCTCTCGAGGACGTAGTACTTGAGTCCGAATTCCGCACCGGCAAAGCCGCTGTCGTTGACTCCATCACCGTAAACGGCACCCAGGCTCGCGCCGACAAAAGGCCGGAACGCTTCGCTGCCAAAGTGGTAGTCATAGTAACCCCGGGTGCTGCCATTCCAGAAGTCATTGCCCAGATCCTCACCTTTGATGTCGGCGAAGTTGATGCTCTGGCGCACACCCCAAACGGAACGGCTTGACGTATACCAGCCATAATCACCGGAAATACCGAAGCTGCTGTTGTCAAAGTCCTTGTCGCTGGCACCGGCACCGGACAGGGCAAACTCCCGGCTTCCATCCTGGGGGCCGACGCTACCGCCTTGTGCTACCGCTACGCTGCTCAAGCTCGCGGCCAGCACCGCCATGGCAAAATATGATTTCTTCATGTCAAACTCCTTACAAATGTAATGCGGCTTCTTTCGCTAATGTGGGACCTGTTCCTGCAGGTCCAGACAAGAGGCCGGGAAGCCAGAACTCCGACCGGAAGACGCAACCTCACTCAGCTGCATCCAGGCAGCGAGACACGTCAAATAGCGGTGTGAACTCTAACAATATGTGGCCCCCGTTCCATGGATTTTTTGCCGGAAATATTACGTTAATAATTAGCGTATTTTTATTACGGTTTTCTGGTTTCGCCCGGCACCATTCTGGACGCGCTCTTTTTACTCGGCGGATAGTGTCGGCCCGGCGGAATCCGTGCCGGGTCTAACGAAAACGTGCGCTGGGGGGATGCCCTGCGCAGAATTCGCCCGTGATATTAACTATCTGATTTATATAGGGAAATATTGGTCGGTGTGAGA
>JAHEEV010000223.1 GCA_024640505.1 Halieaceae bacterium
TAACTGGCCGCCGCTTCCAGCGCCTGGTCGATATCCGCAATGATGTCGTCGATGTGCTCGATGCCGATGGAGAGGCGCACCATGTCCTCCGAAACGCCCGCCGAAGCCAGCTCTTCAGGGTTCAGCTGCCGGTGCGTTGTGCTCGCGGGGTGACAGGCCAGTGACTTGGCGTCGCCTATATTCACCAGGCGCAGGATCATCTGCAGCGCGTCGATGAACTTGGTTCCCGCCTCGATGCCACCCTCGATTCCGAAGCTCAGGATGCCCGCGGCCTTGCCGTCGCAGATCTTCTCGCAGGTTTCGCGGTAGGGACTGTCCTTGAGACCGGCGTAGTTGACCCAGTTGACCTGCGGGTGCTGCTGCAGGTGTTTCGCAACTTTCTTCGCATTTTTGCAGTGGCGCTTCATGCGCAGGCTGAGTGTCTCCAGGCCCTGCATGATGAGAAAGGCGCTGTGGGGCGACAGGGCGGCACCGGTGTTGCGCAGTGGCACCACGCGGCAACGTCCGATGTAGGCTGCCGCGCCCATGGCCTCGGCGAACACCACGCCGTGATAGGAGGGGTCCGGGGTGGTCATCACGGAGAAGCGGTCGCTGTGGGCCGCCCAGTCGAACTTGCCGGAATCGATGATGGCACCACCGATCGTGGTGCCGTGTCCGCCGATGTACTTGGTCAGTGAATGCACGGAGATGTCCGCGCCGTAGTCGAACACCCGGCACAGCATGGGAGTGGCCACGGTATTGTCCACGATCAGTGGTACGCCCGCCTCGTGGGCGATATTGGCCCACTGCTCGATATCCACGATATTCCCCGCGGGGTTGCCGATGGATTCGCAAAAGAGTGCACGGGTATTCTCATCGATCAGGGACCGGACCCGGTCGAATTCATCGCCCTGGACGAAGCGCGTTTCGATGCCCTGTCGTGGAAAGGTATGGGCGAACAGGTTGTAGGTGCCGCCGTACAACTGGGAGGTGCTCACGATGTTGCAGCCGACCTCGGCGATCACCTCGATGGAATAGCGTATTGCTGCCATGCCCGAGGCCAGCGCCAGTGCGCCGACGCCACCCTCCAGTTCCGCCAGGCGCTGTTCCAGCACGGCGTTGGTGGGATTCATGATGCGACTGTAGATATTGCCAGGCACCGCCAGGTTGAACAGGTCTGCGCCGTGCTGGGTATTGTCGAAGGTGTACGAGGTGGTCTGGTAGATCGGCGTGGTGGCGGCGTTGGTGGTGGGGTCGCCGTTGTAACCGGCGTGCAGGGCGATCGTCTCGGGCTTCATCCTGGTCTCCTGGGGTGAGAATATCGGAGAGCAGAGCTTAGCAGAGCAGGACAGGCTGGCAAACCGGATTGTCGTGGTGGACTGCGCCGGGCGCGATGCGGCTGTGTAAACAGCCCGCAGGAAAAAGGGGCGGGTGCAAGCACCCCCTCGCAGGTTGTCATGTCACCATACGTAATCGTACTGCACCCGCAGGCGTAGTTTAGCGTCTTTCGACCTGAATTTTCTGTAAAAAGATACGTTTGAACGCCTCAGGTGTGAACTGTGTCACTTTTTAGGCCGCAGGGAATCGAGTTGTTCGCACAGGCGCGCGGCACCCAGCAGAACCCGGGCCGTCGGTCGCTGGATGTGGTCCGGGTTGATAAAAAACAGGGCTTCTTCGGCCACGGCTTGCAGGGCAGGGTAGTTGCGCCACTGATCCAGCCACTCGGGCCTGGCCTCACCCATCCCGCTGGCCACAATGGCCCGTGGGTTGCGTGCCAGCACCGACTCGATGCTGATGCGCGGCGCGAGCGTGGGGGCGTCTGCAAAAATGTTGATACCGCCGCACAACTCGATCACCTGGCTGATCAGGTGATCGCCGTTGATGGTCTGCAACGGCTCGTTCCAGATTTCGTAGAAAACGCTCACTGTCATCTGTCCGCCGTACCGTTGGCGCAGGGCGTCGATAGACGATTCGATCCGCTGCGCCTCCGGCTCACTGACCGCTTCGGTGCCTGCCAGCATACCGAGAGCCCGAATGGCCCGGGGGATATCTGCCAGTTGCCGGGGTTCACTCACGAAGATCGGGATATCCAGCACTTGCAGTGCCTGCATCGTCTGCATGCCGTTGCCGGACGCCCACATCACAATCAGGTCGGGTTGCAGGGCGGCAATCATTTCGAGGCTGTAGGCATTGAAGGAGCCGATCCGCGAAATCCTGCGGGCGGGCGGCGGGTAATTACTGTACTCGGTGACACCGACCAGGGCGTCCCCGGCGCCGGCGCTGAAAATATTTTCGACGCTGTGGGGTGCCAGGGCCACGATCCGTGCAGCCGGGGCTGCCAGCTCGACAGCCCGGCCCGCCATGTCCTGCACACGCACCGGCTCTCCCATGGCGCAAGCGGTCCACAGGCAGCCCATGATCGCCAGCGATGATTTCCAGCTCAGTGCACTCATTCCGCGTGCGTAACGATCATGGGCTGCGCCCTTTCGGGGTGAGTGCCCACCAGTACGTCCACGTCGAAGACGGTGCGGAATAACTCTGCCGTAAATACCTCCGAGGGCGTGCCCGAAGCCGCCAGCCTGCCCCGGTGCAATACCGCCACGCGGTCAGCCAGACCTGCCATCAGATTCAGGTCGTGAATGACCAGTACGATGGCGCAGCCGCTCCCGGCCAATTCCCTGATCGCCCTGACCAGCAACTGCTGGTGCGAAAGATCCAGGGCACTGGTGGGCTCATCCAGCAACAGCAGCCGCTGCGCCGGGCTTCCCGGACCCCATACCTGAGCGAAGACTCTCGCCAGTTGTACCCGCTGGCGTTCGCCACCGGACAGTTGTGTGTACAGCTTATCCCGCAGGTCGGCCACGTCCATGGCGGCCATTGCCTCGTTGGCGACGGCCGTATCGATGGCGTTGCCGGTGTCGTGGGGAATCCTGCCCAGCGATACCACTTCTCCTGCGGTGTAGGGAAAATTGAGCAGGGACAGCTGCGGAAGGAACGCCAGTTGCCGCGCCAGAGATCTGCGCGCCTGGCTCTGCGGTGCTGCTCCCGCGATCATTACGTCCCCAACCTGCAGGGGCAGGTCTCCCGCGGCGATTTTCAGGAGGGTGGATTTACCGGCGCCGTTGGGGCCGGCCAGTCCCACTACCTCGCCGCCCGCGACATCCAGGGTGATCCCCTCCAGTAGCGGGCTCCCCCAGGGCGCGGCACTCACCCCCTGTAGTCGCAGGACGGTCACGATTGCATGCCGTAGTGATGCCGCTGGCGCAGCAGGGAGATGAAAAAGGGCACACCGACGAGCGCGGTGATCACGCCGACCGGCAGTTCGGTCGGAGCGATAACAATGCGCGCCAGTGTATCCGCAACCACCAGCATCAGTGCGCCCGCTAGGGCAGAGGCGGGCAGGAGATAGTGGTGATCGGGCCCGATCAGCATACGCACGATATGCGGTACCACCAGCCCTACAAAGGCAATTGTCCCCACCATGGCCACGGAGGTGCCGACGCCCACGGCGACCCAGGCAATCAGTGCGATTTTGGCGCGATCCACATCGATACCCAGATGCCGGGCTTCCGATTCACCCAGCAGCAGGGCGTTGAGAGCGCTGGCGTAGCGGGGCAGGGCGGTGAGCAGGGCCACCCCCACCAGCGCGGAGAGTAACAGCCTGGAATAATTGGCGCCGTCGAGTCCGCCCATTTTCCACAGGCTGATACGGCGCAGCATGGCATTGTCCGCGAAGAACTCCAGCAGGCTTCCCAGCGCTCCTGCCAGCGCGGTGATGGCGATACCTGCCAGCAGCATGGTGGCCACAGATGTGCCCGTTTCATTGGTGGCCAGGCGGTAGACAAACAGCACGGCCACCACACCGCCGGCGAAAGCGCCGGCGGAGATCAGGGTCAGGCCGGTGTAGCCCTGGAGGGCGCCACCCCCCAGTACGATAAACAGCGCTGCGCCGAGGGAAGCACCGGCGGTGACGCCGATCAGCGAGGGGTCGGCCA
>JAHEEV010000085.1 GCA_024640505.1 Halieaceae bacterium
GGAGACTCTCTGCCAGCATCGGCCGGCCGTCTGCCATCGTCAACAGCTGTTCACTCAGGGCGCGCTCCCCGGTCGTCAGATCGAGCCAGTCCAGGGCATGCTCCGGTGCGGGGGTGGGCAGCTTGCGGATCTGGCAGCGGGAACGGATGGTCGCGGGGACACCTTGCAGCCGATGACACACCAGAATCAGGTAGGTCTCAGCCGCAGGTTCTTCCAGTGACTTGAGCAGCGCGTTGGCAGCGTTGTTGTTCATGCTGTCGGCTGGCGCCAGTACGATCACCTTGCGCCGGCCAAAATTAGCCGTCTTGTTGGCAAAGTCCACCACGGTGCGAACCTGGTCGATTTTGATGACCCGGCTTTTCTCCCCGGGCTCAAGCCAGCACAGATCGCCATGAGTGCCGCCCGCGCTGAGGTGGCAGGCGTGACACTGGCCACAATTCAGGCCATCGACCGGCTCCTGGCACAGGAGTTTACGCGCCAACGCCAGCGCCAGCCGGCGCTTGCCGGTGTCTGGCGGCCCGGACAGGAGCAGCGCATGAGGCAGTTGTCCCGCTTCGAACTGCTGCTGCAACTGCGTCCACAGTTCCTGCTGCCAGGGCATTGGCGCACTCACCGGGGGCAGTCCCGACAGTTCCATCAGTCGCTACTCCCATGGCGCACGGACCAGCACGCGAGCAGTTCACCGGCGATTTTTAACAGCGCATCCTGCACTTTCTCCAGCGGCAGGCTGGCATCGATTATCCGGAACCGACCACTGCTCTCCCTGGCCAGCTGCAGATAGGTGCTGCGTACACGCTCGAAGAATTCCACCTGCTCCTGCTCGAAGCGGTCGAGCTCACCCCTGCCCCGGGCTCGCGCCATGCCGGTGCTCACCGGCGCATCGAAAAGAAGCGTATAGTCGGGGCGCAACACGCCCTGAACGATCTGTTCGAGGCCGCGCACTGCGCCCGAATCCAGCCCGCGCCCGCCGCTCTGGTAGGCATAGGTGGCGTCGGTGAAACGGTCGCAAAGCACCCATTTACCGGCTGCCAGGGCAGGTTCTATACGTTCACTGATATGCTGCGCCCGGGCCGCAAACATCAGCAGCAACTCGGCCAAGGGATCCACGGGTTCCGGACGCGGTTCCAGAAGCAGCTGGCGGATATCTTCTCCGAGGGAAGTACCGCCGGGCTCCCGCGTCACCACGAGTTCCACACCATGCCCCGAGAGAAAGCTCTCCAGGAATGCGATATTGGTGGATTTCCCGACGCCCTCTCCACCTTCCACCGTGATAAACAGACCTCTCACGCTCATAAGCTGCCGCTACTGCTCCTTCTGCTCCGGGCTGGCGTCCCGGGAACGGTCTGGCGCGGGGCTGGATCGATAGTCCTCCCTGCGCTGCAACTGGAATTGACGCACTGCTTTCTCGTGTTCGGCCAGTGACGCGCTGAACACGTGGCCGCCATCGCCCCGGGCGACGAAGTAGAGAGTCTCGCCATCTGCCGGGTGCAGAGCGGCATGAATCGCCGCGCGCCCCGGCAACGCGATGGGCGTGGGAGGCAGCCCGCCATGCCGGTAGGTATTATAGGGGTTGGCTTCGTCGCGCAGATCCCTGCGACGCAGGTTGCCATCGTATTTTTCCCCGAGCCCGTAGATAACCGTGGGATCGGTCTGCAGTCGCATGCCACGCTGCAGCCGTCGCAGAAAGACGCCGGCAATTTCCTCCCGCTCTTCCGGCAGACCGGTCTCACGCTCGATGATCGACGCCATGATCAACGCCTCATAAGGCGTCTCAAAGGGAAGACCCTCCGCCCTGCCGGCCCATTCCTCCTCCAGCACAGCAAGCATGCTGGTATGCGCCCGCTGCAGTACCTGCCAGTCTGTCGTCCCTCGCGTAAAATGGTAGCTGTCCGGAAAAAACAGGCCCTCTGCCGCCGCGTGGGGTTTTACCAGTTCCAGTATGCGGGGGTCTTCGCGACCGCGCAGCTCGCCGATCAATTCTTCCTGGCCAGCGAGAATTTCCAGGGCCCTGGCCAGGGTTATGCCCTCGGGCAGGGTCACCTGATACTGGATCACCTTGCCACTCTGCAACAGCAGGAGCAACTGCTCGATGGTAATCTCACGCTGCAGTCGGTATTCGCCGTGACGGATCTTCTGGTCCGCGCCAGTCCAGCGGCCGTACAACAGCGCCACCCGCGGATAAGTGAGGACCCCTGCCCGGTGCAGTGAATCGACCACGGTGCGCAACGAGTCGCCAGCGGCCACCTGCAGCACGAAGCCCTCCTCCGGAATCACCAGGGGCGCCTGCCAACGCCGCTGCCATTCTGCAGCCAGCAGTATCCCTGCCAGCGCCAGCAGGGCCAGTAACAGTAGCAGCGCCAGCAACAGCCTGCGCATCACCCGATCTCTTCCAGAAAGCAGTGAAAAAGGGTGCGGCAGATTCTGTGGTTTGCCCAACGGGTCTCGTCCACGCAGGCGACAGGGCGCAGCGCAAACAGGCTGTTCGTGATGAAGACTTCCTCCGCCGCCACCAGGTCGGCAAGGTCAAGCTCCGCCTCTTCCACTGCCAGTCCAATGGCCGGGGCCCAGCGTTCCAACACGAGTTGGCGCCGGGTACCCGCGATCCCGCAGTGGGTCAGTGGCGGAGTCCGCAGCTGACCGCCTGACGCAATAAAAATATTTCCGGCCACCGCCGAGATCACCCGTCCCTCCTGATCCAGCATTACGCTCTCATCCGCTCCGCAATGCCGGGTTTCCGCGCTCGCCAGAACCTGTTCCAGCCGGTTGAGGTGTTTGAGTCCGGCCAGCAGCGGCTGGGTGGGCCAGCGCACCGAGGAGACCGTGAGGCTGGCGGGGGCAGCTGCAGTGCCACAGTCCCGCTCGAGATGGGTGGCAGTGACCAGAATGCGCGGACTGGCGGGCTCCGGCGGGGTATAACCCCTGGGGCCGCCGCCCCGCGTCACGGTGAGGCGCAGGGCGCACCCACGCCAGCCACGCGATGCGATGTCTGTGCAAGCCTGTTCCAGGTACTGCTGCACGCGGGCGATGCAATCGGGGAACCCGAGGCGCCGGAGCCCTCCTCCCAGCCGCGCCAGGTGGTATTCCAGAAACAGCGGGGCACCGTCGCGCAGCAGGAGCGTCTCGAACAGACCGTCACCGAAATCCAGGCCGCGATCGGGCAGCGGCAATGCCGTTTCCGGTCTGCCGTCAAGCCAGATCGAGGTGGTGGAATCCACTGAAGAGCGGATCAGTCGAGCCGTGAAAACAACAGTGAGCCGTTGGTGCCGCCGAAACCGAAGGAATTGGACAGGACGCTGTGAATCTGTCGCTCCTGCGCAGTATGGGGCACGTAATTGAGGACGCAGTCCTCGTCCGGATTGTCCAGGTTGATGGTGGGAGGGGCGACCTGATCACGGATAGCCAGCACCGAGAAGATCGCCTCGACGGCACCGGCAGCCCCCAGCAGGTGTCCTATCATGGACTTGGTGGAGCTTACCGCGACCTCCGCCGCCGCAGCGCCAAGCACGGTCTGCACCGCGCGGCTTTCGGCGACGTCACCAGCAACGGTCGAGGTGCCATGGGCATTGATGTAATTGACCTTGTCGAGGGGGAGCCCGGAATCCTGGATCGCGTTGGCCATCGATGCCGCGGCGCCGCGGCCGTCCTCGGGTGGCAATGTCATGTGATAGGCATCGCCACTCATGCCGAAGCCGGTAATTTCGGCATAGATCCGGGCACCCCGCGCCTTTGCGGCTTCGTATTCCTCGATCATCATCACGCCCGAGCCGTCACCGAGCACGAAACCGTCCCGATCGCGATCCCACGGCCGCGACGCGGCTTCAGGGTCCTCGTTGCGGGTCGAGAGCGCGCGGGCCGCCGCGAACCCCCCGAGGCCGACGGGCGTGGTGGCCATCTCGGCACCACCGACCAGCATGGCGTCGGCATCACCCTGGGCAATAAGGCGCGCACCCAGCCCGATATTGTGTGTGCCGGTGGTGCAGGCGGTCACCACCGCCAGGTTCGGGCCCTGCAGGTTGTATTTTACCGACAGGTTGCCAGCGATCATATTGATGATGGACCCGGGGACAAAAAACGGGGAAATGCGTCGCGGTCCGGAGGTGGCGACGATTTCGGCATTTTTTTCGATCTGGCCGATACCGCCTATGCCGGAGCCGATGGAGCAGCCTATGCGCGGGGCCATTTTTTCGGTGATTTCGAGACCGCTGTCCTGCATCGCCTGGATGCCTGCAGCCATGCCGTATTGGACAAAGGTATCCATTTTGCGCGCATCTTTTGCCGCCAGGTAGGCCGATACATCAAAATCACGAACACTGGCTGAGAACTGGGTACTGTAGGCAGAGACGTCGAAGGTTTCGATGGTAGCAGCACCGCTCTTGCCAGCCAGGATGTTTTCCCAGGTCTCGGCAACCGTATGGCCGACAGACGTCACCATACCGATTCCCGTCACGACCACGCGTCTGCCCTTCATTGCGCTAACTCCTCTGCGTGATTTTCAATGGCGCCAAAATAAGAAAAGCCGCGCTATGACAATATAGGCGGCTTTCCCTGCTGCGAACGGTATGTATCAGGCGAGATTTTCGTTGATGTAATCGATCGCCAGTTTCACAGTGGTAATCTTTTCGGCTTCTTCATCAGGAATTTCAGTTTCAAACTCTTCCTCAAGTGCCATCACCAATTCTACGGTATCAAGGGAGTCTGCACCCAGGTCTTCGACAAATGAAGCTTCGGTCTGGACTTCTTCTTCTTTGACGCCAAGTTGTTCTGCCACGATCTTCTTAACGCGCTCTTCAATGCTGCTCATGATTATTCGATGCTCCTGAGATTGGTACGAAAACAAACCCGTTTAATCGGCTTGAGCGCGCATTTTACCCCGATTTCCTCAAAGAGAAATACTTTTTTTGCGCGACCCGCCGAATCCGATCAGGCCATATGCATGCCGCCGTTGATATGCACGGTCTCACCGGTAATGTATCCGGCATTTTCACTGCACAGGAATGCAACCAGCGCTGCAATTTCCTCCGGGGCTCCCAGCCGGCCCAGGGGTATCTGGCTCAACATCAACTCACGCTGCTGATCTGAGAGCTCCCGGGTCATATCGGTATCGATAAACCCCGGTGCGACGCAGTTGACCGTGACAGACCTGGAGCCCAGTTCCCGCGCGAGTGCACGGGAAAATCCCTCCGCCCCGGCCTTGGTAGCGGCGTAATTGCTCTGGCCTATATTACCCATGGCGCCGACTACCGACGTGATGTTGACGATCCTGCCCCAGCGCGCCTTGGTCATTCCGCGCAGGCAGGCCTTACTGACCCGATAGAGCGCACTGAGATTGGTATCGATCACATCGCTCCACTCTTCCGGCTTCATGCGCATCAGAATGTTGTCCCTTGTGATACCGGCGTTGTTGACCAGGACCAGCGGTGCGCCGTACTGCCCGGTGATTGCCTTGATCACCGCATCCACGCTGCCCGGGTCCCCCACATTCAGGGTCATGCCGCAGCCGGCGTTTCCCGCGTCCTGCAGGTAGGCTGTAATCTGTTGTGCCCCGCCATCGCTGGTTGCGGTGCCCACGACGATGTATCCATCTGCCGCAAGCTGTTGTGCAATCGCCCTGCCTATTCCCCGGCTGGCGCCGGTGACCAGCGCCACTTTCGGTTGTTCACTCATGCTGATCTCCTTGGTACTGTCGCCGATTATTGCAGTGCCGCCAGGGTTTCCATCAACGCGTCCGGCTCCTCCAGCGAATAACTCTGCAGTGACTTGTCTATCCTGCGGTTAAGCCCGCTGAGAACTTTGCCGGGCCCGCATTCGATCACACTGCCGGCACCTACATCCGCAATCGCACGCACGCAGCGGGTCCACTGCACCGGACTGAATATCTGTTCCACCAGAAGGGCGCGGATTTTTTCGGGGTCGCTTTCGGGCTGGGCGTGAACATTATGGATGACCGGCACCGCCGGGGCATCAATCTTTATGTCCGCCATGGCTTGCGCCAGTTTTTCACCGGCAGGTTTCATCAATGCCGTGTGGAAAGGGGCGCTCACCGGCAGGGGCATGGCCCGCTTGGCACCGGCCTCCTTCAGGGCGCTGATTGCAGTCTCGACGGCGGCGGCGTGACCCGCGATCACGACCTGCCCGGGGGAGTTGAAATTGACCGCCGAGACGAGGCCATTACCACCTGCAGACACGTCGTCGCAGACCCCGACAATCACATCGTCGTCAACGCCGATGATAGCCGCCATGGCGCCCTCCCCGACGGGGACCGCGCTCTGCATGAAGGCACCACGCTGTCGTACCAGTTGCACCGCATCGGCAAAATCCAGGGCGCCGGCGCAAACGAGGGCGGAGAATTCTCCCAGGCTATGGCCGGCCATCACCACCGGATCCGGTCCGCCCTGAGACTGCCAGGCGCGCCAGAGTGCAACACTGGAGGTCAACAGCACAGGCTGGGTCGTTTCTGTCAGATTGAGCGCGCTCTGTTCACCGTTCTGGACGAGATCCCACATATCATATTGCATGGCCTGCGCGGCTTCGGCGAAGGTGTCCCGTACCGCTTCGAACCTGGCGTAGGCTTCCGCCAACATGCCCACCTTCTGGGAACCCTGGCCGGGAAAGACAAATGCGAAAGTGTGTTCAGACATCGAGATTTCCCCCGGAGATCAGGTAGCAGCCAGAAGCAAGTGTAGTCCAGAACGGGCGGCAGAGAAGGTCACAACCCGTTCAGTGTGAAAAGCCTGTTGGCAGGGCTCGGATCGGGCACTGTGGAATGAGCGGAGACGACAGCCTCCGCTGCGGGATTCAGGAACGGCTGGCGTACCTGTACGGGTCAAGGCTTGAGTAAATTCTAATCTTCGCTACCGGTATCCACGACCTTCTTGCCGCGGTAGAAACCATCTGCGCTGACGTGGTGACGGCGATGGGTCTCGCCGGAGGTCTGGTCAACCGAGAGGGTCGAGCCGGTCAGCGCATCGTGGGAACGGCGCATACCCCGGCGGGACCGGGTCTTTTTGCTCTTCTGTACAGCCATGTCTATCTCCTAATATTTACTGCCGGGCTTCAATTGCGCCAGCACGTCAAAAGGGTTGGGTCTGCCCTCGTCCACCGCCATCTGCGGTGCCGGCTCGGCAAAGCCCGCCAGTTTTCTCTTGCAATCTTCCGTCTCGTGATAACTGAACGCCGGCAGGGAGAGAATCAATTCCTCCTCCACCAGTTCCCACAGCTGACAGATCTCCCCGGAGACGATCAGCGGATCCAGTTGGCGCGGCAACTGCGCCGCCTGCTCATCGGTCCACACCACCGCGAGTGTATTCTCGGCGTGCACCTCGATGGGCATCGCCTCCAGGCAGCGCTGGCAGGTCACCGTCACGTCGGCATTGACCGCTACCCTCACCAGGTAGCGATTCTCTTCGTCCCTGGAAAAGGCCAATTCTGCCCGGATAATCCCGTCACCGCCCGCCAGTAAAGCGCGGAATCGCGGTAGGTCCTGCGGCTTGAGAACGCCGCCGACAGTGGCGCTGCGCACCGCCGCCTTGCGGACATCCAGCGTGCTGGGGAGGGGCTCAGTCGACATAGGCGCGCATCATAGGGAGGCATTCCCGGTTTGTCAAAAAATATCTTTTAAATACAATCAGTTCTCCCACTTATTCACAGGCCCGGTCCATGTCGATAATTCTCGCTTCCAGCTCCCCCTATCGCCGCAGATTACTGGAACGATTACAGCTGCCGTTTCGCTGTGAGTCACCGGGAACAGATGAGGCCAGCCAGCCCGGAGAAATCGCGATCGATAAGGCGCGTCGGCTGGCGCTGGAAAAAGCAGCGGCGGTGGCGTCGAGATACCCTTCGGCACTGGTCATTGGCAGTGACCAGGTGGCGACTGACGAAGGGCGAATCATTGGCAAACCGGGCAGTTTTGACGCTGCCAGGGAGCAGTTACGCGCCAGCTCGGGACGGTCGCTATGCTTTTACACCGCTGTGGCGCTGGTTTGCCGGGAACGCGATATAGAACAAGTCCGCATAGAGCCCTTCCGAGTCTACTTCAGGCAACTGGAGAACAGCGCGATTGAGCGCTATCTGCAACGGGACGAGCCTTACGACTGCGCTGGAAGCTTCAAGTGGGAGAGCCTCGGTATTGCCCTGTTCGATCGCATGGAGGGAAATGATCCCACCAGTCTGGAGGGCCTGCCCCTGATCGCTCTTACCTCGATGCTCGAGCAGGCGGGTTTCCCGGTCCTGGGTCCGCGGTAACTATTTCCCCCGCGACAGGGCTGGCAGGTCGAGCAGCTGGGGAAGTTCATCGACAATGGCCACCGGGTCGTGCCGGGCCAGGCGATCAGGGCTGTGCACCCCGAAACTGACGCCGATGGCATCCATGCCTGCCTGCCCCGCCATGTCGAGATCATACTCGGTATCGCCCACCATCAATGCCTCCCGCGGCAGCTTGCCCCTCTCCTGCAGAATCTCTTGAAGCATCTGGGGGTGAGGCTTGCCGCGGGTTTCGTCGGCGCATCGGGTGGTATCGAAGAACCCCTCCAGGGCCAGCGTGCCCAGAATGCGCTGCAGGCCGCGCCGGCTTTTACCGGTGGCGACACCCAACTCGAATCCACGGTCACGCAACGCCAGCAGAGTATCCAGCGCGCCTGGAAACAGCGCCGGCGGCTCCTCCTCGGCAGCGATGTAGTGCCTGGAATAAGCGGCAGAAAGGTCCCGCCACCCGCCCTCTGGCAGGTCGGGAAAGAGCGTGTTCACCGCGTCGTGCAGGCCCAGCCCCACGATATTGCGCACGGCTTCCGCGTCGGGCACCTCAAGCGCACGTTCGGAGGCCGCTGCCTGCATGGCCCGGACGATGTGATCAACCGAGTCGCAGAGTGTGCCATCCCAATCAAATATAACAATCATATTCAGCTATTTACGAAGTTTTTCTAATATGTTTTCGAGGTCATGGTCCAGGGGCGCCTGCAGCTCCAGGGTACCGGTACCTGGCAGTGCAAAACGCAGCGACCTGGCGTGCAGGAACAGGCGCTTGAGGCCGACCTCCCGGCAGAGCGCCTCTCCGCGTTCATCACCGTACTTGTCGTCTCCCAGCAGGGGATACCCGGCAAACTGGGCGTGCACGCGAATCTGGTGGGTACGTCCGGTCACCGGTTTTGCCTCGAGCAGTGTGGCACCCTTGAGGCGCTCGACAACCGCGAACTCCGTCACGGCGCGCTTACCCTCTCGCGATACCCGGACCATGCGCTCACCCGACTTGAGCACGTTCTTTTCCAGCGGCGCCTCGACCGAGCGCCGTGAACGCGGCCAATCGCCCGACACCAGCGCCAGGTAACGTTTGTCCACCTGATCCTCGCGCAATTGCCGATGCAATTCCCTCAGGATGGCGGGCCTTCTCGCGATAAGGATCAGTCCGGAGGTGTCGCGGTCAAGTCGATGTACCAGTTCCAGGTAGCGGTCCTCGGGACGCAGTTGCCTGAGACCCTCGATGAGCCCGAAGCTCAGCCCGCTGCCGCCGTGGACTGCAAGCCCCGAGGGCTTGTTGATGACCAGCAGATCACCGTCCTCGTAAATAATACGGGTCTTTAACAAGCCCGCCCAATAACGCGGTATGGTGGGTATTTCGCTGGGTGCCCGCTGCCGCAGAGGCGGAATTCGCACACTGTCACCAGCCACCAGGCGGTAATCTGCTTTCACCCTGCCCTTGTTGACCCGGATCTCCCCCTTGCGCAGTGCCCGGTAAAGGCGTGTCTTGGGAACACCTTTGAGCGAACGCATGAGGAAATTGTCCAGGCGCTGGCCGGAGTCGTCGACGTCGACTGTCAGGTACTGCACCGCGCTGGGTCGTTGGTCAGGCATGAGAAACTTTTCAATTTTGCGTCGAATACTGGTATAGTCGGCCGCGTGTGGCGGCACCCGACAGCCAGCAAAGAGCGGCCCGGTGCTCAGGTAAACCCCCGGCGACAGTTTTGAACCTGCCAGAGAGAGGCAAGGTTTCGCCGGTCAGATCACACACAGACTAACCACGTCGAAGCTGCTGTGCTTCTCCGGCCAACTGTAATGCCGGCCACACGGCGATAGCATCGACCATACTATGAACCCAGCAGTGACTTGCCGGGACCAGAATCAGAAATCGAGATACCACAGCGTCGTCGCAGGTCTCAGGTGCTGCGACACTAGCAAAAAGGCGGGAACAGTACCAACACTCTTTCCAGCCAGACGCTGTAGCGGCTGCCGGCCACAGGGCCGGGAGTTGGCGTTGACACTACACCTGAGCGCCAGGAGCGGTAGGCAATAGCGCCTTTCTTGCAAATGTGTACAAGATAAGACGGTAGAACTCCGACCGGCTCTCCCGCCCCGCCGTGGGCGGCTCAATAGCTGATTCCTGCCCCGCCAGGCCTGTTGCAACAAGGCTAATGGCTCATCATGAAAAAAATGTTAATCAATGCGACTCAACCAGAAGAGTTGCGCGTAGCACTGGTCGACGGGCAGCGTCTGTACGACCTCGACATCGAAAACCGCACCCGGCTGCAGAAGAAATCGAATATCTACAAGGGCAAGATCACCAGGGTGGAACCCAGCCTGGAGGCCGCTTTCGTCGACTTCGGTGCAGAGCGCCACGGCTTCCTGCCCATGAAAGAGATCGCGCGGGAGTATTTCTACCGCAATCCCGGCGAGGTCGATGGACGCACCAAGATCAGGGATGTGGTCAAGGAAGGCACCGAGGTCGTGGTCCAGGTCGACAAGGAAGAGCGCGGCAACAAGGGTGCCGCCCTGACCACGTTTATCAGCCTGGCGGGCCGATATATGGTCCTGATGCCCAACAACCCGCGAGCCGGTGGCATTTCGCGACGGATAGACGGCGATGATCGCTCCGAATTGCGCGAGGCCCTGAGCGCACTCGAAATACCCAACGGTATGGGCGTCATCATTCGCACCGCCGGTGTGGGTCGCTCCGCGGAAGAGCTGCAATGGGACCTCAACTACCTGCTCCAGTTGTGGGAGGCGATCACTACCGCCAATGACCAGGTAAAAGCCCCCACCCTGCTCTTCCAGGAGAGCAACGTCATCGTCCGCGCCATCAGGGATTACCTGCGTGACGACGTAGACCAGGTGCTCATCGATTCCAAAGCTGCGTTTCAGGAGGCCTCCGATTTTGTCGGCCTGGTCATGCCCCAGCACAAAAATCGCATACGCCTATATGATGATTCCATACCCCTGTTCAATCGCTTCCAGATCGAAAGCCAGATCGAGACCGCCTTTCAGCGGGAAGTGCGCCTGCCCTCGGGCGGCTCTATCGTCATAGACCCGACCGAGGCACTCGTATCCATCGACATTAACTCCGCCCGCGCCACCAAAGGCGGTGACATCGAAGAGACGGCCCTGCAGACCAACCTGGAAGCGGCGGAAGAGATCGCGCGCCAGCTGCGCCTGCGCGATATGGGCGGACTGATCGTCATCGATTTCATCGACATGATGGCAGCCCGTAATCAGCGCGCCGTGGAGAACCGCGTGCGTGAATCCCTCAGCATCGATCGGGCCCGCGTCCAGGTCGGGCGCATCTCCCGCTTCGGCCTGCTGGAAATGTCCCGGCAGAGATTGCGCCCGTCGCTGGGTGAGACCAGCGCCATCGTCTGCCCGCGTTGCACCGGCCAGGGCACGATCCGTGACACCAAGTCGCTCGCCCTCTCGATATTACGCCTGATCGAAGAGGAGGCCATCAAGGAACGCAGCGCGGAGGTACGCGCCATCGTGCCGGTGGACGTTGCCGCCTACCTGCTGAATGAGAAACGGTCCGCCCTGACGGAGATCGAGCAGGTGGCCAAGACCCGTATGCTGGTCATTCCCAACCCCAACCTGGAGACCCCGCATTTCGAGGTACAGCGCCTGCGTGACGATGAGGTCGAAGGCGACCACATCACCAGCTACAAAGTGGAAATCGCGGTGCCGGACGCCGAGGAGATTTCGGACAGCCACAGTGCGGATATTCCGCGACAGGAGGCTGCGGTCCAGGGGATCAGGCCTGAGGGACCTGCGCCCGAGGTTGCAGCAAGCAGCGCAGCAGGCAGGACCGCCGCAGACAAGCCGGTCGAAACACCCCGTGGCGAGCAGCGTTCACGCAGCAGGCAGCCGGAGCCGGTAAAGCCCAAGCCCGGCCTGTTGGCCAGGTTATCGGCCGCACTCTTCGGCAGCGCACCCGCCCAGGAAGCCGAGAAAAAGGAGGCGCCGAAGAAGTCTTCGGAGCAACCAGCCGCAAGGCAGCGCCAGGGACAAGGTCAAGGCCAGAAGCCCCAGGGCGCCAACCGCAACCGGAACCGCAATCGCAACCGGAACCGCAATCGCCAGCCGGAAGCCGCTCAGGAAGCACGCACCGCAGATCGCGGTGGTCAGGAGGGACGCCAGCAAACGAAGCGCCGCCGTCCCGAGCGGGATGACCAGCGCGAGCGCGCAGATGCCCAGGCCGCGCCACGCACCGAAGAACAAGAGGCTCCCGAGCGCAGGGATACCGATGACAAGCCCCGCAAGCGTCCGTCCGACATGAAGCGCGGTGAGCCCCAGCGCCGGCGTCGCCGACGCGGACCGCGACCGGAGGGTACAACGGAAGCGGCCAATGAGCCTGCCGTAACCCAGCAGCCGCAAGTATCTGCAGCCAAGTCGCCGGAAGAGACACCACAGGGCGAGGCTCCGGTGCCGACCCGCTCTGAGATCCCGCCGGTCGCCGAGGAGGTGCTCGCGGCAGCCACGCCAGAGCTCCTCGAGCAGGAACCTTCAAAAACTGTGGAATCTATCAGCGCTGCCGTTGAGGCCGCGCCTGAGAAACCGGTTGAGAGCCCCGAGGCTACAAGCGAAGGGGAAACGGTAGCAGCTGCTGCGCGCGCAGAGACGCAACCGATACCGGAAGAGCCAGTGGAAGAACCGGGTCCAGCAGCCGGCCTGACCGCGGCAGGGCGGGCCCTGAACGACCCACGGGTCGAGCCCAAGCCCGTGGGCGTGGTTGAGATCACCACGACGCATCACGTGCTGTTCAGTGACGTGGTTGCGCCTCCAGTGGAACCCAGTGGTCGGACCGTACCGCGTGCCAGCAACGACCCCCGCGGGCCCCGCCCGGAGGTGCAACTGGCAGAAGCCGCTGGTCAATCCTGAGCTGGCGGGGAAATACCGGCATCGGGGGCCAGTGCCCCTTGTGCCGTGCTTCCATAACGGTATAATCCGCCTGCCTCGCCAGAGGCGGGCATGACAAACGTTTTACGGTGGGCTGGCTGAGTGGTCGAAAGCGGCGGTCTTGAAAACCGTTGAGGGTTTATCCCCTCCCGGGGTTCGAATCCCTGGCCCACCGCCATACAGACGCTGTAGGTGTTACATCTACAGCGTTTTTTATTGCACGATGGTTTGACCCGCACTTTGCCCCACAGGCGCGCCTGCCCGCCGACCCGACCCCTTAAACATGGCGGGCGTAATCGGCGATTGATTCCGCTTTCGCCTGCTTTCTGCCGTATAGTTTATACGTGTGACGGATTTAGAGGGCGAACCGATTCCTCACTGGGCGGCCTGCTCGTATGACCGGTAACCCTTGACCCAGTGTTCACGCAGGATGCGCCTGTAACGCTGCTCGCGGCTCTCGCGTTTCCTGGCAGAATGCTTCACCCGGGGTTGTTCCAGAAGGTGCGTCCAGGGGCCCGGCCGCTGGCGCCTGCTGTCATAGATCGCTGAAGACTCTCCCGCCTGCTCCATGGCCCGGCAGCGCTCTGGCAAGTCTATGATGTGCTCGTGGATGGCAACAGCGTCAGGGAGGTAAACATTCCTCATACCCAGGGCACGCAGACGATTGCCCATCTCCCAGTCATCCATCGCGTCATACGGGAAGCTCTCATCGAAGCTTCCCGCCTTTTCAAGGAAAGAGCGCTTCAGGGATGTATTGGCCATATAGAAATAGTAATGCGGAAGCATGGCTGCCGGCTGGGTAAAACTGACCCCGAACAATTCACCACTGTCCTCCAACCACTTCATGAAGGCGTTGGT
>JAHEEV010000086.1 GCA_024640505.1 Halieaceae bacterium
ACCTGGTGGGGACCATCAAAAGGATACCCTTCGACGCCCCTGGCGAACTCACCAAGAAAATCCTTCACGGATTCGGTGTTGTCGGGGTCCAGGTTGATAAAGATGAACCCCTCCCAGGTCTCACACTGTATCGGGGGAATTGCACACGTGCTTTTATCGAAATCCAGCAGCAGGTCCTCTCGCGAGGGCTTGATCAACGAGCCGTCGAGGTTGAAGCGCCAACCGTGAAACCGGCAGTACAGCAGCGGGGCAGCGCCCTGGGTTTCCAGGAACGGGTCATCCTGCCAGACCAGTTTGTTGCCGCGGTGCGGGCAGATATTGTGAAACGCGCGAATAACGTCATCCCTGCCGCGCACCAGCAGCACCGAAGTATCCAGTGGAGGCAGTTCCCGCGTCATGTAACTGCCTTTGTCGGGCAGCTGTTCGACACGGCCAACGTACAGCCAGTTCTTCTTGAAAACGTGCTCCTTTTCCTTTTCGTAGAACTCGGGGCACACACTGTCTTCCATGGACACCGGGCCCCGGCCGAGCTCGGGGTAGGCGTCATGCCAATATCCGCTTTCGGGTTTTGTTACCAGGGGCTCCTGGTTCATCCTGTTCTCCTTGTGGTCGGAACCTGCTCACACAGTGTAGACGACAGTTCTCGCGCAGGGCCTGCCGGTGAGCCCGATGTTACGCTTGACTTAAAAATGCAAAAAGTGCTTCATAATAGAAATGGTGTTGCATAAATGGAACAGCGCGAAGTATGGAGCAGAATCTCCCTTTTAACGTCGATACGCTGCTGCTGTTCGGAAAAGTCGTTGAGTGTCGCAGCCTCTCAAAAGCCGCGGCCTTACTGGGCATGCCGAAGTCCACGGTCAGTCGAAAAATCAGCAAGCTGGAGTCTGACCTGGGGATTAAATTGTTGCGCAAGAATACCCACCAGATCACCGTGACCGATCTGGGCGAGCAGGTCTACGAGCACAGCCTCAAGATCCAGGCCGAAGCCAATGAGGTCCGGGCACTGGTGGAGGGCAGCAAGCAGGAGCCCCAGGGGAAACTGCGGGTGGCCATCCCGGTCTTTGTCGGTATCGACTATGCCTCGAGAGTGGGCGCGACGTTTCTGCAGCGCTATCCGCGATCCCAACTTGAAATTCGATTGGTGGATGACATGGCCCACCCGGTCAAGGACGGTTACGACGTCGTATTTGGTGTTGGCCCGCTGCAGGATTCAACGCTGCTTGCCCGCAAATTGTTCACGCTCGAATGTTTTCTCTGCGCGTCCACCGCGTTCCTTGCGAACTTGCCCGAACCGATCACCGCGCCGACGCAACTCAACCAGCAGCCCTTTGTCGACTCCGACTTTCATGCCGGGCAGCACAAACTGGTGCTGAACAGAGGGCGGAAGCACTACGAATTGTCACCGCTGATAAGAGCGCGTGCCAACAATTTCCAGGTTTGCAAACAGTACATTCTGCAAGGCCTTGGCATCGGCATCATGCCAAAACAGATTATCTGCTCCGGCGAACTGGAGGAGGGGACGATCCTTCCTGTGTTGCCGGAATGGAGTCCGACCTCGGTAGATGTGTACATGATCTACCCGTTCCAGTTGTCCTTTTCCAACCTGATCAGCGCGTTCTACGACACCGCGCTCGAAATCATCTCGGAAAACGCGGCGATGACTGCCCAGTAGCCTGAGGGACCTACCCGCTAATCGACACGCCCTCGTAGCTCTTGAGCATGCCGGCTTCGGGTAATGCCATTTGCAGGTAGATATCGAGGTGTCTGATCTTGCCGCTACTATCGAATTCATAGACGGACAGGGAATTCACCACAGAGCGGTAATCTCCTATCCTGCTGCGTTCCTCGAGTTCCAGAAATACCACGTCCTCCTGTTCCGTGATGCGCCTGAAGGAGCACTCCCAGTCGGATGACATGGCCCATTGGGTGAGAAACTCGACATAGTCATTCCAATTCATGACCTCCTTGAAATTTCCCACCCGTTCGAACTCATCCACAGACACCCGTTCAGCCAGGGGAGCCCAGTTCCGGGCGCAAAAACCGGGCTCCTTTGCGCTGTCCACCAGGCGCTTCATTATAAGACTGTACTCCAGCACCTTGCGTGCAAGGCCACTGTAGTTGCCAATGACGTCGCTGACTTCCCGTAATACCATGGCTGGTTCCTCCACCCCGATCATTAACTATTATTCCGGCTTCGTCGCATCTGGCGTGCTGGCGGTCAAGCGCTAATATCATTGGCCCTCATCGTGATATAGTTCCTGCCAGAGCACAATAAAGATATGTCAGGAGATGGCGATAAGGATGGCCTCCAACAAAAATGATCAGCGCCGTAAACGGGATCCGGAATCCACCCGGATATCAATTCTCGAGGCAGCCCAGACCATACTCGCTCGCGACGGCGCTGAAGGTCTCAGCGTGTCCAGTGTTGCCAAGCTGGCGGGTGTCAACCGCGGTACGGCCTACCAGCATTTCCAGGTCAAGGAGGATCTGGTACGGGCCACCCTCGATCGGGTCAGTCATCAGTTGCTGGATGCGGTGTTCGAAGGTGGCGACCTGGGCGGCGATCCACCTGAAAATCTTCCGCCGCCGGATCTTGCCCACCTTCCCGAGGTGATCAATGGTATGGCGGCGTTCAATCTCCGCCTGGCAGAGTATGCCGTCGAGAATCCCGACATTGGTCGTATCTGGCTCTACGACGTGCTGTCCCGGGAAAATCCGAAAGAGGATGTATTTTACAAGCGCTTCGCACAGGCTCTGCAAAGCCTGGCCGAGAGCGACGCGAGTCATGAGGACATCGATGTCGAGGTTCTGGCGGTCATGATGTTGACCGGCTATTTCCTCTGGCCGGTGTGGGTGCGTGCCCATGCCCGGAGTAAGAAGGCCCGCAGAGAGATGGCAGAGCGGTTCGCCAGCGAAGTCCTGCGACTGTCCATGCACGGCGTATTGCGTGCCGACAGCCATTCGATACTTAAAGCCTATCTGAAGAAAAATCTCTCATCCAGCTGACCTGAGAGCCACACCGAAGGGAAGTTGACATGCAGTAGTCTCCCGCGCACAATCCACTAATGAACGACATTGGTGATTAATTTGAGCGAGAATACTGAAGCCGCCCCCACGACACGCAGAAGGCGCAATCCGGAAGCGACCCGGGAAGACATCCTTGCAGCAGCCAGGACCGTGCTGGCCTCCGATGGGCCGGACGGCCTCAGCCTGTCGAAAGTGGCCCATCTGGCAGGTGTAAATCGCGGCACCGCCTACCAGCATTTCGAAACCCGGGAGGACCTGATCAAGGCGACGGTCGAATGGGTAAGCCATTACCTGTCCGAAACCGTCTTCGGCCGGCTCGACCGGGAGGAGGGTAGTACGCAGGAGGGCGGGCGGCCCATCTATGAGTTTATGACCGGCCTGGCGGACTTCGCCGTTGAAAACCCGGAGTTGGGCCGGATCTGGCTGTTTGAAATTCTGTCCTGCGACAATCCCGATGAAGATGTGTTTTTCAGGCAGTTCGTCGAATCGACGGAAGCCTTTGCCGACAGCCAGGTCAGTGAGGAAGGTATCGACGCCGAGGCGCTATCGGTCATGATTCTGGCGGGCTACTTCCTCTGGCCGGTTTGGGTGCGCGCCCGGGCGGGCTCGAAGAAAGAACGCAAGGCGATGTCGATGAGAATGCGCAGGGAGTTTTTGCGCATGTCGTTGTACGGCACCCTGCGCGCAGATGAATTTCCGCAACTCCAGGCGCTGCTGGAATCCTGAACCTGCGCTAGTGAAGCCCGGGCTCTGCTCAGTAACCGGCAGCCCTGTCGATCTGCCGAAACGCGGGCGACAGGCTCCACATCAGTATCACGGCGATCATCAACAATATGGCAGCGATTGTCATAGCCCAGTCCGCACCCAGATGTTTGGAGGCATAAGCCAGTGGAATGGTGCCCATGGGCGCCAGACTGAAGGACATCATGGTGATGGTGGTAATGCGTCCCCGGATATGATCCTCCGCCATCATTTGCACCGCAGTCTGTACCAGCGTCTGCGAAAAAACGGAACAGCTGTAGATACCCATGACCATCACCACGGCCAACTTGAATACGGGTGCGTGGGAAAAAAGCAGCAGGAAGGTCGCCATGCAGAGAGTGCCGATGACCATGGGCTTTACCAGGCGTCCCTCCTTGAGCAGCGCCATCAGCAGTGAGCCGACCAGGCCACCGATGCCCATCGTTCCCATCATGATGCCCAGGCCACTGCCACCGGCATTCCATATCTCGTCGACGAACACGACCATCAGGTTCTGCAAGGGAACCACCACCAGCATGGGCAGGACGCCAAAAAGAATCGCCATGCCCAGGCTTGGTTTATCGATAATGTAGGCAAATCCCTTGACCAGCTCGCCGACAAAACCCTCCTGGAGTTGCTCCCCTGCCGGGTACTCCCGAAGCCTGGTAGTGCACAGCAGGGATACAAAGTGGAGGCTCAGCAGGAATACATAGCCATAGACGAAGCCGCTGGCGTCCACCAGAAAACCGACCGCTGCCGGGCTGATCATGCGGGCGATATTGACGCCGCCGGTCAGCATGGCGGTGGCCTTGCCCAGCGGCGGCTTGCCCACCGCGTCAACCAGCATGGCCGTGCGGGCGGGCATGATGAAGGGAAAAGCCACGCTGGCGGCGATGGCGCTCATCATCAGGTAGCCATAGGTCAATCGGTCGTTAACCAGCAGGATGAGAATTATCGACTCAGCGCAGAACACCACCGTCTGGGATATGAACATCAATAGCCGTCGCTCCGAACGATCGATAATGACGCCGGAAAAGAGTGAGGTGGTGAACATGCAGATGGCCGTCACCAGATTGATGTAGGCCAGGGCCATTTCGTCCTGGGTCAGCGCCCAGGCCAGCAGCGAGCGCAGCAGTATGGTGGAAAAGAAGCCGAAGAACAGCGCCGTATTACCTGCGAAAAGCCAGCGAAACTGGTCATTCCCGGTAAGTTGCTTCCAGAGGTTTGTGGAGCTGCTGTGCATCGATTCCTTGGGTTGCCGTTCAGGTGGACAGTGCAGGATCCCGGAAAAAGCCCGGGGCGGCGAGGGGATGGTTTACGCGGCAGTACGGTTGCGCACCCACCCCGGGGCGTTCATGCGCTGAGATGTTGGGCGAACAATTCCAGTGTCCGTTGCCGCGCCAGTGCCGCCGCCCCGGCATCGAAGCTCTCCCGCTGGTCGCAGTTGAACCCGTGATCAGTGTCATAGAGGTACACGGCCAGGTCCGGGTGGGCGGCCATGAACTTCCTGACCGAATCCATGGGTATGTATTCGTCCTGCTCGCCAAAGTGGAGAATGACCGGGCAACGCGGTGTCATGGCGGCCTGTTCCGGCACGCCCCCGCCGTAGTAGGACGAGGCGGCATGGAGGTTATTCAACTGGCACGCGGCAAGCCAGGTCAGCAGCCCGCCGTAGCAGTAGCCCACCACGCCCACTTTGCCGTAAGCGGCGGCATGTTCTATGGCAGACTGAATGTCCGCCAGTGTTTGCGGCATCTGGAGCCTGTTGAAAGCGAGTTCGACGCCGCGCTCAACATCGGAAGCCTCGTAGCCGAGTTCGATGCCGGGCTCGACGCGGTCAAACAGCGCCGGGGCCACTGCGTAGAACCCGTCACCGGCGTAGCCGTCCACGACCGAGCGAATGTGTGAATTGACGCCAAAGACTTCCTGTATCACCACGACTGCGCCGCGACAGTCTCCCTGCGGTATGGCCTCATAGGCGCTCAGCTTGAATCCATCCGCGCCCTGTATGCTGATCTGTCCCATATCCGGGGCTCCCTGGTCCTGCCTGCCTGTCACGGCAGCATGAAGTTGACTGGTCGGCAATGTCGGCCGGGGTGCGCCGGATTGCTGTCCAGAGTGGTTATGGAAATGTTTCTACCAGGCGCGCAGCGGCTTTCACCAGTTCCGCATCTTCCGCCAGCAGGAAGCCGGCATCCACCGTTGCATCGGCCGACTCACTGACGGCGCTGACGTAGGACGACTTATCGCCATACAGTTCCACCAGCTTGTCGGCGGAAAACAGCGTGGTGCCACCGAGCAGGGTGCACAGTAGGGCATCACCTGCGCCGATCGCGCCAAAAGTGGCAATCGGAACATCGACATAGGGGGTGCGTACCCCGCCCCGGGTATTGCCGTGTTCGTCCGTAAGAATGGCAAGCGGGTCGCCGCCGACTTCCACCCTGGACGCCCGGGCGGGCTCAAAGCCCTGGCGTATCCACTGGTCGAGGGCATGTATTGCGGCCTTGGCGACGAAATGTTTCGGGCCGGTGTTCACCGGGTCGGGGCAATCGAACAGGAACGGGTAGGGATAAAGCTTCTCGATGACCTGGGCGTAATAGGGATCATTGCCCTGGTCTGCGCTGCCCTCGAAGGAATACAGGTCGGCGTGGGCGGTTCCGGCCACTTCCCACAGGCGGAATGTCGCCGAGTCGTCCTGTCGGCTGTCGTAGGAGGTACCTGCCGTTATTTCACCGGCCGAAAGAAAGAGATCGGTGTCCGTCTGCACCATCATCACCGGCTGGTCGAGGTCATCGCGCACCCGGTGTATGCCAGGCGCAGGAATGCCGGCTTGAGGATCTTCGGACAGTGGCGCACCGCTGCCAATCCGGCTCAGCAGGAAATAGCCATCGAACAGATCGATGAAGGGGCCGAAGGCGTCGATGTAGGTCAGCATACGGAACGCCGATTGTGATTCACCCCCGGCAATGGTTCTCTCGACGGCAAGGCCCTCCAGGGGATCCACCTCCTGCGGATGACGCAGGGCCTGCGCGACCTGGGAAAAGATGTCGTAGGAAAAACTGTCACCGGGATGGGACAGTTCGCCGTACCGCTCGATATCGACGGTCTTGAGGCTGTAATCCAACCCGGTCGTGGTGAATCCGCCACCCTCGACACCGGCCCTCTGTGCAGAGATACCCGCCCAGGCATAACCCCTGCGAACTAACTCCGTATGCAGATTGGCCCACAGCGGCGCGGCATCGGTACCGCCCGATACGTTCAGCCATTCGATGATCAGGGTGCCATTGAAGTCAGCCGGATCAGCGGGGCGATACACGAGAAGCCGGGTCCTGTAATCCGCTTTATCGGCGGCTTGTACCTGCCAGTAACCGTCCGGTGAGAGTTCCTCGGGGCTGGTGTAACTGTTGGCAGAACCGGATACGACGAACTCCGCCTGTTGGTAACCAAGCCCGGCCAGGTCGAACCGGATGCTCGGCATCCAGGGTGTGCTACCCGGGCTGATGTCGAGTTGGCTCAAAGTGGGTGTGGGGAACGAAAACGCCGGCGTTGTGTTGCTGTTACTGTCGCTGGAATCGCTGCAGGCAACGAGACTGATCAGGAACAAGAGGCCATACAGGGCTGGGGATATCCGCCGGGTTGGCCAGGTTTTTATTGCTGAAAAGCGAATCAAGCGATGCTCCCAATGACCTTGTCGATACCCGACAACAGCCTGCCTGTCGAGACCGTGAAACGAGGGCTAAAGGAATCGAGGGGCGTGGGCTGTCGGTGGCGCTGAGCGATCTTCGATAGTAATAGACAGCACTGTTGACTGTCAATATAATGCGCAATAAGCTCTGGACCGGCATGTATAGCCATGCGTACCGACAGCTGGCGTGGGTTATTCAAACGGGTGCTTTCCTGTTTGCAGTGTCTGCTCTACCAGGGTCAGGCGCCAGAAATCCATAAAGTGAATCATCCACAGACATAACAGGGAGATGAGTATGGATAGCAAGGCAGCGGACACCTGGCCAGCAAGTTGGCAGACTCTGGAACACGGTATCCGTAGCGGGCGCTACATCGACCCGGAATTTGCCAGTCTCGAACACCAAAAACTCTGGAGCCGGGTATGGCAAGTGGCCGCCCGTCTCGACGAGGTGCCTGAGCCGGGCGATTACACGGTCTACGAGATCGGCAACGAGTCGGTCATTATCGTTCGCCTCGATGGCGACACCGTCAAGGCCTTTAACAACGCCTGCCCCCATCGCGGTACCGCGCTCGCGGAAGATTGCGGCAGCTTCGAGAACAGCCGGATTATCTGTCCCTTTCACGGCTGGCGTTGGGGCATAGACGGTGTCATTCAGTATGTGCTGGAGCGTGATCAGTTCCGCGATGGGCAGTTAAACGACAGCGATGTCGCCCTGCGGGAGATCAATCTGGAGATCTTCGCCGGATTCGTCTTCATCAACTTCGACAAAAGCCCACAATCCTTCGACGAGTTCATCGCCCCGGTGCGGCAACTCATCGAGGATCTGGCCATCGGAGAGATGCATCATATCTGGTGGAAATCGGTGGTGGCGCCGGCCAACTGGAAGGTTGCCCTGGAAGCTTTCCTCGAGGGCTACCACGTGCCGGCCACCCATCCACAACTGGAGACATCCTCGGCCGAATTCATCTATGGTGAAGACGTCTCGGGAGATCCGCCGCAGTACAGTCATGTCGACCATACGTACGAAACCTTTACCCATGGTCACGGCCGTTTCCTGGGCGGCCAGAAAACGCCAATGGCGGGCCATACCCAACTCGCGGGAGATCCCGTCGATATCATGGCCGATCGCCTGAACCTGCTGGTTGAAGGCATGGACGCCATGATTCTGAAAGAAGATGTGGAACTCGTCCGCTCCCTGAAAGGCAAGCCTGTTCCAGAGGGTTCCACGCTCGGCGCCGAGTACATGAAGGCGCTGTATGCCACGGCTGCGGCACAGCAGCGTCCCATGCCCAAGCCGGAGCGGGAAGTGCTCGACCAGTGGGGCGGGGAGATCTTCGTGTTCCCGAACCTGATGATCCTGCCCCAGGCCGGCAACGCGATGATGTATCGTGTCAGGCCCGACGGCGATGATCCCGATTCCTGTATATTCGAGATTTACTCCACCAAGACCTACCCGGCAGATGCAGCGATTCCCCGGGCGGTGGTTCAGAAGATGACCGATGTGAGTGATCCGGAGCAGTTCCTGCAGATTCCGCGGCAGGATTTTTCCAACATACCGCGCATACAGAAAGGGTTGCATACCAGTGGGTGCAAGCAGGTCTGGCTTGCCAGCTATTTCGAGCAGATCATCCTGAATATGCACCAGGAAATGGATCGGTATCTGCAAACCTGAGAAGGTATTGCACTGAGTTGCCCGTGCGTCGCTGTCCGGAGTCCGGGTCAGCAGGTCATGGACGCATGCTAAGGAGAGACAACCTTGCCCAGCGAAAAACCCCGTTTGAAGCCCCTGTTACCCTCCGAGTGGGATGACGAAATTCTCGACGCACTGGGGGCCTTTCCCCGCGGCCTGAAATTTGTGCTGGAGCGCTGGGAGGACGGCGGCAAGGATGCGCGTGGAATGCACTTGCTCGGCAGCTTTGCCCCTTATCCCGCCCTGGCCAAGGCATTTCTGACCTTCAATAATCACGTTGCGGCAAACAGCACCCTCTCTGCCAGGGAGCGGGAGATTCTGATTCTGAGACTCGCCTGGCTGCGAAAAGCGGAGTATGAGTACTATCAACACGTGGTGCTCGGCCTCAGGGCCGGCCTGTCCGAGGAGGAGATGGAGCAGATCCGTGTCGGTCCCGATGCCCCCGGCTGGTCGCCAGAGGATGCCGATCTCGTCAGGGTCTCGGACGAACTGTTTACGAACGCGGAGATCAGTGACGGGACCTGGTCGCGACTGGCCGGGCGTTACAGCCAGCAGCAGCTGATGGATATGGTTTTTCTCGTCGGTTGCTACGAGGTCGTGGCGATGGCTTCGAAGAGCTTTCGCACGACGTCTGAGCCATACACCGGATCGCTGCCGCCCGATATCAGGGCGCGTATGTTTGAGGAAGACAACCAGGCTCCGTAAAATAACATTGAAGCTCCCGGAGGGCCGGATGAACGTTCAACCTGCAGCCTTTTTGCGCACGACACTGCCCCTGGGAATAGACCAGATCGCGACGCTGGATACCGGGCGCTACCATTCGATCTGGCTCCCGGATCATATGGTGAGTTTCTGGCCTGATTCGATCTGGACCCCGGAGTTCACCGATTTAGCCACGGTTTCGCCATCCCCGCATCGCCATCTCGACGCAATGGCCGTAGCGGGCGCGGCTGCCGTACTGACGAAACAAGTGCCGATTGCGACCAGCGTGGTCGATACGGTGCGCCGTCACCCCGCCATGCTGGCGCAGACTGCCCTTACCCTGGACCACCTCTCCGGCGGGCGTTTCATCTGCGGGCTGGGTAGCGGCGAGACCGAAAATACGGTGCCCTACGGTTTCGATTTCGCCAGGCCCGTCAGTCGTTTCGAGGAGGCGCTGCAGGTCATCCGCCTGTTGTGGGAGAGCGAAGGCCCCGTCGATTTTGAGGGCCAGTTTTATCAGCTGCATCACGCCCGCATGGACACTGAGCTCTACGATGGCCGCTGCCCGCCCATCTGGATCGGGGCGAGCGGGCCGCGGATGCTCGAGATTACCGGCCGCTATGCCGATGGCTGGTGGCCGGCCGGCTCCTGGACGCCGGAGGATTATGCGGCCAAGCTGGGTGCCATTCGTGAATCCGCCGAGCGAGCGGGGCGCGACCCCATGGCGATTGTTCCGGCGTTCATCATGACCTGCCTTATAGGCGACGAGGAAGAGTTGGCGGAAATTCTGGAAGCGCCACTGGTCAAGGCTATCCTGTTGCAGATCTCGGCGGTCGAGTTAAGCAAGTTCGGTCACGACCATCCGATGGGGGAGCACTGGCGCGGCTATCAGGATATCGATCCCGGCATACTCACCCGCGAGCGAATCCTCGACTTCCTGGACCAGGTCGATCCGCAGGCCATTCTCGATCTGGTGCCCCACGGAACGCCAAAAGAGCTCGCCGGGATCGTGAAGGGCTACTGTGATGCCGGTTTGCGTGTGCCCAAGATCCTGGATTATGGCGGTATGGCGGGCCTCAAGTACGGGGCCCTTTCGGCCGACAAAGTGCGGGAAGCCGAAGATGAATTGCTGCGGTTGGTGGGCAACTGAACGTGACGGCGATTCTGGACATCCATACGCTCCTTGCCGCCGCCGAGGCCGAGACAGGCCTCTCTGACTGGGGGGATCCCGGGTTTCGCACCCGTTTTGCCGACGTGGTAGAGGCAGTACGCGGCGCTGATATGAATGAAGAGGGGCAGCGTCTTGCCGCCGCCAATATTCACTGGCTGCTGACCGACCGCCTGCGTTTCTTCGATGACCACGCGCGGTATGGCCTGGACGCCGAAGTGATTGACCGGCCGCTGGTGGTCACCGGCGAACCGCGTTCCGGCACCACCCTGCTGCATGCGTTGCTGTCGGTCGATCCCAATGGCCGCGCGCTGCGCTTCTGGGAGGTGATGCACCCTTCGCCGCCACCGGGCCTGGCGGACGACAATGACCCGCGGCGGGTACAGGCGGATGCGGAATGGCGGGAAATCAATGCCCGCCTCCCGAAGTGGCTGCACAGCCACCCCTACAACGACATGCTGGGGAACGGCCTGCCCGAGGATGAACGGACCTGGGCCTTTGACTTCCGCGTACTGACTCCCACCGCCTGGTGGCGCGTACCGATGGGGATGGTCGTTGCCTCACTGCCGTCAGATCCGCCGGCACAATACCGTATTCACAAGATGATGCTGCAGGCCATACAGCACGGACGGCCTGAGAAATACTGGGTGCTGAAGGGTTTTCATGCGGCGCGTTTCCCGTCTTTTTTCGACTGTTATCCCGACGCCAAAGTGCTCTATATCCACCGCGATCCGGTGCAGAGTATTGCATCCCGCATCCAGATGGCGGCGGACCTGACCGAAGGGCTGGCCGGTTCGGTCGACATGGCGGAACAGTCGCGACTGCACACGGCGCTCGGACGCGCTGGTTTTAACGCGGTGCTCGAAAACCCGATGATCGACGACCCGCGTATCCACCACGTGCGCTATCAGGACTTCACGGCGGATCAGGTAGGCACGATTCGCAAATTTTACGAATTTGCCGGGCGAGCCTGGACGGCGGAGGCAGAGCAAGCGATGCATCACTACCTGGCCAACAACAGGGGCGATCGCCACGGCAGGTTCGTATACTCCACCGACCTGATCGATGGCGACGTCGAAGCACTGCATGCAGAGTTCGCCCCCTATCGCGAGCGTTTCGGGCTCGACATCGAGCGGCGCGATCAGGGCTGATATCAGGAGGCGGCGGATGCACCAGCGGGTCTCTGTTCACCAGATGTGTTTTGCCGGCGCGGAAGTAGCCGATTATGTTCGCCAGTGCCAGAACCTGGGGGCCGGTCGCATCAGCTTCGCCAGCCCGGCAATTCTTGCTGAGGGCGGTATGGCTGACGTCCGCACCGCGCTGGACGGTGGCGATATGGCAGTGGAGAGTATCGCCCATGTTTTCCGGCCGGGGCATCTGTCCACGAACCCGGCTGAGTGGCTGGAGTCGCGCGAGACGCTCTCGCGATTGATCGATGACGCCGCTGCCCTGGGTGCCCGCTCTGTCTACATGTTGACGGGCGGACACGGCGAACTCACCTGGGAGGCGGCGGCCGAGTCTTTCTGTGAGGCGATCGCGCCCTGCGCCGACAGGGCCAGAGCAGCGGGGGTCCAACTGGCAATAGAGAACGCCTCCGCGCTCTACGGGGAACTCCATATTGCCCACTCTCTCGCCGATGCGGTCACCCTTGCGGAAATGGCCGGCATCGGTGTCTGCATCGAACTGTTTTTCTGCTGGGCGGAGGCGGATCTCCCGGCGCTGTTCGAGCGGGCCATGCCCCGTTGTCACCTGGTACAGCTTTCCGATTATGTTTACGGCGACCGGTCACTCCCGGCGCGGGCCGTGCCGGGCGATGGCGCCATCCCGCTGGAACGCCTGATCGGCTGGTTGCTGCATGCGGGCTATCCGGGCGCGTTCGAACTGGAACTGCTCGGTCCGCGTATCGATGCGGAGGGCCACCCTGCAGCAACGGCGCGGGCCGCCGCGAACGTCAGTGAGTTGCTGATACGACTCAGGGCCTGAGGGAGGGCGCTATGGCATTTGGTGACTGCCCCGACGATGCCGCGCTGCGCGAAGCATGGGGCCGATTTTGCGATAGCCTGCGTGACGCGGGCGACAAGGTGTTCAAGGAGCACAATCCTGCCAATCCTTTGCAGCGGGCCGATGCGTTCCGCTTTCTGACACAGAATCTGGGGCAGGCTTTCGACCTGGCGCTGGAGACGCGGGACACCGGTTATCCGATGCTCCATGCATTCTGCTCCCCGACCCGCAAGCTGGGCGCTGACGCGGCGGACTTTACCTACCGCCAGGCCTGGATCGATGGTCAGCACGCCTATCGGGTCACGGGCAATACGGGCACCGCGCGCTTTCTCAATTTCACCCTGCAGGGGCCGCGCCCGGAAACACAGCCGGGCACCGACTGGCCCAGCCTCCACGAACCCTTCGGTGATATCCCGGAGGTCAACCTGTTCAAGGAACAGCTCGATACCGCGCCGGATGGCAGCTTCGAGCTCTACCTCGGGGGTGAAAAGCGCGGCCCCAACTGGTTGCCGACGACGCCGGGTACGCGCAAACTTTTTGTCCGCCAGGGCTTTGACGGTTGGGACGAGACCCCCGCACAGCTATCTATTGAACGGATCGACATGGACACTCCGCGCCCCCTGCCGACACCCGAGCAGATGCGCGAGGCGATGGCGTGGGCCGCTGATTTCCTGACGGGTGCAATGAGCGACTGGCCCGACCATCCCTACCAGTTCAGTGGGGGCGTCGTGGATCCCGCGCACCTGAACCGGTTTCCTCCGGACCGCTCTGCCGACACGGCCGACGATGCCAGGCGTGGACGGCTCGCTGCGCATATGTGCTGGGCGCTGGCAACTGACGAAGCCCTGGTGGTGGAGTTCGATGCCCACGATGGATTCTGGATGGTGTCGTTGGGCGGTGCTTTCATGAACAGCATGGACTACCT
>JAHEEV010000087.1 GCA_024640505.1 Halieaceae bacterium
CCGCATCATTGCCCTGTTACCTGGAGGAAAACGTCGCCGAGCAGCGGGGTAAGGGAGTCTACGATGACAGTGTCAGGGCCATCCGGCAGCTGAATGCCCTGGGCTATGCCCGGGACCCGGCTCTGCAGCTGAACCTGGTGTATAACCCCGTCGGCCCCTCGCTGCCGCCGCCTCAGGCAGCGCTGCAGGAAGATTATCGACGGGAGCTGGGTCAGCGCTTCGGTATCTGCTTCAACCAGCTGTTCACCATCACCAACATGCCGATCAGCCGCTTTGGCGCGGTGTTGTTGTCCCGGGGAGAGTATGCCCGGTACATGCAGCTGCTGCGGGATAATTTCAGCGCGTCCAACCTGGAAACGCTGATGTGCCGCAGCCTGGTCAGTGTGGACTGGCAGGGCTATCTCTACGACTGTGATTTCAACCAGATGCTCGACATGCCGCTGCTGGCCCGTGACCGTACACATATTCGCGACCTGCTGCAGGGCGATACGCTGGAAGGCCATTCCGTGCGCACGGGCGAACACTGCTATGGCTGTACCGCGGGGCAGGGCAGCAGCTGCGGGGGCGCGCTGGAGGCCTGATGGCTCCCCTGATCAGTTTTATTATTCCCGTATTCAACGAAGCCCCCCGAGTGGCCGAACTCCTGGAGGATCTGCGCCGCCGGTATCCTGACAGCCAGCTGATCGTGGTCGACGGGGGCAGCGCAGACAAGACCGTGCGCGCGGCCATGCCGCGCTGTGATCAGCTGTTGCTATCGGGCTCCGGGCGCGCGCGGCAAATGAACCTCGGCGGACGGGTAGCGCGCGGGGATTACCTCTTTTTCCTGCATGCCGATACCACACCGACGGCCAGCGCGGCGCAACTGGCCGGTTGCCTGGCACAAGCGCCCGCCTGGGGTTTTTGTCCGGTGCGCCTGAGCGGAAGCCGACGGGTATTCCGCCTGATCGAACGGGCGATGAACTGGCGTTCGCGGCTCACCCGTGTCGCCACAGGGGACCAGATGCTGTTCCTGCAGCGGGAACTCTTCGAGCAGACCGAGGGATTTGACGATATTCCGCTGATGGAGGACGTGGCCTACTGCAAGCGCCTGCGCCGGTTGGCCGCGCCCGTGGTAACCGGCCAGCCGGTAGTGACCTCCAGTCGTCGCTGGGAGGAGCGGGGCATCCTTCGCACCGTGGTCACGATGTGGCTCCTGCGCCTGGCATATGTACTGGGCGTGTCTCCCCATCGCCTGCACCAGTTTTACTATGGCCACTGAACGGGCGGGCAACCTGCTTATCCAGTTTGCGCGGGCGCCGCTGGTGGGGCGGGTGAAAACCCGTATGGTACCGGCGCTCACGCCGGAGGAGGCCTGTGACCTGCACTGCCGACTGGTACTCAGGACCAGCGGGATGCTGGTGCGGGCGTCGCTGGGACCGGTCCACCTGGCTGTTGCCGGTGACCTGGGCTACCCCCTGTTCCGGGAGTGTCTGGAGCTCGGCGTCTCCTCCCTGGAGCCCCAGCGCGGCATTGACCTGGGCCAGCGCATGCAGCATGCCATCGACCGGGGCCTCGACCGATACTCACGGGTGGTCCTGGTGGGCAGTGACTGCCCTGCTATGGATGCCGGGTACCTGGCGCGAGCGGCCGCCGGACTGGACCACGCACCCGTGGTGCTCGGACCGGCGGATGACGGTGGGTATGTCCTGGTCGCCGCGCGCGTGAAGCATTCGCGGATGTTCGAAGGGGTACCCTGGGGTACGTCGGAGGTACTGGCGACGACCCGCAGTAGGCTGGAAGAGTCGGATACGGACTGGTTGGAACTGGAAAGCCTGGCAGACATCGATCGGCCGGAGGACCTCGCCGGGTGGGGTCACCTGCTGTCACAATCGTGATCCGCAGTTCCCCGGATCACGGTTCTGTCGCCCCCGGGCCGCCTGGAAGGCGACGCCTCCCGTGGCGGCTGGGGGGTCAGGCGGTCGCCCGTGCGCCCGTGTTCTCGTGGCCTACAGCGCGCCCCGAGCGTTGATAGAGCAGCCAGGCTATGGCCGTGCAATAGCTCAGATTGGTCTGTAACTCGCTGTCCGGGTCGCTGAGAAACGCCCGCTGGCTCGCCAGCCCGCGCACCCGGCTTGCCAGGTCCGGGTTGAAGGCCAGGTAGCGATCCCACAGGTCCCGGTGCTGCGCAGCGGTGATGTGGAACAGCCCGAGGCCGTCATTGCGTGCTGAGAACAGCCCCAGTTCCGGGGCTTTGACGACTGAGTTGAGCAGGAACGATTCCGTAGCGGGGTTCCACGCTCCCAGGTATTTCAGGGTAGGTCGAATGACCTGGTCCCTGAGGTGCTCTGCGGTAACATACATAACCCACTCCCTCGCAGGGATGTCACATCCGTCAGATACTGCCGTTTCACTATTATGGTTGTCTGTGGTCGGGTTATTCTGTGCCGGCGACGGAGTTATAGTCCTTTTACCGACATTTCCTGACTCACGATTAACTTTTTACCACACTAAAAAAATAAATCCAACAAAAATAACCAGTTGCGGAGTTTTTTTCACAAGCGTTCGGGGAAGCTTACGTAACTCTGAAAATATGTGAGCCGGAAAGAGGGCGAGCTGGCTTTTTTGTTGGAATAAAATCTATAAAAGTGGAGTTAAAATGTGAGAAAAAGCAATTAACTCCTTAAAAATTGTCAACCGCCTGAAATTTTTACGAGATAACCGCGCTTTTCTAATTCTGATTTCAGAATCTGGCGCTGATCGCCCTGAATTTCGATCGTGTCGCCCTTGAGCGACCCGCCGACCCCGCATTTCTGCTTCAGCGACCGGGCCAGTTCCTTCAGCGCTGCGCCCGCCAGGGGCACGCCGGATACCACCGTGACCGCCTTGCCACCGCGCCCCTTGGTCTCCCGCTGCAGGCGCACCACCCCATCGCCGATCGCTGCAGGTCGGTCCCGGCCACAGACGCATTCCGCCACCGGGCGGTGGCATTGTGGGCATAACCGCCCCGATTCAGTGGAGTAAACCAGGCGACTGTTGTTGGCGTTGCGCTTGCTCATCTCGCGGTGACGTCTTGCTGTCGGGGTTGCCAGTATATTACTGTGCCGTGCACGGCAACAGGCTTTGGCCGGGGAGACAGTTGTGGGGGACGATACCGAGGAGCTGCTGCGGCAACTGGCAGACGTGCAGAGCCAGCTGGCGTTTCAGGAAGATACCGTGTCAGCCCTCAACGAGGCCGTCGCCCGCCAGCAGCAGGAGATCCTGGTGTTGCGCCGGCAGCTGGAGTTGCTGAAACAGCGCCTGGACGAGCAGACCGCCCAGGGAGTTCCCGGGGCCGCCGTTGCCGAGGAAGAAAAGCCGCCCCATTACTGATCACATCGAGGTAACAAGCATGTCTGATAACGCTCGCAAGGATACGCCGGAACAGGCGGAATTCCGCCAGCATTGTCGCGAATGGCTCGCGCAGAACCGGCCCGACGAACCATCGGTGCGTCTGCCGCAAACGGCGCTGGAAATCATGACCAACGAGCAGCTTTCCTACCTGCAGGACTGGCAGAAAGCGGCCTATCAGGCAGGCCTGGTGGGCTGTGATTATCCCGTGGCTGTGGGTGGCGGCGGGCGCACGGATTGCCAGCGGGTCGCCAACGAGGAGATGGTCGCCGCCCGCACGCCTTACTTTCCCAATATCATCGGTCTGGGGATGGCCGCACCCACCGTGTTCTACCACGGACAGGAAGCGCTCAAGGAGCGGCTCCTGCCGCGCCTGTTCTCGGGGGAGGATATCTGGTGCCAGGGGTTCAGCGAGCCCGGTGCCGGCTCCGACCTGGCCAGTGTCCAGACCTTTGCCGAGAAGCAGGGCGACAAATGGGTGATCAATGGTCACAAGGTCTGGACGTCACTGGCGCATTTCGCCGAGTGGATGATCCTGCTGCTGCGTACCGACAAATCCCACAAGTATGACGGACTCTCCTATTTCGTGGTGCCTATCCGTTCCGCCCTGGGGAAGGGGGTGACCGTGCGCCCCCTGATCAAGATCACCGGCGAGACGGGCTTCAACGAGGTAATTTTCGAAGGTCTCGAGGTGGATGACGGTTTCCGCCTGGACGAGCTGGGCAAGGGCTGGCAGGTTGCCATGACCACCCTGTTGCACGAACGGGGGGCGGGGGAGTTGCAGACGCCGCGGGCCGGGGGCATGAAGAGCAAGTCGACCCACGCCAATAATACCCCCAACCTGATCGAGCTGGCACGCAGCTGTCAGCGCGATGGCAGGCCTGCGGCGGCAGATCCTCTGTTGCGTGATCGCATCATGCAGCAGGTTATCTGCGAGCAGGGGCTCAATCACAACCAGCGTCGCTCGCGGGTGCCAGCCCTGCTCGACCACCCCATGCGCCTGGCGCTGCAGAACAAACTGCTCGCTTCGGAAATCGCCCAGGACACGGCTGCCCTGGCACTGGAGATCGAAGGCGCCGCGGCCTCCCTTTATATGGGAGACGAAAATGCCCCGGCCGGCGGCCAGTGGCCCCTGTGCTACATGAATTCCTATGGCATGACCATCGCCGCCGGCACCAGCGAGGTGCAGCGCAACATCCTGGGCGAGCGTGTGCTCGGCCTGCCCAAGTCCAAGTGAGGTAAATGACATGGCACAACCCGATAATTTTGGCTTCGGCGAGGAAGCGGCGCTGCTCAAGGAGTCGGCCCGCAAGTTCTTCGCGGAGCGTCTGCCCGTTGACCAGTTGCACGCGCTGGTCGCCGCAGACCCCGACCCGGAAAAAATGAGTGAATGCGGCTGGAAGCCCGAGCTGTGGCAACAGATGGTGGATCTGGGATGGTCGGTACTGGCCGTGCCTGAAGCCGCCGGTGGCGTGGGTATGCCCGTGGTGGCGATGGCGGGGCTGGCGGAAGAGTTGGGGCGGGCGGCCTTTCCCTGCCCGTTGCTGGGAACCCTCAACGCCAGTTACGTACTGGTCGCCTGTGGCGCTGCCGGCGAGCCTGCGCTCGCAGAGATTGCCGAGGGTCGCTCAGCCACCCTGGCCATTACCAACCGCGAGGGTTCCTGGAACGCCGGTGACGCGGACGTTGCATGCGAAGACGGTGTACTGAATGGCACGGCCTGGTTCGTGCAGGATGCCCGCAAGGTCGATCGCTTGCTGGTCAGTGCCCGTTCACCCGCGGGTCTCTCCCTGTACTGGGTGGCGGCGGATGCCCCCGGGGTAACGATCCGGCCGGATGCGATTGTCGATCTCACCCGCGACCAGGCCCATGTGGTCTTCGACCAGGTGGAAGCGCAGGAGGTCACCAGCAACGGGCTGGCAGCCCTGAACGCAGCGTTCCCATCCATCTGGACCACGCTGGCGGCGGATATCGTGGGCGCGGCTGAGTGGCAGCTCCAGACCACCGTGGAGTACGTCGGCGCACGCAAGCAATTCGACCGGCCTCTGGGCTTTTTTCAGGCGGTCAAGCACCCGCTGGTGGATGTGATGGTGCAGATCGACCAGACCAAATCCCTGGTCTACAACGCGGCCTGTGCTATCGATACCGAGCCCGAAAGGGCGCTGCAGTACGCACATATGGCCAAGGCCTCGGCCAGTGAAACGGCAGCGTTTGCCTCCGGGCGCTCGGTGCAGTGTCATGGCGGCATCGGCTTCACCTGGGAGTGTTTCCTGCACCTGTACTTCAAGCGGCAGAAGCATAGCCAGATGCTGTGGGGGGATGCGGCCTGGCATCGGGCGAGGCTGGCGGAGATTCTCATCGGTGAGGTGGCCTGAATGAGGGCTGCCCACACCCATTCGGGCTGCACAGGTTGAGAGCATGAACTGGAAAACCCTCCTGGTAATATTCGCCGCCCTGTTGGTGGGATTCGGTGTGCTGGTCAGGATCGCCACCCGCACGCCAGCGCCCCCTGATCATCAGGTGTTCATCAACGGGGACATCCTGACCATGGACGGGGATAACCGGATCGTCGAGGCGATTGCAGTTCGCCGTGACCGGATCGAGGCAGTGGGCAGCACGGAAGAAATCATGGCGCTCGCGGGGGATGAGACGGAGGTGGTGGACCTTCGAGGACGGACGCTCCTGCCTGGATTTATCGACGCTCATGGCCATTTTCCCGGCTCGGGCATGCATGTCATCTCCGAGGATCTGAACAGCCCGCCCATCGGTGACAAAAGGACGATGGCGGAGGTACTGGCTGCCCTCGGGGAGCGGGTCGATGGAACAGCGCCGGGTGAGTGGGTCACCGGCTTCGGCTACGACGACACGCTGTTGGCGGAGATGCGCCACCCCACGCGCGCCGAGCTCGACGGGGTTTCCACGGAGCACCCGGTCGTCGCGATGCACATCTCCGGGCACATGCTGGTGGCAAACAGTCTTGCCCTCGAGCGGGTGGGGATCGATGCCGATACGCCGGATCCCGTGGGCGGTGTCATCGGTCGACGCCCCGGGTCAAGGGAACCCAATGGCCTGCTGGAAGAGACTGCACGACTAGACGTGCTGACACAGATGCAGGATATCGCTCTGATCGATGTCTACCGGATGATGAAGGCGGCGTCTGTGGAATACGCCTCCCTCGGTGTGACCACGGCCCAGTCCGGCGGGACCAGCGTTGAACTGACCCGGGGGCTGAGCATCTTCAGCAGGCTCGGCGTCATTCCCATGCGGCTGGTCCTGTTCCCCTTTGAACACGAGTTTGGAGAATCCCTGTTCAACGGCGACTATGATCCCGAGGATTACCAGAGCGACAGGGTGACCATGGGTGCGGTCAAGCTGGTCGCGGACGGCAGCATCCAGGGCTACACCGGCTACCTCAGCCGGCCCTACCATACGCCGTTTCACGGTGATGCCGACTACCGTGGATACCCGGCGATCCCACGGGAGGAACTGTTCGCCAAGGTTGAGGCCCTGCACCGGGCCGGTTACCAGTTGGCGATTCACGGCAATGGTGACGAGTCTATCGAGGACATTCTGGATGCCTTCGAGTCGGCCCGGAAGGTGCATCCCGTCGAGGATCCGCGCATGATTCTGGTGCATTCGCAGATGTCCCGGAAAGATCAGGTCGCGCGCATGAAAGCCCTGGGCATTACGCCCAGTTTTTTCTCCGCCCACACCTGGTACTGGGGTGATCGCCACCGGGATATTTTCATGGGACCGGAGCGGGCGGCAACCATGAGCCCCGCGCGCTGGGCCCTGGAGGAGGGCCTGCGTTTCAGTTCTCACCTCGATACACCCGTCACCCCGATGCTGCCACTGCAGGCGGTATGGAGCCAGGTTCATCGACGCACCACCAGTGGTGACGTGCTCGGACCCGAGCAGTGCATCAGTGTGATGGATGCGCTGAGGGCCGTCACCATCGACGCCGCCTGGCAGGTCTTCCAGGACGATAACCGCGGCTCCCTGGAGCCCGGGAAGTATGCGGATCTCGTGGTTCTCTCGGGCAACCCGCTGGACGACCCCACGGGCATCCGGGATCTCAAAGTCGAGCGCACCCTGGTGGGCGGGGCAACGATCTACCGGCGCCCCTGATCCCCGGCGAAACCAGCGGCTTACCGGTGACCGGTTTGGGGCAGATCGACCCCTGGTGGCGGCTGTTTTTGCCCCGCGGCGTGGACACCTGTCCCCCATTCCGATATAAATACCCAAACGGCTTAAGTGAAAATCCAGGGCTTACGCTGTTTTCATCCGGGGGAGGGGAAACACGCGCAAACCAATGTATCTTTATTCAGCCGACAGCACCGTAATCTACACACCCGAAGACCTCTCACTGTTCAGGGAATCACCCTTCGCCTGCTGGATGGAACGGCTCACGCTGGAAAATCCCGACCACGGTATTGCACCTGACAAGGGCAGCACGCCACCCCGTGAAAGGGGTGAGCGCCAGGATGACATGGCAGAGACCCTGCGCGCGGAAGGCAAGGATGTGGTGCTGATCGACTGGGACCGGGCTGAGCCGGGGCGCCGTACGGCGACCCTGGATGCCATGCGGCGGGGCGTCGACTTTATCGTCAATGGGCAGCTGGCCGTGGGACCCCTGGCCGGCTCCGCCAACCTGCTGATGCGCACCAGCGGCTATTCGGAGCTCGGCGACTACCTCTATATCCCCTGCGATACGCAGCTGAAGACCCCACTGGACTCGGCCTTCAGCCTCTGTTTCCTCGCCGACCTGCTGCACAGCCTGCAGGGGCAGCTTCCGCCCCAGATGCTGGTCATCCGCGGCGGCAGTGACCTGATACCCCTGCAGACCGAGGAGCACATCTATTACTACCGCGCGGTGAAGCAGCGCTTTATGGACGCCATGAGCGGATTCCGCAAACACCGCATGCCCGACCCCGCCGAGTCGGCCCATTTCGGTCGCTGGTCGGAATGTGCGCAAGCCGTCCTGAAACAACGGGCGCTCAGGCGGGAGCCGGCACCTGACATCGAACTTCTGGAAGAAGAAGAGGAAGCCGTGCCGCGGGTTGCGACCTTGCGCCAGGCAGTCGGCAGCGACGCTACGGCCTATGATATGGACGGCGTTCCGGCCGGGCAGCGGACCCGGCGTACGCTTTCACCCGGCGCACCGCCCGGTTCTGCCGTACTCTCTCCCGGCGGACAGGCGCCCGCGGGTCTGACGCTGGTAGAGCAGGCGCGTATGATGGCGGCGCCTTCAGCATCGTCTGCACCGTCTCAGCCGTCTCAGTCGTCTGCACCGCCGGCGGCGACGACCCTGGCAGAGACCGTCAGGGAGCAGGTGGAGTCGGTCGCGTCATCTCGCGCCAGGGCGGCCGCATCCGGCAGCGAACCGCGACGGGATGATGCCGCCTTTGCGAACCTGGAGTTCATCGGCAGCAGGAGTCACCGCCGGCCCCTGATCGGCAGGGATTTTCCTGCGCCGCCGCCTCCGGAGGAGGCGTTGCCCGAAACCAGACCGCATGCTGTGGAGAGTGCCGCTCATACAGAGCCCGCAGATTTTCCGGCGGTCGATTCAGATAGCGCATCCTGCGTCCCCCCGTCGCTCGGGCCGATCTCCCGGCCAATGCTCCCCGAGAATCACGAGGTTCGCCAGCCACCGGCAGGATCCCGCCGGTTCTCGGGCGAGGATCCCGACCGTCCCGTGCCGCCGCCTTTCAGCGATAGCCTGATTACCAGCGACGATTTCGAAGACTGACCGCCTCCCGGGTCTTACCGCAGTACCCGGAAACAGTCGCGCAACTCTTTGACGAACGTCTCAGGCTGCTCCAGCGACGCGAAATGACCGCCCCTGTCCAGTTCGTTGAAATAGATCAGGTTGCTGAAGCGTTTCTCCGCCCAGCGGCGACTCGTTCGAAAGATCTCCCGGGGAAATATGGATGCCCCTGCCGGTATGGCGATGGGATCCAGGTTGGGTGTATTGAAACTCTCCCAGTAGAGTCTGGCGGAACAGGCGGCACAATTGTTCAGCCAGTACATCATCACATTGTCCAGTAATTCGTCCCGCGTAATGGCGTTCTCGGGGTGAAACTCTCCGTTTTTTTCGCAGTCGGTCCAGGAAAAGAATTTGTCGATGATCCAGGTCATCTGCCCCACCGGTGAGTCCGCGAGACCGTAGCCGATCGTCTGCGGCCGGGTGGACTGGATCTTGGAGTAACCAGAATCATGCTGGCTGTAGTCGTTCATCCGGTCGAGTGCCGACTGTTCCCGCTCGGTGAGATTGTCCATGGTATCCGGATCCGGAGCGACGATGGGCATCGTCAGATGGATGCCTGCACAATGTTGCGTTTCGGTAATACCCATGCTCTGGGTGATGATCGCGCCCCAATCGCCTCCCTGGGCCACGTAGCGGTCATAGCCGAGCCGCGCCATCAACTTGCCCCACATACGACCGATCACTTCTGCGGAGGTGCCCGGCCTGGCAGGCTTACCTGAAAAACCATAACCGGGCAGGGAGGGCGTCACTACATGAAAGGCGTCTTCCGCCGACCCGCCGGCACTGACAGGATCGGCCAGCGCATCGATGACCCGGTTGAACTCCACCACGGAGCCGGGCCAGCCGTGTGAGATGATCAGCGGCAGCGCGTTTTCACAGGGGCTGCGGCGGTGGATGAAGTGAATATCGATGCCATCGATATCCGTCATGTATTGTGGCCAGCCATTGAGTTTTTTTTCCCACCGGCGCCAGTCGTAGTCCTGCGCCCAGTAAGCCGCCAGGTCCTGGGCATAATCCAGGGGTACGCCCTGATCCCAGCCCCCTGCGGTTTCCCGTCCCGGCCACCGGGTGCGAGCCAGGCGGTCGCGCAGGTCCTGCAGGTTAGATTCCGGAATGCTCGCGTTAAACGGGGTTATGGTAGGGCTCATAGGTAGATCCGCCTCGTTGTACTCATTTGACAAATGGGTTGTAAGCGCGCATCTTTACGCGTTCGGACCGGGTCAGTGCCGTATTAGACCACGTTTAGGGCATAGTAGTGGACTATGCTCGGTGCTACCATTATCGCGGTCAGAGCCTTGGGAGAGAAAGAACAACGCATGCCAGGCAGGATTCGTTCGACAGCTTATCGTCTCGTCGAAGTGCTGAGTTATACGTTGGGAGTGATCCTGACGTGTTTCTTCGTGGTGCAACTCGCGCAGGGTGAAGTCGAGCGACGCGAAGGTATCGCCGAGTTCGAGCGCATGACAGAGGCAATGGCCGCCGTCGATAGCGGCGAAGACACAGCCTCTGGCGTCAAAATTCAGGACTTTTCCGACATCGGTGAACCGGACACAACACTGTGGGCACCGGGCCGCATCGCTGACTATGAAGCCAGTCTGCAGGCTGAAATGCCGCCGCTGCTGGGTGTGCTGGAAATACCATCCGTGCAGCTTAAAGTTCCGGTGTACTCCACCAGTACTGACCTCACCATGGATCGGGGCGCGGGCGTCATAGACGGCATGGCATACCCTCATGAGCCCGGTAATATCGGGATATCAGGACACCGCGACGGCTATTTCCGCGTCCTGAAAGATATCGAGCTGGGTGACCAGCTGGTCTTGCAGACCCTGGAAGGTACCAAGAAATTCAAGGTCGATGCCACGCAGGTGGTAGAGATCAGCGACACCCGTTTATTGCAGGATACGAAGGACCAGACGGTAACGCTGGTCACCTGTTACCCGTTTTACTTTGTCGGGCATGCGCCCAAGCGATTTATCGTGACTGCGTCACTCGACTCAACCTATGTCAACCGTAACTAAAAAGGAGGAATTGACATGTCCAAGAAGATGGTAGTAGCAGTAGGGATGGCCCTCTCGCTTTCAGCAGGTTCGCTGATGGCGCAGGAGAAGACCATGGTAAGCGGTGTCACCTGTGCAGATCTCAACTGGGCGGCTGAAGTACTGGCCAATAACCCGGATATCGGCCGCACCTGTCACGCGGTTTACGAGAAAGACGGTAAACTCTACGCACAGGGCAAGGTAGAAGTCGTGCGGGTACGGGGTAACACCATGACTTTCCGTCCGATCCATGCTGATGGCAGCCGCGGTGACAGCCGCAGCATCACGCTGCCCAGCGACTGGCGCGCCAATATCGCCGGTCGTCAGTATCGCGCCAGCGATCTGATGCGTGGCCAGGAACTGAATGTCTATCTCCCCGAAGACCGCTTCGCACTCGCCGTTGCTGACGATACGTCAGAAGGTCTTGGCGAGGAGACTGTGGTTGTGATCGTGGAAGAAACGGTCGAAATGCCGACCACTGCCAGCCCGCTGTTCCTGGTTGGCCTCGCCGGTGGCGCTTTCCTGGCCCTGGGCGGTTTCCTGAGCGGCGTGCGTCGTCGCTTCAGCTGATCTCTGCGAAACGCTAGACTGAAGGGGCTTCGGCCCCTTTTTTTGTTCCCGTTGAATTCGCCGGTACGAAACGAGGTTTAGGCGGGAAACGTCTTGCATGGCAGATTGCGTTAATGTGTGAAGGGCGCGCTTTCAGTCTTCCACCCAAACCTTCCTGAGCGGTTCCCCGAAATCGTCGTAGATGATTTTGCGGCGGGGCTGGGGTTTACGTGAACGTTTGCGCTCCGGGGTGCGCTTGCGCTGCTCCTTGCGACGTGCGTCGATGGCAGCGATGACCTCCGGGATCTGCGTGCGCTCGGTACGGGGCTCTACGAACAGTCGCCGGTTCAGGTAGACCGGGGGATCACCCGGTTCCTTGCCGCTGATACCCTGGGGAATGCGCTGCACGCTTCCTCCCTGCTCGAGAAAGCTTTCCACTTCCTGCTGCAGTTCCTGCCGGATATCATCTTTGGAAACGGGTTTTTTCACGAGGACGCTGTCCCATGACATGGGGGTGCCAAAACCCCATAGTATACCCGTCTGGCTCGCCGATGACAGCGGGAGGCAATGGGGGCGGTCTGCTCCTGCTGGGGTGCGGTCAGCCGGCTGCGTTGTCGTCGCTAGTGACAGGATACCCCGCCAGTTCCGCCATCTGGCCGAACAGGACCATAATGTCGGTGGCCTGCTTTTCCCCGGTAAATTCGCGATAGAGGCTGTCAACGTTGACCGCGATCCGCTCAGGGTCAGACCACGCCGAGTATTCCGCCAGTTCGATGTCTTTCGCCGCTTCGAAGGCGTCCATGCCGGCATCATATCGTGCCCGGGCCTGGTCGCGAATGTACTCCAGGTAATGCCTGACTGCTGCCACGCCCTTCTGGTCGGTAATGGGGCCGTGTCCGGGCACGATATGGTCCACGTCCATCTCCTCGATCAGCCGGCAGGCCTTGATCCAGTTACCGACCGGCCCTTCCCACATGATCGGTGTGCCCTCGATGAACAGGATGTCCCCGGTAAATACCGCGCGGTCCGAGGGGGAGTGCACGAGCACATCGCCCCGCGTGTGCGCGGGGCCAACCTCCAGCAGGTGAACCGGCTTGTCCCCAACCTGCAGTGACAATGCGCCGTCAAAGGTGCGCGTGGGCGGGGTGTAGCGGATGCCCTGGAAACGGAACTGACCGAAGCAGTGGAGAAAGTAGTTTCCGACCTCTCCCATCTCACCGGCCGCTGCGACGAACGCTGCCATTGCCTCCGGAGGAAGCTCCGCCATTTCCTGGGCTGACGCGGTGGAGGCGATAATGTCTGCGCCGGACACCAGTTCGTTCCCGTGTGTGTGATCACCATTGGCGTGCGTGTTCACCAGTGTGCCAATCCGGCGAGTGCAGGGCTCGGCATCGCGCATGCGTTGCAGCATCTCACCCGTGAGGTCCAGGTCGTAAAGCGTATCCACGAGCAGCGATTCTCCGCCATCGACGATGAGGCCGGCATTGCTCCAGCCCCAGGTGCCGTGAGGCGCCAGCCAGGCGTAGGCGCCATCGCCCAGTTGTTGCAGCCCCTGTGATTTTACACGGTTCATGATGTCTGCCCGCACTGCCAAAGCAATCAGTGTAACCTGAATGATGATGCAAAAGGAGTTGCATCCGGCATCCGCACCGGGGTTTTATCCTGTGCTGACATTCTGGTTTAATGCACCACGGAAAAAGAACGGAAGCCCTGCATGAACGCCATTCGATCGACCCTGGTTTTCCTCTGGATGGTCCTGTCGATCATTCCCCTGGGGCTGGCACTGCTTATTTTTTCTCCTTTCGTCAGCGATACCAAACTCTGGTGGTGGTTTGCCGTGCCCTGGTTGAAGGGTGTGATCGGCGCGGCGCGGATCATTGGCGGCGTGCAATACCGGGTACAGGGATTGGAAAACCTGCCTCCGGCACACGATATGCGCCGGGTGGTGCTGTGTCCCAAGCACCAGTCCACGTGGGAGACCTTTTATTTCCCGAGCATGACACCACACCCACTGGCCTATGTCTTCAAGAAGGAGTTGCTGCGCATCCCGATTTTCGGCTGGTGCATGGCAGCCGTAAAGATGGTCCACATCGATCGCAGCAAGCGC
>JAHEEV010000224.1 GCA_024640505.1 Halieaceae bacterium
AACGTCTGCGGGAAATCCATCTGCCCCCTCAGGTAGTGAAACAACTGCTTGCTGTGATTCTGCTCCACCACCACGACCCGTTCGCAGTCCGCCAGGGCCCGGGCCAGAGCATCCGTTTGCAATGGAGCCAGAAGGCGCAGCGCCACGGTGCGGGTCGGTACCCCTTTCGCATCGAGCAGCGCCGCTGCCTCCGCCACCGCGGTGGAGGCGGAGCCGAAGCAGACCAGGGCCACGGGGCCCTCTCCCTCGAGCTGCGCCCAGTCATCGCCGTAGTCGAACGCGGTGAGTTTGTTCTGCCGTTTTTCCAACTGCAGCTGGTGGTCGGAATGCTTGGCCGAGGGCGCGCCCTTCTCGTTGTGCTCCAGGCCGTCGGCGGTGAAGCGCTGGTCGGCATCGCCCGGCGCCGCCAGTGTGGAGACGCCGGAGGCGGTCAGTTTATAACGCAGGTATTCCGTATCGCCCGCCTCCGGGGCGGGCACGTCGAGTCTGCAGCGGCGCGGCTCGGAAACGACCGCCGTGGACTGGCCGATGAACTGGTCCGACAACACGATGGCCGCGGTCTGCAGGTGCTGCGCGAGCTGCACCGCCCAGCCCGTGGTAAAGACGCAATCGGCGATGTCCAGGGGCGCCAGCACCAGGTGGGGTGCATCGCCGTGCAGGCCACCCAGCGCAATGTTCAGGTCGCTCTGCTCGGATTTGGTGGGAATGCCGGTGGATGGTCCACCGCGCATCACATTGAGAATGGTCACCGGGGTCTCACTGGCCACCGCCAGGCCGATACTCTCGGTCATCAGCGCCAGGCCTGGACCCGAGGTGGCCGTGAAGGAGGGTACGCCGCCAAAAGCCGCGCCAATCACCATGTTGATGGCGGCGAGTTCATCCTCCGCCTGGAGCAGCTGGCCGCCCACTTTTTCCAGTCCACCCGCCATCCACTCCAGGACATCCGACGCCGGGGTGATGGGGTAGGCGGCGACAAAGCGGATACCGGATTCCAGTGCACCCAGTCCCGCCGCCTGGTTGCCGCTCAGGTACCAGGTGTCGGGCTCGCCCCGGGTCGGTGGGTCCAGCGGGCAGTCGAGGGAAATCGCGGCGCCGCGCCGGATGCAGGCGCTGGCGGCTTCCCGGTAGGGCTCCGGTTTGCGCGCGAGCTTCTGGCCCGCCAGGTCACACAGGCTGTCTGCCGGTAGCCCCAGCAGATTGCCAAGCAGGCCCAGCGCCAGCATGTTGACCCGCCCCTCAGGGTGACTCTCCGCTGCCAGGTCGGCGATGGGTACGGCCAGGACGCGGGCGCCCAACGCCGCCACGGCGGGAGGAAGCGCTTCGCTGTCCTCGCAGATGATCCAGCTGTCGGCCCCGAGGCGGATCTCGTCCTCGAACCGGGAGAAGTTGTCCCAGTCCAGGGCCAGCACCACGTCGTAGTGGCTGGCCGCAGTATAGCGCTCGCCCGCTGTGAGCTTGAGCAGGGCCGCGGATTCACCGCCGCGAATCTGGGGCCCGAAGGCCTTGCGCAACAGGCCGCGCCCACCCTCCCGGGCCCAGGCCTGGAGCAACAGCTCACCGCTGGAGATGACGCCGGCGCCACCGGCGCCGGTGATAGCTATGGAAAGTGATTGTTGGCTCATGACAGGGTTCGAGAATGACAGAGGTGCACAGCATAGCGCCAAGCGCCCGCTTGGGAAATGCCGTCAGGCATTTTCCGGTAAAAGCTTGCGCTAGCTCAAGGGAACTCAGCCCGCGGCTTCGATCCTCGCCGGCACAAATTTGTGGTAGGGCGTACCGGCAATCGGATCGCGATGCTCCAGCGAGGTCAGCTCGTTGGGCGACACACCGCGGCGGGTGCCATCCTCATTGTCCAACCCATAGCCGTTGGGCAGGGACACGTGGCCCGGCTGCATGCGCTCCGTGATCTCGACCCGGGTCAGGGCCTGACCTTTGGCCGTGGTGATGAGGGCCTGGCCGCCGTTGACGATACCGAGGCGTCCGGCATCGTCGGAACACATGCGCAGGGCACCCTCGGCATCCTTGCGGCGCCAGCCGGCGTCGCGGTAGATGGTATTGGCGGAGTAATCACGACGCTCCCCGGCCATCAGCACGAAGGGATATTCACTGCTGAGAATTTTCTCCGGCGGGGCCTCCAGCGCGGGCACCTCGGCCAGCAGATCGGGCAGATCGAGCCTGACCCGGCCCTCATTCCCCAGGCGCGCCCAGACCGCTTCGTAATCATCCCTGGCGAACACGATCCCGCTATGCCCCGCCAGTATCGCATCGAACAGGGCGTCACCCTGGGCCAGGGGGTCACCGTCGAATCCCGCCCGCTGCAGGGATGCGGACTCTCGCACCGCAAAACCGATGGCCACCGGCCACAGAGCCGCCGCCACAGCAGCGCCCCCGGGCAGGCTGGGTCCCAGGGTCCGGTAGAGAATCACCGGGGCCAGGTCGGCGATCGACGGATCCTCCGCCATGGCCTGCATGAAGCGGTCGCGATAGGCAGCGCGCCCGCCCGCGGCCAGGGCTCCGGTCAGTTCGGCGCACAGCGTCTCCGGCATCGCTCCCATCGCCTCCACCAGGCGGGCGTGGATTTCCGCCTCCGACAGCGCGTAATCCGGTGCCTCGAAGAGGGGCTTGCGCAGGTGAAAATAATTGTCCGGGAACTCGAAATTGAAAAAGGTCGCCTCCCACTTCTCGTACTGGGTGGCGGCCGGCAACACATAATCGGCCTGCCGTGCGGTTTCTGTCATGGCCACGTCGATGACCACCACCGTGTCCAGGCTGCGCAGGGCCTCGCCAAAGCGCCGGGAATCCGCCAACGAATGCACCGGGTTGGCGGCCTCTATCACCATGGCCCGGTAGCGGTCCGGATGGTCAGTCAGGATCTCGTCGGCGATTACGTTGCAGGGTACCAGGCCACTGATGATGGGTGCCCCGACCACCGGGCTGTTGCGGGAGATCCGGCCGCTGCCGGCGATATTCATCAGTGACGCGGGAATGTACTGGCCGCCGGGATTACCGAACTGGCCGCACAGCATTATGACCAGCTTCTCCAGGTAACTCACCAGCGTGGAGTGCAGGTTCATCTGGACGCCCAGGTCTTCGAACATCGCCGCGCCGCGGGCACCGGCGATGGCATCCACCGCATCCTGCACCTGCTGCTGCTCCAGGCCGGCAAGGTCACAATAGTGCGCAACCGGTACCTCGCGGAAAGTCTCCAGCACCGCATCCAGACCCGTGGCGTGCTCCGCCAGCCACTCGCCCCGGTACTTGCCCTGCTGCACCAGCATCCCGAGCATGGCGGCGAGCAGCCAGGCATCGGTACCGGGCTTCACCTGCAGGTGGATATCAGCCAGCCGGGCGGTCTCCGAAACCACCGGGTCGATCACGATCAGGGTGCGCCCGGGATCCTTGCTGATCTCCTTCAGCCAGGCCCGGGCCCGGGGGACCCCATGGGAGTGCCACGGATTCTTCCCCAGGAACACCGCCACGTCGCAGTGCTCGAAATCGCCTTTAACATGATTGCCGAACATCCGGCCGTTGACCCAGAACTCCCCGGTCTTCTCCTGGGCCAGGGCATTGGAGCGGAACTGCATCCCGAGAACCTTGCGGATCGCCGCGGCATAGCCGCCGGGCAGGTGATTCCCCTGCCCGCCACCGCCGTAATAGAAAATCTTGTCGCCGCCATGGGTATCCCGCACCGCCATCAGGCGCTGGCTCACCTCGGTGATGGCCGTCTCCCAGTCGATGGCCTCAAAACTGCCGTCACTGCGGCGGCGCAGGGGCGAGGTCAGGCGGTCTTTCCCATTCTGGTAAAAATTGAGCCCGGAGGCTTTCTGGCAGAGGTAGCCCTGCGAGGCGGGATGCGCCTCGTCGCCGCGGATACGCACGATTTCACGGTCATT
>JAHEEV010000001.1:0-1711 GCA_024640505.1 Halieaceae bacterium
GAAGCGGGCGACCAGCCGGTAGAGGGCTGCCAGGTCCGTGCGAACCTGCCACTCCTCGGTGCTCACGGCCTGTTCTACACCGGGTACGCTCAGTTGCATGATGTCTGCTCCTGCAGGTGGATTATCCAGGATAGTAGACGTCGCCCCGGCTTTTGCCAGGAAGGTGCACCTCATGTCGACCGCGGATCAATACCGGGCAGTTCGTTACCGGCCCCAGGCACGGCGGGGAAGCGACAGTCGCACCAAAATGTTACTTAAATATACAAAGTGGTGCAGACCTTCTCTATGCTGAAATTGATTATAAGATATTATTTTTTAATAAAAATTTAATAAGAAATCCGTAGGTTTACGCTTGCTTGCTCCCCGGTTTAGGTGGATAGTGGTAACACATTGCCGAGCGTAAGGTTACATAAAGTAACGATGGAGGTAAGAGATGAGAATTGTATATGCAGCAATCTTGCTTAGCTGGACCCTGACTGCAGGCGCTGCGTGCCGGACTGATCGGCCGCAGGAACAGCCCCCGTTGCCCGATGGGGAGATCGCCAGCCGGGCCGAAATGAACAGGGCGCAACTGGCGATGGACAAATACCGGTTACAGGTCGAAAGATACCTGGATTGCAGTGCCCTGAACCGGCGTCAGCACAATACGCTGTTATCCCAGCTGGAAATGCTGCTGGAGCAGTACGATGAAGAGTTGCTGGAATACCAGGTTCGCGAAAACATGGTTGCCGAAAAATGAGTACGGACAGGGCCGGGGCAGGCCCTGCCGGGCGCGACAGCTCAGAGATCAGTTGGGCAGCGCTGCCTCGAAGGCATCGTAAATTTCGCGGTCGAACAGGTAGAAGGTGATCTCCAGATCGCTGAAGGCGGGCTCGAGGCTGGTGGTGATGGCGATCCGGGCCGCCTCGTCCAGCGGATAGCCGAAGATCCCGCAGGAGATGGCGGGGACTGCCACGCTGCGGCAGCCATGCTCCAGGGCCAGGGTGTAACTGTGGTGGTAAGCAGAGGCCAGTAGCGCGTGCGGCTGCGGGTCGATGCCATAGCGCGGGCCGACCGCGTGTATCACGTACCTGGCGGGCAGGTTGCCGGCCGTTGTGATGCGCGCCTCGCCGGTGGGGCAGCGCACACCGTCAACCTCCTTCACCCGGTTGCAGGCCTGCTGCAGGGCCGGTCCGGCGGCCCGGTGGATGGCGCCGCAGACACCGCCTCCCGCCAGCAGGGCAGAGTTCGCGGCGTTGACGATGGCGTCCACCTGTGCCGTCGTGATATCGCCGATAGTCAGGTGCACGTGGCTCATACGCCCCCCCGCTCCATCAGCCAGGTGATGACGACCTTGATGACGAAGCCGAGGATGCCCATGGCCAGGGCAATAAAGAGAATGAAGGTGCCGAATTTGCCCGCGTTACTCTTCCTGGCCAGGTCCCACACGATGAAAATCATGAACAGTATCAGGCCCCCGACCCCCAGGGTAACGCCGTATTCGGTCAGCCACTCGTCCAAGGGTCAGCCTTCATCCCGATAGGCCTGCGCGACCTGCAGCATGTCCATGGGATTCTCCGGCTGGGTCTCGAAAGGCCGGGCCTTGTCGGGGAGGGTCAACCAGTGTGGCCTGCTGCGGCCGAACAGATACACCTCCGGCTCGAGATTGCCGGTATCTTCCAGCAGGCCTGCCTGGAGTTTTGCAAGGTTCAGGCCCGAATCGTCGATGCCG
>JAHEEV010000001.1:1811-119959 GCA_024640505.1 Halieaceae bacterium
GAGGGTCAACCAGTGTGGCCTGCTGCGGCCGAACAGATACACCTCCGGCTCGAGATTGCCGGTATCTTCCAGCAGGCCTGCCTGGAGTTTTGCAAGGTTCAGGCCCGAATCGTCGATGCCGTAGATGATGTTGCCGCAGTCGGCGCAACTGTAGCGGGTGTTGGTGTGGCCCTTGTCGGATCTGCGGCTCCAGGCCGTGAGTTCCCCCTTCACGTCCATGGCGTCGGCCGGCACGATCAGGCCCATGCTGAAGGCGCTGCCGGTACGTTTCTGGCAGCTGGTGCAGAAGCAGGCGTAGGTAAACAGCGGCGCGGTGTTTACCGAGAAGCTGACAGCGCCGCACTGGCAGCTGCCCTCGAACGGTATGTCCATACTGTGCCCTCCGGGCTATTCCTCGACGATCTCGATCTCCAGCCGGGTCTCGGCGTTCAGCGAGTTGGCGATCGGGCAGGCCCTATGGGCTTTCTGTACCAGTCGGTTGGCCTTTTCGGTGTCTGCTCCCTCCGGGATGCGGAGGGTAAGGGCAATCTCGAAAGTAGTGAAACGATTCAGTTTATCGACCCGATCCAGTGTGCCCACGGCGCGGCAGCTCACGGTATTCCACTCGAATTCCGATGTCCGGGCAATGGCACTGAAGCCTACGACGAGTCCGTCCATCACCGCGGCAATCAATAACATTTCAGGGCACCATTGGTTTCCGGGTCCTCCGGCTTCGACAGAGGCTGCGGTCACCAGTTGCGGGACGTCCTCGGCTTTAAGTACCACGTTGCTGCCGGCTTCAGCAGTCGCGGTGACGTGATAATCGCAGGGTAGTTGGTGCATGTCGGTTCCCGCCATTTGATGATCCGGTACTGGCTCTATGGCCTGGCTTGGTATGCCGTCATCCCGGTCAGATATTTATGTCACTCGAGCTAAACCCCAGCAGCCACATCATCGCAAAGCCACCAGCGCGATGGCGCTCATGCAGAGGCTGCTCACTACGATCCAGGTCAGTACGCTCATGCTGGGACCGCAGTCCTGCGCGCCCGCGTTTCAGGGCTGTACGATGATTTCGGTCACCAGTTCAGTGTCCGCCATCAGGGACTGGGTGATCAGGCAGCCTCGCTCGGCCCTGTGCAGCAGGCGCTCGGCCTTCGCCGTATCTGTCCCCGATGGCACCGTGAGTTTGGCATTAACAGTGAACCGGGTAAATCGAGTGGCTTTGTCAACCCGTTCGAGAATGCCTACGGGAGAACACTCGAGGTGGGTCCAATCCAGTTTCGAGTTCCTGGCCACGGCGCGAAAGGTCAGGATAAAACAGTTGGCGACCGTGCCGACCAGCAGATGTTCGGGCGACCACTGGTCACCCGGCCCCCCGAATTCCACAGGTGGCGCGGTAATGATCTCGGGAAAATCGCCGGCTGCCACCGCGACATGGCTATCGACCGCGGCCTGCGCCGTGGCGTGATAGTGGTGGGGGAACTCCTGCATGGAACCTGCATCCTGATATTGGTTTGGAAGCCGGAGTATATCGCTTTTTCAACCCATTATTGATAGCTGAGACACACCTTATCTTTCGCCTGTCCGCTGACTGGCCACGCCGGCAGCTCCCATAGCTGCGGTTGGTGGGGCACGTCTTCGGACGGGGGCAGATCCACGTCGATGCCCTGGTTGCCGCCGCGCTGCTTGAGGATATGGACCCGGCGGTACTCCCGCATCTGCAGGCGCAGGCCGGCGGGGGCGTGGTTGCGGGCGGCCTGGTGGGGGCGGAACAATACCGCCAGGCTGTCGCCGCCGGCGGCGGCCAGCTGCAGCTTGCGCAGCTCGCCGTAGCGGTAGTCATGTGTGCCCAGCCAGCTGAATACGGCGCTGCAGGTACTGCTGCGCAGGGCCTGCTCGGTGGCCCACAGCAGGTCCTCGCGGTTGCGGGGGTGTACCAGCAGCACTTGCCCCGTGTCGATCCCGCGGGCCGCCAGCAGGGGGGCGTAGGGCGTATAGGGCGGGGCAATGAAGACCTGCCAGCGGCCCTGCTCGCTGAGGGTTTCCATGGCGGGCAGGAACAGGCCCATGGACCCCAGGCCGCTGCCGTCGCTGAGCAGCTCGATGGTGCTGCCCAGGGGCCAGCCACCCTGCTGCAATTCGGCATCCAGGGTGCTGTAGCCGCTGGACAGGCCCTCGCCGTCGTGCCGATCGTTGTTGGCAGAGAGTAAAGTCCCGTTAAACTGGCCGCGATGGCCCCGCCAGGTATCCTGGCGCTGAATGACCTGCTCGAGCATCGGGTTCATGGCGATAAAACCTCCGGGGAGAATGGCCCAAAATACTGTATAAACATACAGTAGTTCGGTATCCGGAAGAATGCAAGTCCAGAAACACCCGCCTGTAGGAGCCCGCTCCGCGGGCGATTTGGGAGTGGGCCTATGGAAATCGCCCGCGGAGCGGGCTCCCACAGGCGGGCTCCTACAGAGCGGGCTTCTATAGAGCGGGGCGGTGCGGGCCGGTGGCGCAGAGCCCGGTGACGAGGTCTTCCAGGTTGTCCCAGGGGCGGCCATCTGCGAAGCCCTTGATACTGCCGTCGACCCGGGATGCCTGTTCCAGCAAACCGGAGAGGGTGCCGGTGCTGTGACGGGCCAGGGCCGACTGCATCAGCCCCATGCGATTTTTCCACACCCGTCGCGCATTGAGCGCCTGTTGGACCGACTGTCCCTGATCGCAGTCGACCTGTACTTCGTACAGGGTGCGGATTTCCCGGGCCAGGGCCCAGAGGACCACGGCGGGCTCAGTACCCTCGCTGCGCAGTCCATGCAGCATGCGGAGGCTGCCCGTGGCGTTGCCCCCGAGGGCGCTGTCCGCCATATCGAACAGGTTGTAGCGGGCATTATCGGAGACCGCATCGGTGATAGTCGTAGCGGTGATACGGGAATCGGTGGCCAGGAGCTTGAGTTTTTCGACTTCCTGCACTGCTGCCAGCAGGTTTCCCTCCACCCGTTCGCACAGCAGTTGCAGGGCATCGTCGTCGATACTCATGCCGGCACTCCGTACCCGCTGCTGCAGCCAGCGGGGCAGGTTGCGGGCATCCACCGGCCAGACCTGTACCGTAGCGCCGGCCTGGTCCAGCGCCCGGTACCATTTGCTGTTGGTCGATTGCTTGTCGATCTTGCCGGCGATGATCAGCAGGACGTCGTCGCCGCTGGCCACGTCGAGGTACTCACACAGCGCCTTGCTGCCCTCCGCCCCCGGTTTGCCACTGGGGAGTCGCAGCTCTACCAGCTTGCGCTCGGCGAACAGGGACATGCTGGTGGCACTGTGCAGGAGGTCCTGCCAGTTGAAGCCCGAGACGCCGCTGTCGATCACCTCCCGGTCGCTGCAGCCTGCCTCCCGGGCGCCGCGCCGCACGAGGTCACAACACTCCTGCAGGAGCAGGGGTTCGTCGCCACTGATGAGGTAGACGGGCAGGAGCTCTTGTTGCAGTTGGCTGGCGAGTTTTTCGGGGTAGACACGCATCAGGGCGCGGTGCTGGCAGCAAAGAATCCGATGCGGCGCATCATCTGCCGGGCCAGCTCCACGCGCATCTCGGACCTGATGATACGCAGCTCCTCAGCCTTGCCGACGACGTTGCTCGGGTCGTTTTCCATCTGCTGGACCACGGATGCCTGCGTGGGAGGCATGACACGCTTGCCGCGGTCGTCCTGCACAGAAAACTGCGCTGACAGGGTGAGTTCGATTTCGGCGGCCCGGGCATCGGCGCTGACCGACAGGTTGCGCTGGCTGAAACGTTCGGCCCCGAGAACCAGTCGGTAAGTGGCCTCTTCCCGCTCCTCCGCCCACACCACGCCGCTCGCGGCGAAGCTGGAGCGCACTTCGCGACTCAGCTCACCATTGGGGTTGTCGGTGTCCAGGTACATGCTCTTCCAGGCGTCGGGCACGAGCGTTTCGCTGCCCGTGCCGCGCAGCTGGAAACCGCAGGCCGCCACCAGGCAGGCAGCGACCAGGGTCAGGGTGAATCCGGCAAGGCGCCCGGGCATAAGTCCTCTCGCTGGCCTCATCAATTGGCCACAATATTAATCAATTTGCCCGGCACCACAATGATCTTGCGAACGGTCACGTCCTGCAGGAAGCGTTGCACGTTGTCCTGCGCCACCGCCAGCGCCTCGACGGCGGCCTTGTCGGCATCCGCCGCAACATCCATTTTGGCCCGGACCTTACCATTCACCTGTACGACCATTTCGATAGTGTCCCGGGTAAGGGCGGATTCATCGACGATGGGCCAGCTGGCGTCGAGCACGTCGCCCGCGCCACCCAGGGCCGGCCACAGGTGGTGGCAGGCATGGGGCACGATGGGGCACAGCATCAGCACGACGGCGCGCAGGGCCTCGTCGGTGACCGCGCGGCTCTGGGGCTGGCTGTCGTCGAGCTTGCCCACCTCGTTGCACAGTTCCATGATCGCCGCGATAGCCGTGTTGAATGTCTGCCGGCGACCGAAATCGTCGCTGACCTTGGCAATGGTTTCGTGGGTTTTACGCCGCACCGCCTTCTGGTCGCCAGTCATTGCCGCCACGTCCAGGGCCTCGACCGGTCCGCCCGCCAGGTGCCGGGCCGCCAGTTTCCACAGGCGCTTGAGAAACCGGTTGGAGCCCTCGACGCCCGAATCGGACCACTCCAGGGACTGGTCCGGAGGAGCTGCAAACATGCTGAACAGGCGCACGGTGTCGGCACCGTAGCGGTCGATCAGCGACTGGGGGTCCACGGTATTGCCCTTGGACTTGGACATTTTTGCCCCATCCTTCAGCACCATCCCCTGGGTGAGCAGGCGGGTAAAGGGCTCGTCCGAATTCACCAGCCCTTCATCCCGCATCAGCTTGTGGTAGAAACGGGCGTACAGCAGGTGCAGGATGGCATGCTCGATACCGCCCACGTACTGGTCAACCGGTGTCCAGTAGCTGGCCTCGTCGTCAAGCATCGCCCGGTCGTTTCCGGCGCAGGCGTAGCGGGCGTAGTACCAGGAGGATTCCATGAACGTATCAAAGGTATCGGTCTCCCGGGTGGCCTCGCCACCGCACCCGGGGCAGGTAGTCTGGTAGAACGCGGGCATCTTCTTGATCGGCGACCCCACCCCCTCGAATTCCACCTCGGTAGGCAATACGACCGGCAGGTCATCGGCGGGCACCGGCACCGCACCACAGCGGTCGCAGTTGATGATGGGAATGGGCGCGCCCCAGTAGCGCTGGCGGGAAACCCCCCAGTCACGCAGGCGGAAGTTCACCGTGCGCTGGCCCTTGCCCTCACTTTCCAGCCGCGCGGCGAAGGCATCGAAGGCCTGCCCGAAGTCCAGGCCGTCAAACTCCCCGGAATTGACCGTGAACACATCCTCCTTGTCGGCATACCAGTCGGCCCACACCGCGGGGTCGTACTGGTAGGCATCACCCGTTTTGTCGATCACCTGCACGATGGGCAGGCCGTACTTGCAGGCAAAGGCGTGATCCCGCTCGTCGTGCCCGGGTACTGACATGACAGCCCCGGAGCCGTAACTCATCAGCACGAAGTTGGCGACCCAGACCGGCACCTCTTCACCGGTGAGGGGATGGAGGGCATTGATGCCGGTGGCCATCCCTTTCTTCTCCATCGTGGCCATATCGGCCTCGGCTACCTTCACGTGGCTTTCCGCCTCGATGAAAGCGGCCAGCGACGGATTGTTCTCTGCGGCGGCCTTTGCCACCGGATGCTGGGGCGCTACGGCCATGTAGGTCACGCCCATCAGGGTGTCGGGGCGGGTGGTATAGACGCTCAGCGGGGAACCGTCGGCCAGGGTGAAATCCAGGTCCACGCCCTCGGAGCGCCCGATCCAGTTGCGCTGCATGGTGCGCACCTGCTCGGGCCACTGGTCCAGGGTATCGAGGTCATCCAGCAATTCCTGCGCGTAGGCGGTGATCCGGATGAACCACTGGTCGATCTCCCGGCGCTCCACCGGGTTGTCGCAGCGCCAGCAGCAGCCATCTACCACCTGCTCGTTGGCCAGCACGGTCTGGTCGGTTTCGCACCAGTTCACTTCCGCCTGGCGCTTGTAGGCCAGCCCTTTTTCGAACAGGCGGGTGAAAAACCACTGCTCCCAGCGGTAATATTCGGGGTCGCAGGTGGCCAGTTCCCGGTCCCAGTCGTAGGCAAAGCCAAGCTGTCGCAACTGCTCGCGCATATACTCGATATTCTGTGCGGTCCAGTGGGCCGGTGGCACATTGTTCTGGATCGCGGCATTCTCCGCCGGCAGGCCGAAAGCATCCCAGCCCATGGGTTGCAATACATTCTTGCCCAGCATGCGCTGGTAGCGGGCGATCACGTCTGCGATGGTGTAATTGCGCACGTGGCCCATATGCAGCTTGCCGCTGGGGTAGGGGAACATGGCCAGGCAGTAGAATTTTTCCCGGGACGCGTCATGCTGCACGGCGAAGCTGTTGTTCTCCAGCCAGTGCGCCTGGGCAGCCTTCTCCAGGGCCAGGGGATTGTATTGCGGATCCATCACCACGTTAATTGTCGTCCTGTGAACTGCAGTGAAAAACCGGCCGGGATCGCCGGGAAAAAGAACGGCGAATTCTACCAGTATTTGGCGAGAGCTGTTAAGAATGGATCCCGCTGCGGCGCATTGGCAGCTATGGCCTTCCGGAACACGCAAAAACGCCATCCATGGCTGCTCGGGCTCGGCCGTCCCTGGCCTCGCACGGTTCCGGAAGGCCATAGCTGCCAATGCGTCTCTCCCTCCTTCCAAGCTGCGAGACACCGCAGCCTGTGGCTGGCATTGAAGGAGAGCCGTGGCTGTGGAGTGACCTCTTCCAGGACCGTCTGAGGCCATGGATGGCCGAAGTCGAGCTGCCATGGACGGCGCGTTTGCGTGTCCCGGAAGGGGTCACTCCACAGCCATGGCTCGGTTGGAGCGGATCGGCCGGAAAAACCCCCATACCACAATGGCGAAACAACCGAATCGGGTCCATGCTTAGGGGATGCGCAAGACCAGTGACATCATCTGGCAGGATGCCCAGCACCAGGTGTTGTTCGAGATTCTTGACCTCATCAGGGAGCCGGGGGCCGATCCCCGGGTTCTGCTGCGGCTCAAGGATTACTCCGAGCACCACTTCGCCCTGGAAGAGCGGTACATGGAATTGCTGGACTTCCCCGACCGTGATGCACATATCGAATCACATGACCGTTTCCGCGCAGAGATCGAGGAAATAATGCTCGGCCTGAATAAGGCTGACCCGGTGTTCATGGGCCTCGTGGCGACATTTCTCACCGAGTGGCTGACGCGTCATGTGTTTGGGGTCGACAAGGAACTGGAAGCGTTCATCCTGGCGTCCACCGCCAAATAAGCCGGTCAGTCGGTTTCCCGCCAGAACCCCAGGTACATCAGGATCATCAGCAGTAATCCGGTTGCGCAGCCGGCGATGATGGGCGTGGAACCGAAGCTGCTGAAGGGCGTCAGGCCCAGCATGACTTCCGCCTCTCCCACCAGCGTGGTTTCGACGAACTGCTCAGTGCGGTTAACGATCTGGCCCCGGTGGTCGATGATTGCCGAGACGCCGTTGTTGGTGCCGCGGATCAGGTAGCGACCGGTTTCCAGGGCCCGCATCTGGGCAATCTGCAGGTGCTGCAGGGGACCGATGGATTTCCCGAACCAGCTGTCGTTGCTGATGGTGATCAACAGTTCAGACTCGCGGGCACCCCGGGCCACCTGGTCGGGGTAGACGATCTCATAGCAGATGAAGGGCGCAACCCGGAATGCCCCGGCCTGCAGCGGACCCTGATCAGCCGGCCCCGGGCTGAAGGTCGACATGGGCAGGTCGAAAAATTCGATCAGCCCACGCAGCCATCGCTCCAGCGGGACATATTCTCCGAAGGGTACCAACCGGCGCTTGTGGTAGACCCCCTCTCCCTGGCCGAGCACCATGATGCTGTTGTGGTAGATGCCCTCGCCCTGCCCGCGAAAGGGGATGCCGGTTATCACGGCGGTCTCCTCCGCCAGGGCCCGCAGGGCAATGGGGTCCAGGAACCTCCGGGCCTGCTCGTAGTAGCCGGGGATGGCAGCTTCCGGCCAGACCAGGATATCGCTGCCGAAGTGGTCGTTGCTGGCGTCCCTGAGGCGGTCCAGGATGGTCTGGTACCAGGCCGGATCCCACTTGTGCTCCTGGGGGATGTTGGGCTGGTAGAGGGCGACCGAAAGGGGCCTGTCACTGGCGTTGGCCACCCATTGAACCGGTTTCAGTACCCCGCCACCGGCCCAGAGGATGATAACGATCACGGCGTAGGTGAAGCACGCCACCCGCTGTCGGCTGCGCCATGCCAGGAACAGGCAGCTGGCGGTCAGCGCGCAGATGAAGGAGAGCCCGTAGACCCCAAGGACCGGCGCCCAGCCGGCGATCCAGGTGTCGATATGGGCATAGCCGAGGAACAGCCAGGGGAACCCGGTGAGTAACCAGCTGCGCAGCCACTCGAAGAGCACCCACAATACGGGGAAACCCATCAGCATGCCTCCGGGCAGCGGTCGTACGAAGCGGACATAACACCAGGCAAAGAGTGCGTGCAGCAGGGCGAGGGCGGCGCAGAACAGCGCCGTCAGGGCAGCCGCCAGGGGAGCGCCGGCATGGCCGTAGACATGTATGCTGACGTAGACCCAGGAGACGCCGCTGCCGAACAGGCCCAGGCCAAACAGCCAGCCCCGCCAGAGCGCCGCACGGGGGCTGCAGGTGCACAGCAGGTAGGCGTACAGGGCGCACCCCAGGATCCCGGCGGGCCACAGTTCGAAGGGCGCCAGTGACAGGGTGATCATCGCGCCTGCGAGCAGTGCCAGCAGCAGCAATAACATCGGATGCAGACTGGGGGAGGTGTTCATGCCCGACCGGTCGTCGGCTCAGTCTCGCAGGGGCCGCATGCGCAGGCTGTGGATCTTGCGCCGGTCCGCATTGATAACCTTGAACTCGAACTGGTCGATGGTGGCGGTTTCGTTGCGGGAGGGCATATGACCCAGTGCCTGGATCACCAGGCCGCCGATGGTGTCAAACTCCTCATCGCTGAATGTGGTGCCGAAGTGCTCGTTGAAATCCTCGATCGGTGTGAGCGCCTTGATGAAGTAATCGTCGTCGCTGATGCGGCGGATGTAGCGGTCAGCTTCGACATCGGTCTCGTCCTCGATATCCCCGACGATCTCCTCGAGCACATCCTCGATGGTCACCAGACCGGCAACCCCCCCGTACTCGTCGATCACAATGGCCATATGGTTGCGGTTCTCGCGGAATTCCCTCAGCAGGACGTTGAGCCGCTTGCTCTCCGGGACGACGACGGTAGGGCGCAGCAATTCCTCTATCCTGAATTTGCTGCTGTCATTCTCGAGAATCTGCGGCAGCAGATCCTTGGCCAGGAGGATGCCGAGGATATCGTCGTGGCTTTCGCCGATCACCGGGTAGCGGGAGTGGGCGGCCTGGATGATCTGCGGCAACATCTCCTCCAGCGGGGAATCTGCCCGGATAACGACCATTTGCGCCCGGGGGATCATGATATCGCGGGCCTGCATATCGCTGACCTGCATCGCGCCTTCCATGATGCTGCGGGCGTCCTCGTCGATAACCTCGTTCTCGGCGGCGATGGACAGCACATCTTCCAGGTCATTGCGATTGCGCGGCTCGGAGGAGAACAACTGCCCGATCTTTTCTATCCAGGATCGCTCTTCCGGCTCGTTGTCGGATCGTTCGTCGTTCATGCTCCCGCCTGCTCCAGGACTGATTTGCTTCCGTAGGGGCAGGGATAACCGAGACCCGCCAGGATCGTCGTCTCCAGTGCCTCCATCCGTGCCGCGTCGTCGTCCTCGACATGGTCATAGCCCAGCAGGTGAAGGGTGCCATGGACGGTCATGTGCGCCCAGTGTTCGGTCTCGTGCTTGCCCTGCTGCGCCGCCTCCCGCCGGACCACCGGTGCGCAGATCACGATATCGCCGAGCAGAGGCAGCTCGAGTTCCGGTGGCAGTTCGCTGGGAAACGAGAGTACATTGGTCGGGCCGGGCTTGCGGCGGTACGTCTGGTTGAGCGAGGACATTTCCGCTTCATCCACCACCCGTACGGTGATTTCGACGTCCCCGGGATGACCCTGCGCGGCCAGCGTTGCCGCGATCCAGTCACGCAACTGACGCGCTTCGGGCGCGGGGGCTTCACTGGCCCGCTGGAGTGCCACCTGCAGGCTCATCGCTTGCTCTGGTCCAGCGGAGTGGCCTTGTCCTCATGGGCGTCATAGGCCTCCACGATGCGCTGCACCAGGGGATGGCGCACCACGTCGCGGTTGCCAAAGAAGGTAAAGCCGATACCTTCCACGCCATTGAGGATATTGCTCACATGGGTCAACCCGGATTGTGATCCCCTGGGCAGGTCGATCTGGGTGGCGTCGCCGGTGATCACCGCGGTGGAGCCGAAGCCGATGCGGGTCAGGAACATCTTCATCTGCTCGCGGGTGGTGTTCTGGGCCTCGTCCAGAATGATGAAGGCGTTGTTGAGGGTGCGCCCCCGCATGAAGGCCAGCGGGGCCACCTCGATGATATTGCGCTCGATAAACTTGTTCACGGTCTCGAAACCCAGCATCTCGTAAAGGGCGTCGTAGAGAGGTCGCAGGTAGGGATCGATCTTCTGGCTCAGGTCCCCGGGCAGGAAGCCCAGTTTCTCGCCGGCCTCGACCGCCGGGCGCACCAGCAGGATGCGGCGCACGCGCTCCTCCAGCAGCGACTCCACCGCGCAGGCTACCGCCAGGTAGGTCTTGCCGGTGCCCGCGGGCCCGATGCCGAAGTTGATGTCACACTGCTTGATGATGCGCACATAGGCCTGCTGGTTCTTGCCCCTGGGCTTGATGGATGCACGCTTGGTGCGGATCAGCTGGATCGCCTCCACCGGCGGCTCCTGCCCGGACATATCCGCCAGCTGCTCCAGGCGCGTCTGCTGCAGGTGCAGGTGCAGGGACTCCGGGCTGAGGCCCACGCCCTGGCATATTTCAGCGTACAGGTGGACCAGCAGCTCACGACCCGCGGCCACGTTGACCGCTGGGCCACTCAATAGGAACTGGTTCCCGCGGGCACTGATGTGAATGCCCAGCCGTTGTTCGATCTGTCGCAGGTGCGCGTCCAGCTGGCCGCACAACATGGCCAGATGACGGGCATCATTGGGTTCCAGGGTCAGGCTTTGTTGGGTCGTTTGCTGGGGACTGGCTTCGCTGTTCAAAATAACCTGTTGCCACGGCGGGCATGATTGATAAGTGTAAGCATATACGGGATTTTGTCGCCGTCAACCGACGCTCAATACGCCGCGCAGTGAGTTCGGCAGTGCCTCGATGACGTCCACCTGCACAAACTGGCCGATCAGTGACGGGTCATCGGCAGGGAAATTGACGACCCGGTTGTTCTCCGTGCGGCCCTGCAGCTGCCCCGGATCCTTTTTCGAGATGCCCGTGACCAGGATGGTGTGGGTGCGGCCCACCATCTGCCGGCTGATCTGCTGTGCATGCTGGTTGATCCGGGTCTGCAGGATCTGCAGGCGCTGTTTCTTGGTGGCTTCATCGGTGGTGTCCGGGAGCTCCGCCGCCGGTGTGCCCGGTCTGGCGCTGTAGATAAAGCTGAATGAGACGTCGAAACCGATCTCCTCGATCAGCTTCATGGTGGCGGCGAAATCATCGTCAGTTTCGCCCGGAAAACCGATGATGAAATCCGAGGAGATACTGATGTCGGGGCGAATTTTGCGCAGTCGACGGATCTTCGATTTGTATTCCAGTACCGTGTGCCCCCGTTTCATGGCCGCCAGGATGCGGTCGGAACCGCTCTGCACCGGCAGGTGCAGGTGATCCACCAATTGTGGAATCTGCGCGTAGGCCTCGATGAGGGCATCGGAAAACTCCACCGGGTGGGAGGTCGTGTAACGGATGCGTTCGATGCCCGGGACGCGCGCCACGAAGTGCAGCAGTTCGGCGAAGTCGACGGTCTCGCCCTCGTGGTTCTCTCCCCGGTAGGCGTTGACATTCTGGCCCAGAAGATTCACTTCGCGCACGCCGCCGTCGGCCAGGTGCGCAATCTCGGCGATGACGTCATCCAGCGGCCGGGAAACCTCCTCGCCGCGGGTGTAGGGCACGACACAGAATGTGCAGTACTTGCTGCAGCCCTCCATGATGGAGACAAAGGCGGTGGGGCCCTCGACCCTGGGCTCGGGCAGTCGGTCGAATTTCTCGATCTCGGGGAAGCTGACATCCACCACGATGGCGCCCCCCGGGCCGCGCTGCGCCATCATCTCGGGCAGCCGGTGCAGGGTCTGTGGTCCGAACACCAGGTCCACGTAGGGGGCGCGCCGGCCGATCTCCTCCCCCTCCTGGCTGGCCACGCAGCCGCCCACGCCGATCACCAGGTCCGGGTTCTTCTGCTTCAGCTGCTTCCAGCGACCCAGCTGGTGGAAGACCTTCTCCTGAGCTTTTTCCCTTATGGAACAGGTGTTTAGCAGCAGCACGTCGGCTTCTTCCGGGTTTTCCGTGGGTACCAGGTCACAGCGCTCGCGCAGCAGGTCTCGCATACGGGCCGAGTCGTATTCGTTCATCTGGCAGCCGTGGGTCTTGATGTACAGCTTCTTGCTCAATGGGGTTCCCGGGGTGGCGGCGACGCCGCGCGCTGGTCCGTCGTTGCAAAGGGCGGGCGATTATACAGATTTACCGCGTCCAAACCCAGCGGACAGGCTGGCATTCTTGGTCTATGGTGGTAATATTGCCGCCCCCTGAAATCCGGCGCCTGAGGGCGCAGTCCACCCACCTCGAGAGGAAAGCATGGCCAGAGAACCCGTCTACAAGGTGATTTTCCAGAACGGCAGCCAGCTGTTCGAGGTCTTTGCCCGCCAGATCTACCAGAGTGACATGTGGGGCTTCATCGAGGTGGAGGAGTTCGTGTTCGGTGAGCGCTCCCAGATCGTGGTCGATCCCAGCGAGGAGAAACTGAAGAACGAGTTCAGCGGGGTGACCCGCAGCTACATCCCCCTCCAGGCCATCATTCGCATCGACGAGGTGGACAAGGAAGGCAGCGCGAGAATATCCGATGCGCCCGCCACGGGCGGCAATATCGCCAGCTTTCCCTTCACCGGCGCCCCGACGGGACAGAAGGGCAGCGAGGAGTAGCGGAAAACCTGTTTACGGGCAGCGGGCTCTCGCAGGTCGGAGTCCACCCTGGCGCGCATTGCCAGTCGACTGGCGTCCGGCGCCACTGATTGCCAACCTGGCAGTCGCTACTATGCTGCTCTGTGAAAATACCGGGATAGACTGTCATGAAATTACCTGCCCTGACCTTGTTGGCCATGCCCCAGCGCCTTGCTGTCCGCAGCGGCGTGATGCTGCTCTTTCTTATCCACACCAGTATGCCCCTGGCCGCCAATCCGGTGCCGGCCGATGCCGCGTCCGTGTCCCGGGGCGCCCAGACCTTCCAGCAGTACTGTACGGAGTGTCACGGACGGGACGGGCGTGCCCAGGTGGACGTGATTTCCGATGCCACGGACCTCACCGATCCCGAGGCCTATTACAGCGGCACGAGCGAGCAGGATATCTACAACAGCATCGCTTTTGGTGCCGGGGTGGCCATGCCGCCCTGGGAGTCTCAGCTCAAGAGCGAAGCAGAAATCTGGCACCTGGTGAATTTCATTCGCAGCCTGTGGGCAGATGAGTAACGGGCAAACCACGGACAACTTCGGTTGCAAAAGGATTCCGAGATGAGCAGTGACAACAGAGCGGGCGACGACACGGGCGTGACCGACAATTCCCGGCGCGAGTTCCTGCGCAAATCCGCCGCCGGCGTGGGAGTGGCGGTGGCCGCCGGGGCCAGTGCCGGTGCATTCGCCGCGGACACTACCGACCTCGGTGAGGTTAAGATTCCCTCGATTCGCATTCCCGACGATTTCAGCGACTCCCTGGCCCAGGATGCCGCGCCGGGCAAGTTCGAGGGGCGGGGGATGAGCGGGGCCGAGGTATTCGCCCAGGTCTGCCTGAAGGAGAACCTGGCGGGCTTGTTCTGCTGCCCCGGTAACTACACCGTGATCAATGCCCTGGCAGCCGCCGGAATCCCCGCCTACGGGGGGCGTTCGGAAGGTGCGATGTGTGCCATGGCGGACGGTTTCTCCCGCGCCACGGGTGAGGTCACAGCGACCTCGGGCACGGAGGGTCCCGGTTTTACCAACATGATCATGAATATCGCGGCAGCCAACGCCGCCCGCACACCCCTGCTGGTGCTGGCGTCCAACATGCAGCTTGCCGGAGACGACCGGGAAGCCTTCATCCAGACCGGCTACCAGCAGCCCCTCACCACGGGAATCAAGAAATACGGCAAGCGCCTCATCGACCCTTCGCGGGTCCACGAGTACGGCGGCTATGCCTTCCGCCAGCTCAAATCCGGCGTGCCCGGGCCGGTGCACCTGGATTTTCCCGCGGAGGTGGCCCGCGCGCGCTTCAAGGACCCCTCGGAGCTGAAGGATTTCTACGACAGGAGCCAGTACCGCAGTGAATCCCGGGCGGCGCCCGCCCCGGCCGACATGGCGCAGGTGGTCAAGCTGCTCGACAACTCCCGGCGGCCGTTGATCGTGGCCGGCCAGGGCGTGTTCCAGCGCAGGGGCTGGGATGCGCTGATGCGTGTGGCGCAGCAGGGTGACATCGCGGTGGCCACCTCCGGACCGACCCGCGGCGCCTTCCCGGACGAGCACCCGCTCTGCGTGATGGCGGCACCGGATGCGCTGCTCAGCGCCGACCTGGTGATCTTTGTCGGCCAGTATTGCATGCCCAGCCCCGGTGAATACCGCTTCAACCCCGAGATCAAGACCATTCGCGTGCATCCCGAACAGGAAGACCTGGGGCGCAACTGGCCCCTGGACCTGGGGGTGGTCAGCGATGAGGCGCTGTTTCTCGAGGCCCTGGCCGACGCCGTCAGGCGCAAGAAACGCGCCCCCTGGGTCGAGGAGATCGCCACGGCGAAACAGGCCTACCAGAAGCACCTCGACGAGGTCTATCAGCTGGGGCTGGGGTACAGCGAGCAGACCAATCACCTGCACCCGGCGGTGATCGCCCGGGATACCCAGCACTTCATAGACACCGGCACGGATGACCGTCTGGCGGTTGTCAGCGGTGGCGGCGGCTGGACCAGCGGCCTGTTTGCGGGTCGTTACCTGCGCGCCCGGCGTCCGGGACATATGATCGTGCCCGCCTACCAGTACGGCGCCATCGGCCCGGACATGTCCATGATGATGGGGGTCTCTGCCGCCGTGCAGCGCGGGGTCGGCCCGCAGAAGGGCTATGAGGGAGCGCCGACGATCTGCATCACCAGCGATGCGGGCATGGCCTACAGCCTGTTTGAGCTGGACACGGCGATCAAGTATGGCCTGCCCACCATCACCATCGTCTACAACAACAACGCCTGGGGCGTCTGGCCCAACGCGGCCCGCTCCGCCCGCTCTATGCACATGTACCTGTTCCAGGAGAATCTGCGCTACGACCAGATGGCGCAGGGCCTTGGCGCCAACGGCGAGTACGTGCGTACCCCCGAGGAGTTCCGCGCGGCCCTGGCCCGTGCCTACAGGCTCGGCCGGGACGAGAAGGTATCGACCCTGATCAACTGCCAGGCCCTGAAGGAGTTCACCTCCCCGCGGGACTTCCCCCCGGGTATCTCGCTGAACGCGGAGCCGGGCACGGGAGCCGTGGCCCACTGATGTCGGCCGCCACCGAGGTGGGGGATATCCTGGAGGGTTACGCCAGTCGCGGTGTATTCCGCGGGTTCAGCCGTCACCAGGGCAGGGGCGGCAAAGGTGTTTTCCGGCTGCTGTGGCATCGCGACCAGGTATTTCAGCTGGAGTTTGATAACCGCCGGCAGCGTCTGCGGATTGCCTGCGTTATCCCGGCAGTCCCCGCCGCCTCACCGATGTACCGCGACCTGAAAGCCTGGTTGAAAGGGCGCCAGGATGCAGCGCTGCCGGACCACCGCCGCTGTGACCCGGACAAGGTCTCCCTGCGGACCTACAACCGGGGAGGAGACGTGGCCCTCACCCTGACCGTACTCGACGATGACCTCGACTACGGGGTGCGGAAACTCGTCAGTCTCGTCAACGAGCTCTACCTGGACTTTCTCTCGAGTGGTCTCTACTACGACTGGCTGGTGGAAACCTTCTCCCTGGATCCGGATAACCCTTTCTAGACGCCGGTCTCGCGGGTGTCCCTCCCCGTCTGATCGGGCGGCCGGACGCTGCGGCTGCTCTGCCGGCGGCGTGGCGGGATTCAGTTCTCCGCCAGGCGCTGCCTGATGGAGGCCAGCTTGACACAGACCACGAAGGCTTCCACCGTGGCGCGCACGTCTTCCAGTGACGGAAAGGTCGGTGCCAGCCGGATGTTGCGATCCTCGGGGTCGCGGCCATAGGGCCAGGTCGCGCCGGCGGGGGTCAGTTTCACACCGATGGCATCCGCCAGCCGCACCACCTCCCGTGCCAGTCCAGGCCGCGTGTCAAAGGAAATGAAGTAGCCTCCCCGGGGTACGGTCCAGTCGCCCATGCCGGTACCGGCGAGCTCCCGGTCCAGGGTCTCGAGTACGGTCTCGAAGCGGGGGCGGATAATCAGGCAGTGCCGGCGCATGTGCGCCGCCAGGTGCTCCTCACCCTGCAGGAAGCGGACGTGCCGCAGCTGGTTCACCTTGTCCGGACCGATGGTCTGGAATGCCAGGTGGGCTTTCAGGGCAGCCAGGTTGCCCGGGCTGCTGCTGAGGAAAGCCACGCCGGAGCCGGCAAAGGTGATCTTGGAGGTGGAGCCGAACTGGAACACGCTGTCCTCGGTGCCGTGCTCTTCGCAGCGGTGCCGGATGGAGGCCAGTGCCGGTGCATCGTCGTACAGTGTGTGCACCGCGTAGGCATTGTCCCAGAATACGAGGAAGTGCTCCCCGGCGATACGCCCGAGGCGGGCGATCCGGTCCACGGTTTCGTCGCTGTACACACAGCCAGTGGGGTTGGAAAAACGGGGGACGCACCACATGCCCTTGATCGACCTGTCCTCCCTGACCAGCGCTTCCACCTGGTCCATATCGGGTCCGTGGTCCAGCATCGGCACCGGAATCATCTCGATACCCAGGTGTTCGCAGATGGCAAAGTGGCGATCGTAGCCGGGGGAGGGGCAGAGGAATTTTACGGTGTCCTCATTGCCCCAGGCGGATTCCGGGCCGCGCAGGCCCTCGCTGAGGGCAAAGTCCAGGGTCAGGTACATCAGGGTCAGGCTGGAATTGCCGCCCACCAGTGTCTCTTCGGCGGGCACCCCCAGCATCGAACCGAACAGTGCCTTCGCCTCCGGCAGCCCGTCCAGTCCGCCGTAGTTGCGCACGTCGGTGCCATCCGCCGCCCTGTAGTTGCCCTGCAGGACACCGTCCAGTGCGTCTGACAGGGCGACCTGCTCCACGCCCGGCTTCCCCCGGGTCAGGTCCAGTGACAGCCCGAGGGATCCGAGTCGCTCGTACTCTGCATCCAGTGACGCCAGTTGTGATTCCAGCTCGCCGGCTGGCAATTGATCGATAGGCACGTGGGCTCCTCTATCTGCACGGGATCTGGCGGGTGGCAATCACGCTCGCCGGGAACGGAAGTATACCGCCACCCGGACCGCAGTAGTACGGGGCGCGTCGCGCCGCAGTTGAAAACCCGGCGCTCGACCACATATACAGGAAGTAATGCGGAGCGGACAGGCGCCTGAGTAATGAGTGACCAAGAGCAAACAGTTGATGCGGAACTGGTGTTACCCGAAGAAGGGCAGCGGGCGCCGGCAGTGGCGGACGACGTGCTGCCCGACACCCTGTACCTGATGCCGATACCTAACCGTCCTTTCTTTCCGGGGCAGGTTCAGCCGGTAGCCATCAATCCGCAGGAGTGGGGCGCAACCCTGCAGGAAGTCGGCAAGGCGGGCCATGGCCTGATCGGCTTGTCCTGGGTGGAGCAGGTGAGCGCGCAGGGTATGGAACCGCGCCAGTTCCCGGACATCGGCTGCGTGGTCCGCCTGCATCGCTCACCGATCGCCTCCGATCAGGCCGGACAATTCCTCGCCCAGGGCGTCAAGCGGTTCCGCATCGTTCGCTGGCTCAACGACAAGCCCCCGTACCTGGTGCAGGTGGAGTATCCCCGCAGCCAGGGGGACAGTGATTCCGATGAGATCAAGGCCTACGCCATGGCCCTGATCAAGGAGATCAAGGAACTGCTCCCTCTCAACCCGCTTTACAGCGAGGAGTTGAAGCAGTACCTGGCTAACTTCAGCCCGAGCCAGCCCAGCCTGCTGGCAGACTTTTCCGCCGCGCTTACGACCGCGTCAGGTGAGCAGCTGCAGGAAATTCTCGACACCCTGCCATTGCAGTCACGGATGGAGAAAGTGCTGGCGCTTCTGCGCAAGGAGCGTGAGGTCGCCGAGTTGCAGGGCAAGATCACCAGTCAGGTCAATGAGAAGGTATCGGAACAGCAGCGGGAGTTTTTCCTGCGTGAGCAACTCAAGATCATCCAGAAAGAACTGGGTATATCCAAGGACGACCGCACCACCGACGTCGAGACCTTCGAGGCTCGGCTCGAAGGTCTCGATATGCCGCAGCCCGTGGCAAAACGGATCGAGGAAGAACTGCAGAAACTGTCCGTGCTGGAGACCGGCTCACCCGAGTATGGCGTGACCCGTAACTACCTGGACTGGGCCACGTCAGTACCCTGGGGAGTTTTGTCTGAAGACAACCTGGAGCTGAAACACGCGCGCCAGGTACTTAACGAACATCATGAGGGCCTCGAGGATGTGAAAAAGCGCATCCTGGAATTCCTGGCCGTGGGTGCCTTCAAGGGTGAGATCGCCGGTTCCATTCTCCTGCTGGTGGGACCTCCGGGCGTGGGCAAAACCAGTATCGGTCACTCGGTCGCGGACGCCCTGGGCCGCAAATTCTACCGCTTCAGCCTGGGTGGCATGCGCGATGAGGCGGAGATCAAGGGCCACCGGCGCACCTACATCGGCGCCATGCCCGGCAAGTTCGTACAGGCCCTGAAAGAAGTGGAAGTGGCCAACCCGGTGATCATGCTCGACGAGATCGATAAAATCGGCGCATCCTATCAGGGCGACCCGGCCTCGGCCCTGCTGGAAGTGCTGGATCCGGAGCAGAACAGCGAGTTCCTGGACCACTATCTGGACTTGCGGGTGGACCTGTCCAAGGTGCTGTTCATCTGCACCGCCAACCAGCTTGACACCATTCCGGGACCGCTGCTGGACCGGATGGAAGTGACCCGCCTGTCGGGTTATGTGGCAGAAGAGAAGCTCTCCATCGCCCGGAACCACCTGTGGCCAAAGCAGCTGCAGCGTCACGGCCTCCAGGAGGATCAGCTCAAAATCAACGATGCCGCGCTGAAATATGTGATTGACTCCTACTGTCGGGAGGCCGGGGTGCGCACCCTGGAGAAGCAGATCGCCCGCATCATGCGCAAGTCGATCGTGCGCATCATGGACGAGGGTGACACCCGGCTCCGTGTCGGCAAAAAAGATATCGATGAACTGCTCGGCAAGCCACCCTTCCAGCCTGACAAGCCGGTGCGCGGGCTGGGCGTTGCCACTGGCCTGGCCTGGACGGCGATGGGCGGCGCCACGCTGCCCGTGGAGTCCTCCCAGATTCATACCCTGAACCGGGGCTTCAAGCTGACCGGACGCCTCGGTGAGGTGATGAAGGAGTCGGCCGAGATCGCCTACAGCTACGTCATTGCGCACCTCAAGGACTACGGGTGCGACCTGGATTTCTTCGACATGAGCATGGTGCACCTGCACGTCCCCGAGGGAGCGACGCCGAAGGATGGCCCCAGCGCCGGTATCACCATGGCGACGGCCCTGGTGTCCCTGGCCCGCAAGGAACGGATCAGGCGCCCCCTGGCCATGACCGGCGAGTTGACCCTGACCGGCCAGGTGCTGCCGGTGGGCGGTATCCGCGAAAAGGTCATCGCGGCGCGGCGCAGCAAGATCATGGAACTGATCCTGCCGCACGGCAACCGGCGCGATTTCGAGGAACTGCCGGATTACCTGCGCGAGGGTATCAATGTACACTTCGCCCGCAATTACCGCGAGGTGTTCGAGTACGTCTTCCACGAGCACCGGCGGGAGAAGTCCCTGCACTAGATCTTCCCTGTTCTGGCCGTGCACCCTGCCTGAGCGGCTATAGTCAGGGGTAGGTTCGCCGATGTTGCAGTAGGAAACGTGCCTTGGGCAATGACCGGTCAGACCCAGCGAAATTAAAGCGCTCTATCGGACTGGTGGGGATGGTGTTTTATGGCGTGGGCACCATCGTCGGCGGTGGTATTTACGCCCTTCTCGGGAAGATGATCGGTGCGGTGGGGGTATTCACGCCCCTCAGTCTGATGATCGCCGGCGCGGTAGCGCTGGTCAGTGCACTCTCCTTCGCAGAAATGTCGCGCCGCTTCCCCGCCAGCGAGGGGGAAGTGGCCTACGTGGACGCTGCGTTTGGCTGGCGGCGCCTGTCCCAACTGGTGGGTACCCTGGTTATCCTGACCGGGGTGGTCAGCGCGGCGACGCTGTGCGCGGCCACTGGCGGGTTTCTGCTGGATATCACCGGGGTGCCGGCGCTGGGCATGATCGTCCTGACGGCGGTTGTGCTCACTGCAATCGCCGCCTGGGGCGTCAGCCAGTCGGTTGCCGCGGTGGCACTGGTGACGATTCTGGAGGTGGGCACCCTGGTGGTGATCATCCTGCTGTCCGCCGATTCCCTGACCGCCGTGCCGCGGCTGCTCGGCCAGATGACGGGCCAGTGGGACCAGCTCGAGGGAGCAGCGTTGATGACCACCGCGTTCCTCGCCTTTTACGCTTTCGTGGGCTTCGAGGACATGGTGAACATGGCCGAGGAGGTTAGGGATGTGGAACGTACCTTGCCTCTGGCTATCCTGATTTCGGTGGCCATTACCTTCGTGTTGTACCTGGGCGTGGCCGCGGTGGCACTCAACCTGGAAGACAGGGAGGCGCTGGCCCAGTCCAACACGCCGATGGCGCTGCTGCTTCCCCCTGATCACACCGCCGGCATAACTATCGGTGTCATTTCGATTCTCGCCGGGTTGAATGGCGCCCTGGTGCAGATAGTGATGGCGGCCAGGGTGCTTTACGGGATGGCCCGGAAGGGCATGGCCCCAGGCCGGCTTGGGGCAGTCAGCACAGCGACGCGCACCCCGTTGTTCGCGACCCTGATGGTCGGCGCGACCGTGTTGCTCCTTGCCGTCAGTTTTCCCCTGGTGGGCCTGGCCCAGGCGACCAGTTTTATCATTCTGGGGGTGTTTGCGCTGGTCAACCTTTCCCTGGTGGTGCTGCGCCGGCGCGAGGGGGGCATTCCCTGGCTGCCGGGCATTGCGGCAGCCGGTTGCGTTGCCATGTTGACTCTGCGCCTGGCAGCTCTCTAGGCCGCCCCGCGGCGCACAGGGGCTCTTGCCGTGACAATGGCCCGGCGCGGTGCGGGATAGCCCTCGATTGTTTTGCTGCGGTCTTGCGGATCGAGAAAGTTGGCGAGGGAGTGGAAGCGCATCCAATCGGTACTGCGCTGCTCCTGTGTGCTGGTCACCGTGACGTCGATCAGTTCGGGATCACGGAAGCCAAGCTTGCGCAGCCAGCTGAGCAGCGTGTCGGTGCTGGGCAGGAACCAGACATTGCCCATTCTGGCGTAACGGCCTTCGGGAACCAGGGTTGCCCCGGGCCCGCCCTCGATCACGAGGGTTTCCAGCACCAGCTGGCCCCCGGGGCGCAGGCAGTCCCGCAATTCCTGCAGGTGATCCATCGGGGAGCGGCGGTGATAGAGCACGCCCATCGAAAACACCGTATCGAAGGCCTGCAGCTTTTCCGGAACGTGCTCGACCCCCAGGGGCAGCACCCAGATATTGCGTTGCTGCAGGTATTTCTGCAGTGCCCAGAACTGCACCACGAACAGGGGGGTGGGGTCGATCCCGATCACTTCCGAGGCGCCCTCCCCGAGCATGCGCCAGCAGTGGTAGCCGCTGCCACAGCCGACGTCCAGTACCCGCCGGTCCTGCAGCGGGTCGATGTGGTCCTGCAATCGTGACCACTTCCAGTCCGAACGCCACTCGGTGTCGATATGTATCCCGAACAGCTCGAAAGGCCCCTTGCGCCAGGGGTGCAGTGCCATAAGACCGCTGTGCAGCTGCTCCAGGGTGTCTGCTGCCAGGGGGGAGTGGCACGACGCCGCGACCCGGGAAGCGCTCAGGTCGACACGGTCAGGCCGGATTGACGGCAGGGATTCCAGGACTGCCAGCCAGCCCGCAAGGTCCCCGTAACGCTCGTGCGACAGCCCGCCGGCGATCTGCCCTGGCAGCACTGTCGCCCAGCGATCCAGCACACTGCCGCGCCAGCGTTCGATCAGGTCCTGGTAGTCGATCATTTCAGGGCGATAAGGGAGGCAAAATTGAAGCACTGGAACCATACGTCACAACTGCCGAAGCCGGCCGCTGCCATCCGCTCGCGATGCCGGTCGAGTGTCTCCGGCAGCAGCACCTGTTCCAGCGCGCTCCGTTTGCGGGCGATCTCCAGGTCGCTGTAACCGTTGGCCCGCTTGAACGCGTGGTGCAGGTCGATGTTGAGCGTATCCAGGTGCGGGTCGGAAAAAGTCACTTTCTCGGACAGCACCACAATACCCCCGGGCAGCAGTCCGTCATAGATGCGCCGCATCACCGCATCGCGAACCTCGACCGGCACGAACTGCAGGGTGAAATTGAGTACCACGACCGAGGCACCGTCGATCGCCACATCTTCGAGGTCGGCGCAGACCAGCGACACCGGTGTGTGATGGGTGTCGGTTGCCACGGTGTCGCGGCAGCGTTCCAGCATGGCCCGGGAGTTGTCCACGGCGATGATCTGGCAGTCCTGCTGTTGCAGGTTCTGGCGCATGGCGAGGGTCGAGGCGCCCAGCGAGCACCCCAGGTCGTAGAGATTGCTGCCCGGCGTTGCGTAGCGACCGGCCAGCAGGCCGGTCATGGCTATGATGGTGGGGTAGCCCGGTACCGAGCGCTTGATCATGTCCGGAAAGACCCGGGCGACGCTGTCGTCGAAGGTAAACAGTCCCGTGTCCAGCACCGGATCGGTGTAAAGGGTATCTCGACTGTCGGTCACGGTAGGTCCACGGGCCTGGGCTGGATCAAGGAATGGGGGAATAGGGCCAAAGCCCGCAATTTTAGCATGACTTTTTGAACCGGACATGCTGTATTCCCTGTGCCATAGCCGCCACAATGCGAGGACAAGCACGTCAGAGGGAGTCCGTCATGGAGGCAGTTGCACAGTCGTTCGAGCCGGATCTGCGGCCACCCCGGTTGCGACACAGCATGATGGAACTGGGCCGGGTCGTGCTCGAGATAGGCAGCACTGCCATGCTCGCGCCGATTTTGCGGACGCTGCCTGCGGGGGACGGCCATACCATCATGACCATTCCCGGCTTCATGGGCGCCGACGGATCCACCTCCCAGTTGCGCCGCTTCCTGAACCGTCGCGGCTACAATGCCATACCCTGGGGTCTCGGCCGCAATGCCGCAGAGGTGCGCTCCGAGGACATCGATGACTTCCTCGCGCATCGGGAGAGAATGGAAGTGATCATTGCCGAGCGGGCGGAGCGGGAGTTTCGCGCCAGCGGGGGCAAGGTCACCCTTATCGGCTGGAGCCTGGGCGGACTCTATGCGGTGGCGGTCGCCCACCGCTTTCCCCAGTGGATACGGCAGGTGATCACACTCGGCACGCCCTTCGGGGATCCGCGCGGCACGGCACTCTACAGCATCATGGGCAGGATCTATGAGAACGAGGACGATGTGGACGAGGCCGCGCTGCAGCGCTGGGTAGAGCATACCTACAGCGGTGGCACACTGTCTGTGCCGGTGTTGACCCTGTTCAGTGAATCCGACGGGATCGTAGGGGCCGGGATCGCACAGTGCCAGGGTGATCCCCGCTACGTCACCAATATGGCGGTCATGGCGAGCCACGTGGGCTTCCCCTTCAACCCGCTGGTGTTCGCGGTCATCGCGAATCATCTCGTAGAGCCCCACGAACGGTGGTCGATTTGCGGGAGTGATTACATCCGTCCCCTGGTCAGGCAGGTCTGAGCAGGCGGGGAGTCGTTCTCGGGCTGTCGGGCTGCATCCTGGCGGGCAGAAGCGCCCGTGGATGTCTCACGGAGAATCCGGACGGATCAGCGCCCTAGTTGGCGCTGCGAATCAGGTGCGAATCTTCGGTGCTGAGAGGGACGCCATTGCGAACCTGGGGGTAAAAGTGCGCAAAGCGCCCCCCTTCGTAGCGGGCCTGATTCTCTTCTTTCTGCTGGGTAAACCTGATGCTGCGGAGAAACTCCACCAGGCTCACTTTACCTTCATCTAATCGCTTCATCATCAGCTCGATCGTACAATGATCTCTATGGGGAAATTGTAGACCGTTTTTTTCAGGCGAAGTTGTAAAAAGTACCCATCAATTGTGTGAAAAAATGGCTGTCAGCCCTTTGCCAGCTGCTGTTCGAGCTGATCCATCAGTCCGGCCAGGGCGGGTTTGCTGGCCCGCATTTCATCCAGGGTGAGTCCCGCGAGTTCGTGGGGGAACACCAGCCACTCGTCGGTTTCGTGGAGGAAGTAATCCGGAGGCTTTCCCGCCTGGTTGTTACCCGGCTTGAAGTAGGGCGTGGCGACCCGTAGTTCGGGTGTGCGATCGCCACAGGCGCTGCGCAGATCAGCGGCGACCTGCTGTAGCGACAGGCCCGTGTCATGGACATCGTCTACGAGCAACACACGATCCTCGCGGGCGACGCGTTCGATCAGGTAGTCCAGCCCGTCGACCCGAACCGTTTGCCCGCGCCGCCCGATACCGGTGTAGGAGGCGGTGCGTATCGCAAAGTGATCCGCGGTTATACCCAGAACATCCAGCAGTTCATGCAGCGCTGCACCCACCGGCGTGCCACCCCGCCAGATGGCGACGATGAAGGTGGGGCGGAAGCCGCTGGCGAAAACCTGCCAGCCCAGCCTGAAGGAATCCTCAAGCAGCTGCTGGGGCGATATGTAGTGTTTTTTCAGCGGCATGCCGGCGCCTGTGGTCACGGATCAAATTACCATAACACAGCGTCGGGCCAGGTGGAGGCTGTTCAGTTCCGTCAGGTATAATCGCCACCCCATCGTTGGAGTCACGCATGAAACCGGACAATTATCCCTCCCAGCCGGCTCATTTGTGGGAGCACTTCTACCGTATCAGCCGGATTCCCCGCCCCTCCGGGCAGGAGGCGGCGGTGCGTCAGTATGTCATCGATCAGGCCGAACAGCATGACTGCAGCTGGCGCATGGATGCGCAGGGCAATACCGTGATTGCCGTACCCGCCAGTCCGGGGCTTGAGCAGCGTCCGGTGGTGATCGTGCAGAACCACCTGGACATGGTGACCGTGAAGACCGAGGACAAGCAGCATGATTTTGCCAGCCAGCCGCTGGACCTGGTCGTGGACGATGGCTGGTTGCGGGCCGACCGCACGACGCTGGGGGCCGACAATGGCGTCGGCTGCGCGGCCGCCCTGGCGTTGATGACCGACGAATCCATTGCGCATCCACCGCTGGAGCTGCTCTTCACGGTGGATGAGGAGACGGGCCTGGGGGGCGCTCTCAACCTCGATGCCTCCCTGCTTTCGGGCGACCTGATGTTGAACCTCGATACCGAGGACTGGAATGAACTCTTCGTGGGGTGTGCCGGGGGTGGCGGTTGGGAGCTGACCCGGGCCTTTGCGACTGAACCGGTCGCCGCGCAGGACGAGCACTGGTTGCTCACCCTGAGAGGACTGGCCGGGGGGCATTCGGGCGTGCAGATCCACGAGCAGCTGGGGAACGCCATCAAGTTGCTGGGGCAGGGACTCTACGACCAGGGGGGTATTCGCCTGGCGAGCATCGACGTTGGGGTCGCCCACAATGTCATCCCCCGGGAGGGGCAGGTGGGGTTCACCTGCCCCGCGGGCCGGGGTGCAGCGCTGGCGCAACGCCTGGATGACCTGCAGAAGGAGTGGCTCGGTTACCTCCCGGCGGCAGACAAGGGTCTGGCGCTGACCCTGCAGGCGGCCAGCTTCGAGTCGGCATTGAGCGCCCGGGATTCGCGGGTCATCCTGGATCTGGTGGCCGCCTTCCCCCACGGCGCCCAGGCCTACAGTCTGGAGCAGCCGGCAGACCTGGTGGATATCAGTATCAACCTGGCGATATTGAGGCTGGACCGGGGCAATCTGTTCCTGGAATCCAGCTTTCGTTTTTTCAACGAGGCACAAAGCCTGCCCCTGCAGCAAACGGTGCTGGCCCTGGCGGCCGCTTTCGGCCTGGAGGCCACCCCGGTGGTGGGCTACCCCGGCTGGCAGCCGGATTTCGAGAGCCCCCTGCTGGAGCAGGCCGCTACCCTGCATGAGCGCCTGTTCGGTGAGCGCCCGGCAGTGAAGGCCATACATGCGGGCCTGGAATGCGGCATACTCAAGGGCAAGAAACCCGACACGGACATTCTCTCTTTCGGGCCGACCATCCGCGGAGCCCACTCGCCGACCGAGCGCCTGTTGATAGCAACCGTACCACCCTTCTGGCAGTTCCTCCTGGCGCTGCTCGCGGATATCTAGGGCCACACAGGACGGCCGGAGGAACGAACGCATGCTGGATCAACTGGAACAACTGCCCGCCGACCCCATACTCGGCCTGTCCGCCGCCTGTCGCGCTGACCCCAATCCCGACAAGGTGGATCTCACGGTGGGCATCTACATGGATGAGCAGGGTGTCTGCCCGGTATTCGAGGCCATCCGGCAGGCCCAGCAGGCCCTGGTCGCGGAGGAAGTCAGCAAGGCCTATATGCCCCCCGAGGGTGACGAGGCCTTCAACCGGGGCATGCAGCGTCTGGTGCTCGGGGATGACAGCCCGGCCCTGGCGGACGGGCGTGTATCGAGTGTGCAGACGCCGGGAGGTTGCGGCGCACTGCGAATCGGGGCCGAGATCATCCATGCAGCCACCCCGGGGGCGCGGGTATGGATCTCCGATCCGACCTGGCCTATTCACATTCCACTGGTGGGCAGTGTCGGCCTGCAGTTCGAGACCTACCGCTATTACGACTCCGCGGGCCACAGTGTCGACTTCGACGGTATGGTGGAGGATCTCAAGGCCGCCGCGGCCGGCGACGTGGTGCTGCTGCATGGCTGTTGCCACAATCCCTGCGGGGCCGACCTGGCCCCCGGGCAGTGGGACGTGATAGCGGAGATGGCGGAGCGGCAGGGATTTACCCCGTTTATCGATATCGCCTACCAGGGCCTGGGAGACGGACTCGATCAGGATGCCGCGGGCCTGCGATTGATGGTGGAGCGGCTGCCGGAGGTGATCGTTGCCGCGTCCTGCTCCAAGAACATGGGTCTCTACCGTGAGCGCACCGGCGCTGCCATCTTCGTCTGTCGCGACCGGCGCAATGCCAGCGCCCTCACCAGCCACGCCCTGACCGCGGCGCGGCGTCTTTACTCGATGCCCCCGGCACATGGCGCGCTGCTGGCCGGGCGGGTGCTGGCCCAGGACGCGCTGAGAGAACGCTGGCAGGCCGAGCTGCTGGCCATGTGCCGCCGCATCAACGAGCTTCGGGCCCAACTGCGGCGGCAGCTGGAGGCCACCACCGGTGGGGACTTCGGTTTCATCGATCGCGAAAAGGGCATGTTCTCCTTCCTCGGGCTGAGCCCGGTGCAGGCGCGGCGATTGCGGGAGGAGCACAGCGTCTACATGCTCGATTCCTCACGCATCAACGTGGCGGGGGTCAATGCCGCCAATATCGATTATCTCGCCCGGGCGGTGGCGGCGGTGTTCTAGAGGGTTCTGTGGAAGCTGTCGTGCCCACCTGGCGGGGGCGGGCGGCGCAGCATTTCAATCCTCGCCTTCGAGCTCTGCCCAGCGGGTGAAGGCCTGCTCAAGCTCGGCCTGTACGTCGGCCAGCTCCGCCAGGACCTGCTCCACTTCGTCACGGTCGCGCTGGTAGAAGTCCGCTTGTGAAACGGTCTCTTCCAGTCGCTGTTGACGCTGCTCCATGGATTCGATCAGCGCCGGCAGGCCTTCCAGCTCCCGCTGGTCCTTATAGGACAATTTCCGTTTGCCGGGACTGGGGGTCGCGGCGGGGGGCGTCTCTTTGCCGCCGCCAGCCGGGTCCGCTTTCGCCGTGTTCCCGGAGGGGTTCGCGAGGCTGAATCCGCGGGCCTCCCAGTCGCTGTAGCTCCCGGCGTGCTCGGTGATGACGCCGTCGCCTTCCAGTACCAGCAGGCTGGTGACCACGTTGTCCATGAATTCCCGGTCGTGGCTGACCAGCAGGACCGTGCCCTCGAAATTGAGCAGGATCTCCTCGAGCAGTTCCAGGGTCTCGATATCCAGGTCGTTGGTGGGTTCGTCCAGTACCAGCAGGTTGGCGGGTTTGCTGAACAACCTGGCCAGCACGGCGCGATTCTGCTCGCCGCCGGAGAGCGCCCTGGCCGGCGTGCGCACCCGGTCCGGGCTGAACAGGAAGTCACCCAGGTAGGAGATAGCGTGGCGTTTTTTACCATTGATCTCGATAAAGTCCTGGCCGCCACAGATGTTGTCGATCAGGTTTTTATCCGGATCCAGGGTCTCCCGCAGCTGGTCCGAGTAGGCGACTTCCAGCTTGCTGCCGAATTTCACCTGGCCGGCATCCGGTTGCAGCTCCCCCAGGAGAATCTTCACCAGGGTTGATTTGCCCGCGCCATTGGGCCCGACGATGCCTATGCGATCGCCGCGCTGCACAATGGTCGAAAAGTCCCGGATGATGACCTGGTCACCGAAGGCGTGGGAGACACCCTGCAGTTCGGCCACGATCTTGCCGGACTGCCCGGCGCCCTCCACACCAAAGCTGGCGCTGCCCTGGCGCTCCCGGCGCTGGCTGCGTTCCCGGCGCATGGCTTGCAGGGCTCTTACGCGGCCCTCATTGCGCGTGCGGCGGGCCTTGATGCCCTGGCGGATCCACACCTCTTCCTGGGCCAGCTTTTTGTCGAACAGGGCATTGGCTCTCTCCTCCGCCTCCAGTTCCTGCTCACGATGGCGCAGGAACCCGGCGTAGTCGCCCCGCCACAGGCTGAGGTGTCCCCGGTCCAGTTCAGCGATACTGTTTACCACGTTCTGCAGGAAACGCCGGTCGTGGGTGATCAGGACCAGGGAGCCCCGGAAGGCTTTCAACTGCTCCTCCAGCCACAGGATGGCGGGTATGTCCAGGTGATTGGTGGGTTCGTCCAGTAGCAGGATGTCCGGTTCCGTCACCAGGGCGCGGGCCAGGGCCACCCGTCGGCGCCAGCCACCGGAAAGTTCGCCCATGGGCGTGTCGGCGGGCAGTTGCAACTGGCTGATGGTGGTCTCTACCCGCTGCTGCAGGTTCCAGCCGTCGACGCTTTCGAGTTGCTGTTGTACCCGCGCCAGGGTGTCCATGTCCGTGTTTTCGTCCAGTACCAGCTGGTGGTACTGGCCGAGCAGTCGTCCGGTCTCCGCCAGCCCCGAGGCCACCATGTTGTAGACGCTGGTCTGGTCCGCGTCCGGCAGGGTCTGTTCCAGGCGGGCAAGGCGTGCCCCCGGCCGCAGCCAGCGCTCTCCTGAATCGGGTGGGATTTCCCCGGCCAGTATGCGCAACAGGGTCGTCTTGCCCGCGCCGTTGCGGCCCAGCAGGCCCAGCCTGTCGCCCTTGCTGATGGTCAGGTCTACCTCATCCAGCAGTACCTGGGTGCCGTAGTGAAGGCTGGCGGTGTCGAGTCGTAGCAGGGGCATGAAGGGGGCATTGGGGCTCAGGGTTCGGGTGCGCATTCTACGCCAGTCACCCGGTGGGTGGCTATCGATGCCTCCTCGCCGGAGGGCCGGTGAAATCTATGAATTGACTTGATAAATCCCGGGGTGAACTGCATCCTTTGCGGCCCGATCACCGACAGGCGAGGAACAATGACTGCACCCCTGTGGACCCCCGGCGCGGAGAGAATAGCCCACGCGCAGATCACCCGTTTCATGGTCTACGTCAATGAGCGCTGTAGCGCCGGGGTCGGTCCCCGTTACTTTTCCCTGCACGACTGGGCGGTGGCCAATCCCGGGGCATTCTGGTCTGCCGTGTGGGATTTCTGCGGCGTGGTGGCCAGTGAAAAAGGGGACGCGGTGCTGGCGGATGGGGACCAGTTTCCGGGTGCCCGCTGGTTTCCGCAGGCCCGCCTCAATTTCGCCGAGAACCTGTTGCGCTGTCGCGAGAATCGTCCGGCACTGGTTTCGCTGCTGGAAAACGGCGACCGCCGGGTCACTAGCTACGCCGGTCTTTATCACAAGGTGGCGCAGCTGGCGGCTGCCCTGCGGGGCCAGGGCGTGGTCGCCGGAGACCGGGTGGTGGGTTTCATGCCCAATATCGAGGAGACGGTCGTCGCCATGCTCGCCGCCGCCAGCATCGGTGCGCTCTGGTCCTCCTGCTCCCCGGACTTTGGTATCAACGGGGTCATGGACCGCTTCGGCCAGATCCGGCCCCGCGTGCTGTTTGCCGCGGACGGCTACCACTACAACGGCAAGGCCTGTGATTCCCTGGAGCGGGTGGCCGGTATCGCCGAACGCATCGACAGCATTGAACGGGTGGTCGTGGTGCCCCTTGTGCAGGAAAAGCCGGACCTTGCGGGCATCCGGAACTCGGTGCTGTTCGATGATTTCCTGGAACGTGATGCCACCGAGGTGCAGTTCGAGCAGCTGCCTTTTGATCACCCGCTGTACATCATGTATTCATCCGGTACCACGGGTGTCCCCAAGTGCATCGTGCACGGCGCCGGCGGCTCACTGCTGCAGCACCTCAAGGAACATCAGCTGCTGGTGGACCTGACGCCCGAGGACGTCTTTTTCTATTTCACCACCTGCGGCTGGATGATGTGGAACTGGCTGGTGTCGGGCCTTGCCACCGGCGCAACCCTGGTGCTCTATGACGGTTCCCCCTTTGCGCGTAAGGGGAAATTATTGCTCGATGCGATCGATGCCGAGGGCATCACCGTCTTCGGAACCAGTGCCAAGTTCATTGCCGCCCTCGAAAAAGCAGGGCACAAGCCCCGGGAGAGTCATTCCCTGGACAGCCTCAGGACTATCCTGTCCACCGGCTCGCCCCTCTCGCATGAGAGCTTCGAATACGTCTACCGGGATTTCAAAGGGGACCTCTGCCTGTCCAGCATCTCCGGCGGTACCGATATCCTCTCCTGTTTCGTCGGCGGTTGTCCCACCCTGCCTGTGTACGTGGGCGAAATCCAGGCGCCGGGCCTGGGGATGGCCGTGGATATCTGGGACGAGGAGGGCAGACCTGTCCGGCAGGAGAAGGGCGAGCTGGTGTGTACCGCCCCGTTTCCGTCATGCCCCATCGGCTTCTGGAACGACCCTGATGGCAGCAAGTTTCACAGTGCTTATTTTGACAGCTGGCCCGGCGTCTGGGCCCACGGGGATTACGGCGAGATCACCGAGCACGGCGGGTTCATCATTCACGGCCGCTCCGACGCCGTACTCAATCCCGGCGGCGTGCGCATCGGCACGGCGGAGATCTACCGCCAGGTAGAGCGCATCGGGGAGGTGGTGGAGAGCATCGTGATCGGCCAGCAGTGGCAGGATGACGTGCGGGTCGTGTTGTTCGTGGTGCTGCGTGAGGGACTGACGCTGGATGACACCTTGCGCGACAGGATTCGCAAGGCTATCCGGGAAAATACCACACCCCGCCACGTGCCGGCCAAGATCCTCCAGGTAAGCGATATCCCCCGCACCATCAGCGGCAAGATCGTGGAGTTGGCGGTGCGCAATGTGGTACACAACCGGCCGGTCAAAAATACCGATGCCCTGGCCAACCCTGAGGCACTGGCCCAATACCGGGATCTGCCCGAGCTGCAGGTATAGGCGGCGGCTGCACCCCCATCGGGCCCCCTGTTCCATGGCCGGCCCACCGGCGGGACAGGCGGTGGCTCCCCACTCGTAAATCGGCGCGTGATTCGGGTATCATTTCCGGCCCGAATTGCCCGGCACCCTGGCCATGACGACTCCCGAACAAGCAAGATACGACCGACAGATAGCCACCTGGCTGCTGCTCTGCGCGGCGGTGATCTTCGGCATGATACTGCTGGGCGGCGTCACCCGCCTCACCAATTCCGGTCTTTCCATGGTGGAGTGGAGGCCGCTGATGGGGGTGATACCGCCTCTCTCCGAGCAGGCCTGGCTGGAGACTTTCGAGAAGTACCAGCAATTCCCCGAATACCAGAAGGTCAACCAGGGTATGGACCTGGAGGGGTTCAAGTACATTTTCATGTACGAGTACCTGCACCGGGTACTGGGGCGACTCATCGGTGTGCTCTACCTCCTGCCGATGCTGTTTTTCCTGTTCAAGGGCCGGGTCAGGCCCGGTCTGGCACCCAAATTGTGGGTGCTGTTCGTCATGGGTGGTTTCCAGGGGCTGCTGGGCTGGTACATGGTCAAGAGTGGCCTGGTCGATAAACCGGATGTCAGCCAGTATCGTCTCACCGCCCACCTGGGGGTCGCTGTGGCCATCTACGGCTATATGCTGTGGGTTGCTTTCGATCTGCTCTTTCCCGCCGGGTCGACCTACCGGGTGGCCGCCAGGCCCTATGCCGGCTGGTCGCTCGTGCTGGTGGGGCTGGTCTACCTGATGATTCTGTCGGGCGGCCTGGTGGCAGGTACGGATGCAGGTTTTTCCTACTCTACCTGGCCGTTGATGGGGCCCACATTGATTCCCGAGGGCCTCTACAGCGGGACGCCCGCCTGGCTGGCCGCCTTCGAGGATGTCACCACTATCCAGTTCAACCACCGGATGTTTGCCTATCTGTTGTTTGTCCTGATCAACCTGTTTGCGTGGCTGGTATTTCGCAGTGAGGCCGGTGGTCGCTCGCGCCCGGCCGCCATCCTGCTGGCGGTTGCTCTGCTGGTGCAGGTGACCCTGGGTATCAGCACCCTGCTCCTGCACGTGGCGGTACCCGTGGCAGCGGCCCACCAGGGCGGGGCTGTGCTGTTGCTGTCCGCCATGGTGTTTGTCAGTCACGTTCTCGTTCGCCAGTAAGTTACCCGGGATTCCTCTCCACCGGGCGGCATGATTGGGTCTACACTACGGGTTCGCATAGCGATGTGTAGCGCCAGCCTGTAGTAGGAGCCCGCTCCGCGGGCGATCGAATCTCCGAACCTCGCCCGCGGAGCGGGCTCCTACAGATGGGATTTGCCGGAAATCGCCCGCGGAGCGGGCTCCCACAGGCAAGCTCCTACAGGCAAGCTCCTACAAGCGGCATATACCGGATTGCACCCGGGGGAGAATATGAAAGCACTGGTAAAAAAAGAAGCCACTGAGGGCCTCTGGCTGGAGGATGTGCCCGAGCCCGAGATCGGTATCAATGACGTGCTGATCAAGATAAAGCGAACCGCTATCTGCGGCACCGACCTGCATATCTACAACTGGGACGCCTGGGCGCAGAAAACCATTCCCGTTCCCATGGTCGTGGGCCATGAATTCGTTGGCGAGATCGCTGCGGTGGGGGCCAACGTCAATGACTTCCGTCCCGGGCAGATCGTGTCGGGAGAGGGACACGTGGTCTGCGGTCGCTGCCGCAACTGTATGGCGGGGCGCCGTCACCTCTGCGCCCATACCAGCGGCATCGGTGTCGACCGGCCAGGCGCGTTTGCCGAATACCTGGCACTGCCCATGTCCAATGTGTGGGAGCACCGGCCGGGTATCGACCTGGATGTGGCGGCCCTGTTCGACCCCTTCGGCAATGCGGTTCACACGGCCCTGAAGTACGACCTGCTCGGTGAGGATGTGCTGATCACCGGGGCCGGTCCCATCGGGGTGATGGCTGCCGCCGTCTGCCGGCATGCCGGGGCGCGGCACGTGGTGATTACCGATCTGGTGGACGGGCGGCTCGAACTGGCGTCCAGAATGGGGGCGACCCGCACCGTCAATGCCGGCCGGGAGAGCCTGGCTGAGGTGCAGCAAAAACTGGGCATGGAAGAGGGCTTTGACGTGGGGCTGGAGATGTCCGGCAGTCCCCGGGCCTTCAACGACCTGCTGGCCAACATGTGCCATGGCGGCAGGGTGGCCATCCTGGGTATTCCCGGAGAAGATTTCGCCATCGACTGGAACACCGTGATCTTCAACATGCTCACGCTGAAGGGCATCTATGGACGGGAAATGTACGAGACCTGGTACAAGATGTCGGTGATGATCGAATCCGGCCTGGACATCTCACCCGTGATCACCCACCGGCTGCATTACACGGATTTTCAGCAGGGATTCGATGTCATGAACGCGGGGGAGGCCAGCAAGGTCGTCCTCAACTGGGAGTAAAGACGTGTACGAGCGATTCCAGGCCTATCTGGCCGATGAACTGGCAGGGATAGAGCAGGCCGGGCTGACCAAGCACGAGCGGCTCATCACCACCCCCCAGGGGGCCCATGTGGGGGTGCAGGGCGGGAAAGAGGTACTGAACCTGTGCGCCAACAATTACCTGGGTCTGGCCCAGCATCCGGACGTCAACGCGGCCGCCGCCCGCGGGCTGCACGACTGGGGTTATGGCATGGCCTCCGTGCGCTTCATCTGTGGCACCCAGACATTGCACAAGCAGCTGGAGGAGAAGATCAGCGGATTCCTCGGCACCGAGGACACGATTCTTTACCCGTCCTGTTTCGATGCCAACGGGGGGCTGTTCGAAACCCTGCTGGGCGAGGAAGATGCCGTAATCTCCGACGAACTGAACCACGCCAGCATCATCGACGGGATCCGTCTCAGCAAGGCCCGGCGCTATCGCTACCGCAACAATGACATGGCGGACCTGGCGGTGCAGTTGCAGGCGGCCGACGCGGCCGGTGCCCGCTTCAAATTGATCACCACCGACGGTGTATTCTCCATGGATGGAACGATCGCCCGGCTGGACGAAATCTGCGACCTGGCAGAACAATATCATGCCCTGGTCCATTTCGACGACTGCCACGCCACGGGCTTTCTGGGCGGGGGCGGTCGCGGTACCCACGAGCTGCGCGGCTGCATGGACCGCGTGGATATCATCACCGGTACCCTGGGTAAGGCGCTGGGTGGCGCCAGCGGCGGCTTCACGGCCGCCCACGGGGAGATTGTCGCGCTGCTGCGCCAGCGATCGCGCCCCTACCTGTTTTCCAATACGGTGGCGCCACCGGTGGTGGCGGGCGCCATCAGGGCAATCGAACTCGTGGGGGAGGCACCGCAGCTGCGGGACAGGTTGCATCGCAATACCGGGTTGTTTCGCGACGGGCTCAGGAAGCAGGGCTTCGAGCTGCTCCCCGGGGAGCACCCCATTATACCGGTCATGCTGCACGAGGCGCCGCTGGCGGCGCGATTTGCCGAGGCCGTGCTGGAGCAGGGAGTCTATGTGGTGGCGTTCTCGTACCCGGTGGTTCCCCGGGGTAAGGCGCGAATCCGCACCCAGATGTCAGCGGCGTTGACGGACGATGACCTGGAACTGGCGCTGGAGGCCTTCCGAAGAGCGCGGGAAACGGTGGGAATGTAGGCGGCGGGCTACCAGAAATCCGGTGACTTGTCGTCCTCGCGGCGCCCGTGAGTCTGCCGGCGGTCTTCCTTGCTCAGTTCAAACCGCACATCCAGGCGCCGGTCGTGGCCGCTGCGACGGTTGTCGCGGCGGCGTTCCGGGCCCACGTACTTCTTCTTCGCCGTTTTTTTGTCCTTTTCGTCACCTTCACTGTAGATGACTGGACTCATGTCTCGCGCTTCGAAATGTGCTTTTTCAGAGGACATGACAGCAACCTCCTTTTTTCGTCGTTGGCCACATTTGATTTAGTTTGGCCCAAAAAAAGGGGTTTGACACCCCTTTATTGCACTTAAACGCGAATTCCTGTGAGGTGACTCACAAAAGTGGCCAGATTCAACCCCTTGCGGCAATCACCTCCTCCACGCTGGGGCCCTCCACGGTGACGTGTTCCCTGGCCCGGACCTGGTCTTCACGGATATCGGCGACGTCGGTCATGAACTGGCTGTACCACTTTCGCACCAGGTGTATGGGGCCGTCGCCATCGCACATGAGCGGGTTGTCGATAAGGCACTTGTTGTTCCAGATGGCGACATCCTGGTGGAAGGATTCGAGGTTTTTCTCGGTGTACTCTTCCACCATGGCCTTGTTGCCGGCCTCGGACTGGGCGGGATCCTTCTTCATCATGACGCCGAAATTGATGATGAAGTTGTTCATGTCCACCGGGATATGGCTGACCAGCAGGTGTACCTTCATCGGGTGCCCGTCCATCTCACCGGTCATGGTGGTGGTCATGTAGGCGGGGCCCTCATAGGTGGCCACGCTGGTGATGAGGCCCTGCTCGCCCTCGGTGAGGATCTCGTGGCCGCCCACCATGTGCTGGATGAAGACGTGCCCCTCCATGATGTTCTTGAAGGATTTGACCGAGGAGTAGTGAATCGGGCCGAAGTGGGCCATGTCCGCCATGTTGTCGACCAGTTCCCGGCCCTGGGAGGCGATGGGGATGGCCGCCATCTCCCAGTCGGTCCATTCGCCGGAGTACCAGTCCTCCATTTTTTGCGGCTCCTGCTCGGGAATAGGCTCGTTGCCCTCGGGGTCCTGCCACACGAATACCAGTCCGTTCTTTTCCAGAACCGGCCAGGACTTGATCACCGCCTTGTCAGGAATCTTGTTGGCGTAGGGAATGTGGTCGCAGACACCGTCGGCACCCCAGCTCCAGAGGTGAAAGGGGCAGAGCACCGAGTTGCCTTTCACCTCGCCGCCACAGAGATCGCCACCCATGTGCGGGCAGTAGGCATCGAGGATGTGAACCTCGTTATCAACCCGCCCCCGGTAGGCCACCAGCCGGGTACCGAACGCTTCCAGCTTGCGAGGCTTGTGGCTCACGCTGGCGGAATTGCCGATCACATACCAGCCCCGGGCATAGCGTTCGGGGCGCGGTTCTGCCTTGATCACGTAGGGCTGGCGCTTCTGTCCGGTATTTTTCTCGATGACTGTCATGACTCTGGTACTCCGGTGGAATGCGAATTCAGTATTTTCAATTATCCGCTGCCCGCAGACCGCCTTCCATGGCCTTCCGGGCGGGGGATCCGCTTATATTGATTCAGATCAAAGGGGGCGGTTCAATGGGTGAAACCACCCCCGCGTTGCGTTCTGCCTACAGGAAGAAGTCACCGTTCTCCAGTCCCATCATGGTGCCGCCCACGTTGCGGCCGAACTTGAAGGGATTGTTCGCCACGTGCTGGCGGCCGGCATTGATATCGAGCCAGGCGCGGTTGAGGGGGTGATCCCGGAAGATCCCCTGGGCGCCGCAGGCATTGAACATCAGGTTGATGGCGTCGGTACATTTGCGCGATACCAGCGCCGCGTCGAAGCGCATCTTGATGCGCTCATCCAGCGGCAACTCCCCGCCCTGTTTGGCCACATCCACCATCCGGTCGAAATTGCGGAACATGATGGTCCGGCACTCGTCCACGGCGGCAATGCACTCCGCCAGGGCCATCTGAGCGTCGGGGTCACTGGCAATCTTGTTGCCATCGTTGAGGCCCACCCGCTCCCTGTTTACCGCCACGTAGCTGTCGATCACGCCCTGCAGGCAGCCGATGCTGGAGGAGGAGACGGCGCGCACGAAGATCTGGCCGAAGGGCAGGCGGAAGATATAGTGATCGTTTACCGCATTGCCGGGGCTGTTGCACTCGAAACCGTGGATGGAGCGGTGCGTGCGGTATTCGGGTACAAAAGCGTCCCTGACCGTGATGTCGTGGCTGCCGGTGCCCTCCAGCCCGCTGACGTTCCAGTTGTCCACGATCTCGTAGTCGCAGCGGGGTACCAGGAAGGTGCGGTAATCCGGTGCCTCACCCGCGTTCTTCGGGGGTACCATGGCGCCCAGGAAGGCCCAGTCGCAGTGCTTCGACCCGGAGGAAAAGCCCCAGTGGCCGGACAGCCTGTAGCCCCCCTCGACGTGCTCCACCTTGCCCACGGGCATATAGGAGGACGAGATCAGGGTGGCATCGTCCTCGCCCCAGACGTCCTGCTGGGCCCGGTCGTCGAACAGGGCGAGCTGCCAGTTGTGGATGGCCACCACACCCAGTACCCAGGCGGTGGACATGCACCCCTCTGCCAGGATCATCTGAACCTTGAAGAAAACTTCCGGGTCCAGTTCGAAGCCGCCGTAACGGGCCGGTTGCATGATGCGGAAGAACCCCGCCTCCTGCATGGCCTGTACCGTGGCTTCAGGGAGTTGACCGAGGGCGGCGGTCTCTTCGGTGCGTTCGCGAAGGGCGGGAACCAGGTTGCGGGCGGCCTTGTAGAGCTGGTCGGCCTGGGTCAGTTGGGGCGCGTTCATGGGCAATTCCTCGCAGTGGGTCGTCAGTACGCTGTCCACTATCGGGGTTGCCCGCGCGCCCCACATACCCCAAATCGGCTAAACGGCTGCGGGATACGAAAATTGCTTGATCTGGATCAATATTCGGCGGCTCTTCCCCTCAGCCGCCGGGCAGTTTGATGGCGGGACCCGTGGCCCCATCGGCGCCCAGTTCCCGGAGTGTGTTCCACTCCGCTTCGCTGCCGACACCGTCGCCAATCACCTGGAGGCCTGCGGCATGACCCATTTCGCACAGGGTTCGCAACAGGGCCTGGTTGGGCACATTGCTGTCGATATCACGTATGAATGCGGCGTCCACCTTGACGTAGTCGAGGTCGACATCCTGTAGCTTGCCCAGCCCCGCCAGCTGGTGACCCAGGTGTTCGATCCCCACGCTGCAGTCGTGGTCCTTGGCCCGCGAGCACAAGCGCTCGAAATTGGCGAGGTGGCGCAGGGCTATATTCTCCGGCAACTCGATGGACAGGCGGGGGGCGGCAGCAGAATAGGTCGACAGCCGCTCATTCAGCCAGGAGAGGAAACCCGACTCGACGATGGAAGTTATTGACAGGCTGACGCAGAGCGGCTCGTCGGTCTGCACGATGTGCTGCAGGGCGAGGTCGATGAGCTGCTGGTCTATGTCACCGGAGAGCTCCAGTCGCTTGACCCAGGGCATGAAAACGTCCGCTGCAAGGACCTCGTCTTCCCACGCGAGGCTGACGGTGCACTCGTAGTGGAGCAGTTCGCCCTCGCGCCCGACCACGGGCGTGCGCACCAGGGAAAAGCGGTGTTCCCGCTGCGCCTGGAGGATTATCCGGCGCCACTGGTCCAGCTGCTCGCGGATGGGTTTCATCTGGATGTCGCCCTTGTGGGAGATGCTGATGGCGGATTCTCCCTCCCGGTCGACGGCGAGCAGGGCGCCGTCCAGGCGATTGAGCAATTCGCTTACCGTATCCCCCCGGATGATCCGGGTGAAGGCACCGGGCAGTGCGACGTCCCCGGGGAGGCCGTGGCTTTGCAGGGCCTCGCGGAGGATTGCCTGTGCATTTTTTGCGGTCTCCTCCTCGTCGAACTCACCCGGAGCGAGCAGGGCGAAGTCAGAACCGTTGAGCCGGGAGGCAGACCAGCCACTATGTTGCCTGACCAGGCGATTCAGTTCTGCGCCCGCTTCCTTGAGCATCGCATCGATGGCATTGCGGCCGTACACCTGGTTGAGCTGGGCCAGGCCGCGCAGCCTGACGAGGCTCAGGCTGGTCGCGTTTTTGTCACTCCGGCTTTCTATCGCTGCGGCAACCCCCTGCAGGAAGGGCTCGCGGTTCAGCAGCCCCGTAATCTTGTCGACCCGGGACTCGCGCTGTAATTTGTCCGCGCGCCGCGATTCCTGTCGCAGCATCTCCTGAAACTTCTCCGGCAGCGCGTTCAGGGAACGGGCCAGGGGTTGCAGCTCAGGGGTCGCCGGCTCGGGACTGGCTTCGAATCGCCCTGCGGCAAACCCTTTAACCTGATCCGCGAAGTCACCCAGCGGTCGCAGGGAGCTGGCCAGGAGGCGGTTGTAGAGCAGGCCGGCAAGCAGCAGGGCACCGAGGAACAGCAGGGCGAGGTTACGGAAGATACCCTGGAGTCCGTCATAGGCATGACGCGTATGGTGGCGCAGGGTCAGCGTGCCCAGCTGGCGCTGCTCCGCGATGACCGGCGCGACGCCGGCTTCCGCCTCGATGGGGAACAGTCCCCCGAGGAGGGCGGCAGCGCCGGATGCCGTCGACCGGTCCTCAAGCAGGATATCCGGTGCGCCGTCGGCTCCGTCAAAGCGGATCATTTCGTAGAAGCCGGTATCAAATTGCGTGGCGATGGTCGTTTCCAGCTGGTTTTCGTCCCGGGCGGAGGCCGCCAGGGTCAGGGCGAACAGTGCCGCTGCCTCGGCGTTGTGAATGCGCAGCTGGTCGGCCATGTAGGAGCGGGCTGACAGGCCGGTGACAATCACGCAGCCCGCGAAGAGGAGTGCCAACAGCACGCTGCTTGCCAGCCAGATTCTTTTGGATAGCGACATGATGATTTTCTCGCAATGGATAAACTTGTTCTGGTCGTTCTTCTGGTGCGGGCGACCCTCTGGCTTTCCAGTATCGCAAATACCCGTCGAATTTGTTAGGGCCGTATTGCCAAGCGGTTCTCAGATTGAGCAGGCGCAGATACGGCTGAGGTGGCTGTAGGGCAGGCCCGATGCTTCATGCCACTGGTTGAACACACCCTGGATAATGCCCAGTTCCCGCTTGGTGCCAGGATTGTCCGAGATGTCGGCACCGGCGCGCTGCAGGCAGCGGGTCACGTCCCCGGTCATGATGAAGGTATCCCTGCCCATCTCGCGCAGGACGCGCTGGCCGGTCATGCCTCCCAGCCGGCTGCCGTGCTTTTTCATATGGGCGAACAGGCCGACCAGGTCGCTGGAGGGCCAGTTCGCCACGAACTTCCCGAAGCTGCCATGCTGCTGCGCCACCTCCAGAATGTAGCGGGCATTCTGCTGCACCGCGACCACCTTCTGGCGGTTGCGAATGATCCTGGTGTCACTGGCGATACGATCGATCTGCTCCGGGCTCAGCAATACGATCCGGTCCGGCGGGAATCCGAAGAACACCGTCTCGAAGCCCTCCCATTTGTTATCCACCACACGCCAGACGAATCCCGCCTGAAACACACAGCGGGTCATCTGCGCCAGAAAGCGATCATCGCCGGTGCCCGCCAGTGCCCTGGTGCTGCGCACCTTCGGCATCAGTCGTTGCAGTGCGGCTTCGCCGCCCTTGCGTTCACAGGCCTGGCCGTAGATATCACTGAAGCTTTTCATGGCGGATGCGGGCCCTTCCCGGTGGCCTTGCTGATATGATTCCAGTATAGACAGGGTAGCGGGGAGCGCTTACAGGTGTGACTCAATGTTGAAGTGCCATGAATGAGGGCGGGAAAGTGTCCATCGAGAGTCAGCTGGAAGTCAGCGTCGGATTGACCCAGGCGGTCATGGAAGCGCTGCGCGGCCTCGGCGTTGCGGATGTCGAGAGTCTTCTCTCCCAGGCTGGAATCGATCCGCGACTGCTGGAGAAGCCCGAAAACCGGGTCCCCTTCGAGCGGCAGCAGGCGTTGTGGGGACTGGCTATAGAGCGCACAGGTAGCGCTGATTTCGGGCTGCATTTCGCGCGCTGCATCCAGCCCACCAACTTTGGCCTGCTGGGGTACATGGCCATGAACTACCGGACTATCGGGGAGTGCTTCGATGCCATCGTTCACTACCAGTTCCTGGCCGGGCAGGGCGGTGAGTTCTCACAGCAGCGCGAGGGCGGGTTCACGGCACTGTGTTATACCCCGATCAACGCCAGTCACCCGGTATCCGCCCAGCGGGTCGTGGGCCTCCTGGCCGCCGCCGTCAGTTTCGGGCGCTGGCTGGTGGGTGAGGCGTTCCAGCCCCTGCGCGTGGAGTTCGTTCACGCTGCGCCCCCGGAGACGGCGGCCTATGAAGAGTATTTCGCCTGCCCCGTCAAATTTGGTCGGCCTGTCAATCGCCTGCTGTTTGACGACAGCGTCACGACCCTGGCCATACCGAATGCCAGCGAGGAGCTTTTGCTGCTGCTCAGTGAGCGGGCCAATCGCCTCTTGGAGAACCAGTCGCAACGCTCCGGATTAGCCGGTCGCGTCGCCAGTCTGCTGGCGACGCAGCTGGGCGACAGGCTGCCGGACAAGTCCCTGATCGCCGCGCAGCTGGGCATGAGTGAACGCACCATGCAGCGCCGCCTCAAGGGGGAGGGCACCAGCTACCAGGCGATACTGGACAATACCCGCCACTACCTGGCCCGGGAGCTGCTCAGGAGTACACGGGTGCCCCTGGCCGACGTGGCCCTGCAGCTGGGATTTTCCGAGCCCAGCACGTTTTTCCGCGCCTTCAGGAAGTGGGAGGGGATCACCCCGGGGCAGTTCCGCGAAGGCGTATGAGCACGCGCCCTACGGCCTGACCCGGTAGGCGAGCAGGACGTTACCCGGCAGCTGGCCGAACATGGAGTAGCCCGACTGGACGTAGAGCCAGCCGTCGGCGATCGTCTGCCCGTCCACGTCGATAGCGCCGCCGTGGCCGCTGATGCCATTGCCGGCTTCGATCGGCACCGCGGTATTGGTTTCCCACAGGACCCTGCCCGAGGCCGCGTCGAAGGCGCGCAGCCTGCCGTCGAGGCCGCCGCTGAAGACCAGGTCCGGCGTCGCTGTCGTCGCCGCCGAGAGGCCGTAGTAGAAGGAGCAGCGGTATTGCCCCGCCAGATCCTGCTTCTGGCCGGAGCGCATATTCTCCAGGCCGATGCCGAGGCGGTTCGCTTCATCCAGCTCGCAACCCCGTTGCGCGTCATATCCCCACAGCACCCGGCCATCCGCCAGGTTGAGGGCGTGGAGGCCGGGCTTGGGCACGTAATCCGGCCTGTCCCGCTCGGGATCCGCCGCCGCTACGAACAGGCGATCGCCGGACAGGGACATCCCCCAGTGCACGCCGCCGTTGGTGGTGGTCCGGGCCAGGTCGGGACCGATGGCCGCGTGGCTGACCCGGGTCGTCCACACCACTTCGCCGTCCCGGCCAGCGGGATCGGGGTCCAGGGCCCAGACGTCGCCGGACTTCTGTCCGGCCAACAGCAGCTCCCGGCCATCGGGCAGTTCGGCGAGGATGATGGAGGCGCCGATATCGAAGTCACCGCCGGCGTTGCGCGGGCAGTTGGGTCCATCGTTGAGGCAGGCGGCGTTCCAGGCGTCCTGCGCCGTCGCCTGGAAGCGCCAGACGAGTTCGCCGCTGTCCATGTCCAGGGCGATCACCGCATCGGAGGTCTCCGTGGCCGGGTGTGACAGGTTCTGGCCGGTGCCTATGTAGATGCGGTTGCGCCGGGTGTCGATGGTGGGCGTGCTCCACACCGAGGCACCGGAGGGGCCGTACATCTCCCGGCCGTCCGTGCCGGTTTGCTGCAGCGTGGCCTCGGGCGTGGCGTGCCAGGTCCACAGCTTGTCGCCGCTGGCGGCCTGCAGGGCCATGACACCGCCGTGCGCGTGGCAGCAGACATGGGACGAACTGCCAGCCGCCGCGGCCTCGTAGGAAGAGACCGGGACAAATAGTGTGTCCTGGTGATAACTGATCGACCCGGTAATGACCGAGGTGTCGAACAGCCGGGCGTCCTGCTGCCACACCTTTTCCAGGGTGGAGGCATCCATGGCGTAGATCGAGGCCATGGAGTCGGCGAACACCAGCAGTTGCCGGCCGCTGTCCAGCGTGGCCACCGTGATGGCCGAGCGAATGCCGCTGAGCACCTCGGTGTGGTTGCGGATGCAGCCGCTGTGCCGGTCGATGGCATAGAGCTTGCCGGTCTTGTCACCGAAATAGAGGGTGTCCCCGATGATGGCCGGCTGGGAACGCATGTCCGTCACCTTGGGGAATGCCAGGCTCCAGGCCAGTTCCAGCGTGTTCACGTTGTTGCGATCGATGCCCGACTTGTCCGCGGGGACGAAGCGCCGGTTGTGGTTCCCCAGACCCCAGTTGGCCGCGTACTCCGTGGTGTCCGCCGTCGGTCCGTCGGCGCACCCGTGTTCCTCGATCCACGTTTCCGGGGGAGCGGAACCGGCCAGGTAGACGGCAATCAGGCCCCGCTCCTGTTTGCTCAGGTGGGCTGCCATGGGCTGCATCTTGCCGAACTCAAGGGCAACCATCACGGTCTCCTTGGAGAAACCGGAGAGAGCCTCCCGCGAGGGCGCGTGCATGGCCGGGTTGTCGTGGCAGCTGGCGCAATGCTTTTCAAACAGCTTTTCACCGAGGTATTCCAGCGGCAGCTTGTCGGCGTGCCGCATGGCGAAGGATTCGAGGTTTTTTGCGGGCGATTCCATCAGCAGCAGGCTCACGCCGCCGGCTATCAGCAGGGCAGTGAGGAGGAGGGCGGCGATGGCGAACAGTTTTTTCATGACAGGGTTTCCGGTGTCGTCATTCCGGCAGGGCGAATGCGTACAGGTAGTCGCCGTAGCCCCGCTGGAACATGTGGTGTCCGCCGGCATTGATCACCACGTACTGGCGGCCGCGGTACTCGTAGGTCATCGGTGTGGCGCTGGCATCCACTGGCAGGGTGTACTGCCAGAGCGTCTCCCCGTCTGCCACGTTGAAGGCGCGAATCTGGCGGTCCATGGTAGCGCCGATGAAGAAGAGGCCGCCCGCCGTGCCGATGCCACCGCCCAGGTTAGGGGTGCCCCATTCGATGTGAAAGGGAGCCGTTACGGGCCCCATTTCGTGCACAGAGCCGAGCGGCGTCTCCCACAGGATGGTCCCGCCCTGCAGGTCCACCGCCACCAGCTTGCCCCAGGGCGGCGGGTTACAGGGGATGCCCAGAAAGGATTGCAGGCTGCCGATCTCGATGGTGTAGGGCGTACCCTGCATGGTGACCTGCATGCGGTGACCGTGGGCGGGGTGATCGCTTTTGAGTGAGCCCGGGTCGATCTCTTCGGGTGTGGGAATCAGGCGTCCGGTGAACGCGACGTTGTTGACGTTGACCAGCAGGATTCCGCTATCCCCGAGCAGGGCACCGCCGCCCCAGTTGGGGCCGCCCAGACTGCCGGGGTACATCAGGGTCAGCTGCTCGCTGGTGGGGGTGAACAGGCCCAGGTTGTTGAGCGCCGCCAGCTGGTCGGCGCAGTGACCGCGGTCGAAGGGGGTCAGTCCCCAGGCGTCCGCGGGCATCAGGAACGGGTCCAGCAGCTGCGGGGGCGCGATGGGCTTGGGCTGGTGCGTGGCGGCCTGTTCCCCGGGGATCGCCGAGGGCGGCACCGGCTGTTCGGTGATTTCCCACAGGGACTCGCCCGTGAGGCGGTTGAACACGAAGACGAAGCCCTGCTTGGTCAGCTGCGCCAGGGCGGGTATGCGTTGGCCGTTCTTGTTCCACTCGAACAGGATGGGCTGGGCGGGGGTGTCGTAGTCCCACAGGTCGTGGCGCACATGCTGGAAGTGCCAGCGCACTTCGCCGGTGGCCAGGTCCAGGGCCACGACGCTGTTGGCGTAGAGACCATCTCCGGCGCGCTCGACGCCGTAGTAATCGGGTGAGGCGGCGCTGGTGGGCAGGAACAGCAGGCCGTTGGCGGCATCCACGGACATGGGTGCCCAGACGTTGGCGGAACCGCTGTGCTCGTGGCCCAGCAGGGGATCGAACTGCCACAGTAGCGTACCGGTCAGTGAATCGAAAGCCTGCACGGTGCCCCGCGGGGTGGTAGCGCGCGCGAAATCGACCACGGTGGAACCGACCACGACCACCCCGTTGGCGACGATGGGTGCCGAGGAGTTGCTGACGTCTCCCGGTTCGTAGCCCTCCGCCCCGTGCAGTGCGACGACGCCGCCCTCGCCGAAACCCGGGCAGGCGGAGCCGTCCCTGGCATCGATGGCCCAGAGTCTGCGGTCGTGGGTGGCCAGGAACAGGCGGTGCCGGCAGCGGGCGTCTTCGGACAGGCGCGGCTCCTCCCGGTAGCTGACTCCCCGGCACCGGAAGGGCCGGTCCCCGCGGCGATCGATCCGGGGATCGAACTCCCAGCGCTGCTCGCCGGTGCCCGGGTCCAGGGCAATGACGCGGTTGAAGGGCGTGCAATAGACCAGCGACTCCCCCGCTGCGTCCGGCAGCAGGATCGGCGTGCTCTGGGTCGAGGTCTTCTTCATCTCCTCGCCGTATGTCGCCATGTCGCCGCTGCGGGAGATCCAGGCAACCTCCAGATCGGCCACGTTGTCGCGGTTGATCTGCGCCAGGGCGGAATAGTGACGGCCTCCCTGGTCGCCACCGTAGTAGAGCCAGTCCCGCTCCCCGGCAAGGGCAGAACCGGCGGCAAGCAGGGCCAGCAGTGCCAGTGCCTTTGGCCAGAACTCAGGGCGCATGGGCGACCTCTCCGGCACTCTCTGGCAGGGGGGTGATGCGCAGCAGGGTGGGTACGCCACCCTCCGACTGCCAGGTGGGAAAGTGGGAGTTGGTGGTATAGATGGCCCCGTCTTCCTCCGCGATCTCGATATCGCGGGTGAAGAAGCGCTGGCGCGGCATGGGATAGACCTTCCAGCTCTCGCTGGCGATATCGAAGGCCAGGATGGTGTCGGACTGGTTGCCGTTCACCCATACGGTGCCGCGCTGGCGATCCACGTTCAGGGCGTAGGGCAGTTCGTTCACCACGGGCAGCTCATAGTGGGAGAACACCTCCGTCCTCGGGTCGTACTTCACCAGCAGGGAGTCCTGGAAGGCGACGATCCATACGTTGCCGTCAGCATCCACCCGCAGGCGCCGCGGCCCCTGGTAGGGGAAGTCTATCATTGTGATCTCGTCGGTTTCGGGGTCGATCCGGGCCAGGTCGTTGGCGTAAAGCCGGGCTGCCCAGACGATTCCGTCGGGTGCCACGTCGATGCCGTAGGGCATGGGCAGGCCGGTGGATTCCCGGTCCGGTGAAGGCATGGGCCGGTTCTCCGGGTCGAAGCTGAACATGATCGGCAGGGACTTGAAGATCAGCCACTCCATGAAACCCCGGGCCGGCAGGTCGTACATCTTGAAGGTTCCCGTTGTGCGGTCGAACATGGCGACCTGGGAGGAGAGGGCGTTGGTGAACCATACCCGATCCTGCTCATCCGTGCGGATGGTGTGTGGATAGTAGCCCTCCGGCATGTCGTGAATGATGAACTGCTTGGTCTTGACGTCGAACTCCAGCAGCGACTGCTGCATGGAGGGCGTGATGAAGATGTTGCCATCCTTTTTCGAGTAGGCGAATGAGTGAACACCCATGTAGTTGTGCATCTTGGGGAACACCTGGAAACGGTTGCCCAGGATGCCCCCCAGGGGCGTGCCCTCGGGGTGGGGCACCTTGTAAACCGTATACTCACCGGTAACGGGGTCCAGTTCGTAGATGCGGTCGAACAGGTTGTCACCGACATAGATATAGCCGTTGGGATGGAGCAGGAAGTCGTGCATCTGGGAGAAGCCGTCGCCGATCGGCCACTCGGTCATCTCGATGTCGGACAGGTGGTTTTCCCAGGGCCGCGGCTGGGGCACACGCTCCGGGCTTTCCCGCAGCTCGCGGTATTCCTCTTGCAGCAGTCGCGCCACCTGCTGGTGGTCGTCGCCCGGCAGCCGGGCCCCATAGGTGTTCATCCGTTCGATGACGCTGAGCCACTGTTCTTCCGTGCGCTCGTTGCGCATGAAGGGCGAGGCCTGCTGGTGGCAGAAGGCACAGTTCAGCTGGAAGCTTTTCTTGAGCGCCTCGTCACCGCCAAAATCCAGCTGTGACAGCCACACATTGGAGGGGAAGCTGGCGATATGCTGCTCCGGGGTCATCGGCTGCAGGACCAGCTCACCCTCGATGGCGGGGAAATAGGCATCCACGTAGCCCTGCGCCCGGGCGCGGTAGCGCACCGGCTTTCCCGGCTCGTCGAAAGCGACCTCGCCACGGGCGTCGGTGAAGCGTGTCACGACCGTGGCCGTGGTATTGGTGACACCGTGTGGCGCGTAGCCGTCGTCACTGAGGTCCGCCTCGGGTTGAGACACGGGCGTGCGGGTCACCATGACCTGGCCCAGGGGCTCGCCCCGGGGATTCTTTACCACCAGCGTGGCGGCGTGGCTGGCGGGTGCCACCAGCAACAGGCCAACCAGAAAGGTTCTCAAACGCATGTCATGCTCCCGGAATTTTCAACCGGAGCATTATTCCACTACAGGCGCTGACAGGCATTGGCCTAGCGCGACCATCGGGGTGGCAATTCGCGCCAGCCGTCCGATCAGCAGTTGGTGCTGAGGAGCAACCGCTTGAACACGATGGCGTTGTGGTCGTCCGGATCGCGCACCGGCTCCTCCGCCAGTTCCACGTCGGGGAAGCGCCGGAACAGCTCGGTGAGGGTGAGGTAGAGTTGCCGCTTGGCGAGGGCGGCGCCGATGCAGTAGCGCGGGCCGTACCCGAACATCACATCGGGATCGAAGACCCGCTCCACGTCGAATCGCTCCGGCTCGTCATAGTAGTCCGGATCCCAATCCTTCAGGTGGGGCATCATGAGGACCATCACGCCCTTGCGCAGGTGCTCGCCCATGAACGCCATGTCCCGGGGCGCGTAGCGTGCAAATCCCATTTTCGAGGAGACGCCCCAGCGGTTGATCTCGCTGAACGCATTGGAAAAGGCCTCCGGCGACGCCAGCGCCCGGGCCACCTGGTCCTTGTGCTTCAGCAGGCAATAGACAGACCACTGCTGGGCGACCAGGGTGGTGTCCGCCCCGGCGCCGATCAGGGCGAGGATCAGGGTAATGATGTCGCCCTCCTCGAATCCCTCGTGCTGTGCCTCGATCTTCAGCAGGGTGCTCAGGAAGTCGTCCTGCTCCGGCGCTTCGCGCCGCTCGGCAATCACCTGCCGGATGATGTCAATGGCCCGGTTGCTGTCCTGTCGCGCGCTTTCGCGCTGCTCATCGGAGATGGTGGGATTCCAGGTCTCGGTAAAGGTGAGAATGACCTGCTTGATATCCGGCCAGTACTTTTCCGGGATGCCCACCATCCGCGTGATGGAGATAAAGGGAATGTGGTTGGCAACTTCCGCGATGTAGTCGAAGGTCTCGGGTTGTCCCAGCTCATCGAACAGCTTCTTCACCTCCGGCTCGATCTTGCGCTGGATGTTATCCACCACGTTGCGGGAGAAGGCCGGCGCCGTGACCCGGCGCACCAGCCGGTGGTGGTCGGCGTCAGCCAGCAGACTGTGCCCGATCATGGCCCGTTCGAAGTTGCTCCACTGGTCCTCCGGGGGACGTTGGGGCGCAAACTCCCAGTCGTAAAAGTCCGAGGAGAGGGGTTCCTCCTTCCAGCAGGCCATGATGTCGTCCATGCGCGTCATGATCCAGGCCTGCCAGGGTTCGTACCACACCAGCGGGCCGCGCCGGGCCAGGGCCAGGCACTGGGGCACCGGGTCCAGCATGTATTCCCGGGAATGGGGGTTGAACAACTCCTGGATGGGAGGCAGGTTTTCAGCGGCATCCGCCATGGCATTTTCCTCCTGCAGGCCCCGGCCGGACCCGTTGATCAGAAAAGTATACATCTGTATACCTTTTTAACAAGCCAAAAATTAGCGCATGGCCTGGGGGTGCATTAAAAGCAGCAGGCAGTCACGAACCCGTTTTTCCCCGTAAGCGAATGAACTTTTGAGCGAATGGGGGGAAACGGGTTGGTGACTGCCGGGCGCAATAAAGCGAAACAGCCTACCCAGGTGCGAAGCGTCGGACCGGCGCACCCCCGGTCAGGGAGCCAGGCGATCGTAGTAGGCGAGCTTTTCCCGGATGCGCGCCCCCAGCCCGGCCGGAACCTGCTCCCAGTCAAAGCGCCACAGCCAGTTGCCCTCGGTAGTGCCGGGCGTGTTCATGCGATCGGCAGCGCCCAGTTCGAGAAAATCCTGCCAGGGGACGACAGCGGTCAGGCAGGGAGACGCCATGGCCTGGCAGATCAGCATCCACGGCATACCTTCCGGGGGATTGTTGTAATAGCGGTAGACCTGGCCCTGCAGTTCCTCATCGAGACTCTCGAACCAGCCCAGGGTGGTGTTGTTGTCATGGGTGCCCGTATAAACGATATCGCCGATCTGGTGCCGGTGACTGAGATAGGGGTTCTCCGGGTTGCCGTCGAAGGCGAACTGCAGGATGACCATCCCGGGCAGGGAAAATTCTGCGCGCAGGGCTTCCACTTCCGGCCCGATGGTACCGAGGTTCTCGGCCACCAGGCACAATTGGGGATACTGGTCCCGGACCGCCTGCAGCAATTGGTGGCCCGGCGCTTTCACCCAGTGGCCCTCCCTGGCTGAGACCGCGTGGGCGGGAATGTCCCAGTAGGCTTCCAGGGCCCGGAAGTGATCGATGCGGGCGATGTCGAATTCGCGGGCCGCCGAATCGAAGCGTTGCAGCCACCACTCGAAGCCCGTCCGCTGCATCTTTTCCCAGTCATACTGGGGGTTGCCCCACAGCTGGCCCTCACTGCTGAAATAGTCCGGTGGCACGCCGGTAACCGAGATCGGTGCGCCTGTCTCATCCAGGTTGAACAGGTCCTGGTGAGCCCAGACATCGGCGCTTTCCATGTGAACGTAGATCGGGATGTCCCCGAACAGGGTGATGTCGCGCTCTTTGGCATACTCGCGCAGTTCATGCCACTGGCAATTGAACACGAACTGGCGAAAGCGCAGGTTGGTCAGGGTTTCGGACACCTCCCGCGCCATCCGGTCGCAGGCCCGGGGTTCGCATTTCCGCAGACTCTCGGGCCAGGTCGCCCAGGGGCGCCGGTCGAAAGCGTCCCGGAAGGCCTGGAAGCGCACGTAGTCCTCCAGCCAGAAGGTGGAGGCGCTGAGGAATTCGCCGTAGGCCCCCACCATGGAATGTTCCGTGGCGACTTCCGCCTCGCGAAAGAACGCCCGGGTTGCCTGGTCCAGGGCCCTGCGTTTGGCCTCGGGAGACGACCGCCCGGCCTCGGCCTGAGGAGCTGTCAGCCAGCCGCGCTCCACCAGCCACTGCAGGTCGATGAGATCCGGGTTGCCGGCGTGCACCGAAAAGGACTGGTACGGGCAGCGGTCATCATGCGTGGGCCCCAGTGGCAGCACCTGCCAGATGCTGAGCCCGGCTTCGGCGATCAGGTCGACGAAGCGGCGCGCCGAGGCTCCGAAGGTACCGCAATAGCCCGGTCCCGGCAGACTGCTGGGGTGCAGCAGGACGCCCGCCCTGCGCCGGTCGAGCATATGGCTCATCCGTGTTGCTCGACGCCGTGACGCATGACCCCGCCTTTCGCAGGGTCGCCGCCGCCGTGGGAAATGACATCAGCCAGGTGTGGCGGAGCTTCCACATTCATCAGTTGGTAGAGATTGGCCAGGTGCATGCGGTAGAGCTGGTCGAACTGGCTTACCGTCGCCGACGGATTGTAATCTCCGAACCACCAGAACCAGTCCGAGCCCTCGCAGATCGCCAGCTGCTGCTCTGCGGCCGCCAGCTCCTCCGCGGTGAGGCTGCCTGCGGCGACCTGCCGGTCGAACACCTGCTTGGCCTCGACCAGGAGCTCCCAGGCCCGGTTCTTCCCGGGGTCTCCAATCCAGGTGGAAAAGGTCCCGTAGACCCAGCTGCCGGCAACCAGTGTTTCCTCATGGGCTGGCTGCGCAGGGTGGTTTGCCAGGAAATTGCTGAAAGTGGTCAGCGTCAGTCCGGGATGTGCCGCCAGGGCCTCGTACAGCTGATTGAGGAAATAGTGGCCATTGCGGGGGTAGTACTCCCACGCATTTTCACCATCGAGGATGATGGTAATGAGGCAGTCGTCACGGTCCGGGCAGACATCGGCAATGTTTTCCATATGCCCGATCAGGTTGCCGACCGCGTCCTCGGCGTGCCAGTCCGAGTAGGTGAAACCGATCAGGTCCGATAATCCGTCATCCCGGAACATGCAGTTTACGGTGGCCTCGCCGAAGCGGTAGACGCGGTGACTGCAGGCCTTGCTCTCTGCGTCGTGGCTGTTGGCCAGCACGTTGCCGCCACTGGCTACCCATTCGAAGCCGCTGTCCGAGAAAAGCTGCAGTGCCTCCTGGCTGACGCCACCCTCGGAGGGCCAGAGTCCGACGGGGTTGAATCCGAAGGCCTGCTCGAAGACCTCCCGACCCCGCTGCAGCTGCCAGCGGCAGCGTTCGTCGCCGCCGGGGTAGTGTGTGGATACCGGCAGGCTGACATCGGGCATGGCCTCCCTGGCCGATTCCATGTCGAGCAGCAACGGTATGATCGGGTGGGCATAGGGGCTCATGCAGAGCTCCACCTTGCCCTCCTCCGCAAGGGCGCGGTAGCGGGGAATGATCGAATCCATCAGCTCGAGGATGATCTGTAGCAGTTCCCGCCGGTCGTGTACCGTGTAATTGGCGGCCTTGTCCTGCAGTTTGCGAATGCGTGGATCCTGGCGGCGCGCCGATTCCGCCATCCACCCCAGGTGGTACCAGACCAGCAGGTCCGCCAGGAACTGGTTGGAGGCGTAGATCACCGTTTCCGGATGCTCTTCATACCACTCGGCCATCGTGGCGAGGTGGTGGTAGGGTTTAAAGCGCTCGATGATGCGCTCGCGGTTCGCCCGCAGGCAGGCCCGCATCAGTTTCAGCCGCTCCTGTGGGTCCCCCGGCAGCGCCGGCTCTGACAGCTCTCCCAGCAGCGGATCGCGGATGGCGCCGTGACCGTTCAGGTAGCCGCTGATCTGCTCGACATAATCCTCTATCTGTTCCAGGAGGATGGGCGCGAAGTTGACCACGGCTCTTGCGCCCGGCACGGCTTCGAGATGGGCAGCCATGTCCACGTAGTCCTTGATGCCGTGCAGGTAGGTCCATGGCAGGTGGATCTTGCCGCTGCGCAGGTCACGATACTCCGGCTGGTGCATGTGCCAGCACAGCACCACGCTCATGGGTCTCTCAACGGGCATAGTGCAGCCTCTGGCCCATCATCTCCGGTGTCACCAGTACCACACCGCCTTCGGACAGGTGAAACCGCCGGGCATCTTCAGCCGGGTCGACCCCGATCCGGGTTTCCGGGGGGATCACGCAGCCCTTGTCGATGATCGCCTTGCGGATCACGCTGTGCCGGCCAATCTCCACGTCCGGGAAAATCACCGAGTCTTCGATCTCGCAGTAGGAGTGCACGTCCACGTTGCTGAACAGCACCGAGTGCCTGACCTGGGAACCGGAGACGATGCAACCGCCGGCCACCATGGAGTCCACCGCCATGCCCCGCCGTCCCTCGTCGTCAAAGACGAATTTGGCGGGCGGTACCTGGTCCTGGTAGGTCCAGATAGGCCAGCCTCTGTCGTAGAGGTTCAGTTCCGGGGTGATGCCGGCCAGCTCCAGATTGGCCTGCCAGAAGGCGTCCACCGTGCCTACATCCCGCCAGTAGGCGGGCCGGCCGCTGGGTGCGAGCCGGAACGGGAAGGCGGTGACTTTCAGGCGCTGGATGACGTCAGGGATGATGTCGCCGCCGAAATCATGCTTGGATCCGGCAGTCTCGGCGTCGCTCAGCAATTCGTCGATCAGCACCTCGGTACGGAATACATAGATCCCCATGGAGGCCAGGGCCAGCTTGTCGTTGCCCGGCATGGGCTGTGGGTTTTCCGGCTTCTCGGCAAATTCGGTGATGCGGTTCTCCCCGTCCACCGCCATGACGCCGAAGGCAGGGGCATCCTCGATCGGCACCTCGATACACCCCACGGTGATGTCGGCGTCGGAATCCGCGTGGGCGGCCAGCATGGTGCCGTAGTCCATCTTGTAGATATGGTCGCCTGCCAGGATCAGGACGTACTCGGGATTGTGCATGCGGATGATATCGATATTCTGGTAGATGGCGTCCGCGGTTCCCTCATACCAGGAGGTTTCCAGACGCTGCTGGGCGGGCAGGAGTTCCACGAACTCCCCCAGTTCGCCGCGCATGAATCCCCAGCCCCGCTGCACGTGCCGGATCAGGCTGTGTGCCTTGTACTGGGTCAGTATGCCCACCTTGCGGATCCCCGAATTGACACAGTTCGACAAAGGGAAATCGATAATCCGGAACTTGCCGCCAAAGGGCACCGCGGGCTTGGCCCGCCACATGGTGAGCTGCTTGAGCCGCGACCCCCGCCCCCCGGCCAGCACCAGTGCCAGGGTGTTGCGGGTCAGCAGGCTGACGTAACGCGCCGAGTCCTGTTGTTCCGTCATTACAGTTTCGTTGACCTGGTCTCTGGTTAGCTAGGGGTTAATTGATTACTATCAAACTACATTGTGGACAGTTTGTCCGAAATTTTCCTCTTTTGGTATGACATAAATCAGCGAATAGTGATGAAACCGATCTCCACCGCGCCCACCAAGGGTAACGATGTACGTCGTGTGCTGCAGGGTCGCCACCACGATCCCTTCGAAGTGCTGGGCAGCCACCGCGAAGGGTCCGGCTGGGTGGTGCGTGCCCAGCTGCCGGGCACGGCAGAGGCCCGGCTTGTGGTGGGGCAGGACACCGTTGAGATGGAGCGCTTGCCGGAGACCGACTTCTTCACCGCCCGGCTCGAGGGCAGTGTATGCCCGTCCTACCGCCTGCGCTGGCGGCAGGGTGAGGGCGATTGGCGGGAAGCGGAGGATCCCTACCGGTTCGGGCCAATTATCGGCGATCTGGACCTGCACCTGTTCGCGGAGGGCAGGCACCACCATATCTACCGGGTACTGGGCGCCCATCCCTGTGAACATGAGGGCGTGGCCGGCGTGCGTTTTGCCACCTGGGCCCCGAATGCCGGGCGCGTCAGTGTGGTGGGCAATTTCAACCGCTGGCACGGACTGGCACACCCGATGCGCGTGCGTGGACAGAGTGGCGTATGGGAGCTGTTCATCCCCGGCCTGGTTGCCGGCGAGACCTACAAGTTCGAGGTGCTCGACGCCAACGGCAAACTGCAGTTGAAGGCTGATCCCTACGGCAATCGCTTTGAAATGCGGCCGGCCAACGCTGCCCTGGTGTGTGGTGACTCCGCGTTCGAGTGGGGCGATAGTGCGTGGCTGGAACAGCGCGCCGCCTGGGATTGGCAGCACGCCCCGGTGTCCATTTACGAATTTCACCCCGGTTCCTGGCGGCGGGACGAACAGGGTAACTTCCTGAACTTTCGCGACATGGCGGAGCTGTTGGCAGACTACGTACTGGGGCTGGGCTTCACCCATGTGGAGCTGCTGCCTATCATGGAGCACCCGCTGGATGACTCCTGGGGATACCAGTGCACCGGTTACTTTGCCCCCAGCCAGCGCTTCGGCAGCCCTGACGATTTCCGCTATTTCGTGGACCTGCTGCACCGGCGCGGCATCGGGGTGATCCTGGACTGGGTGCCGGCCCATTTTCCGCGGGATGCCCACGCACTGGCGCGTTTCGACGGGACGGCCCTCTATGAGCACGAGGACCCGCGGCGCGGCGAGCATACCGACTGGGGCACCCTGATCTTCAACTACGGCCGGAACGAGGTGAAGAACTTCCTGCTGGCCAGCGCCAACTACTGGCTGGAGGAGTTTCATCTCGACGGCCTCAGGGTGGATGCCGTGGCCTCCATGCTGTACCTGGATTATTCCCGCAAGGCGGGCGAGTGGGAGCCGAATATCCATGGCGGCCGGGAGAACCTGGAAGCCATCGAATTCCTGCGGGAGCTGAATGCGCTGACCCATGGTCGCCACCCGGGAACGCTGACCATCGCCGAGGAATCCACCGCCTGGCCCCAGGTCACCCGCCCGACCTGGGTCGGGGGGCTGGGTTTTTCCATGAAGTGGAACATGGGATGGATGCACGACACCCTGAGCTACATGTCACATGAGCCGATCTACCGGCAGTTCCATCACGACCAGCTCACCTTCGGCCTGATGTACGCCTTCACGGAAAATTTCCTCCTGCCCTTCTCCCACGATGAGGTGGTGCATGGCAAGAAGTCCATGCTGGGCAAGATGCCCGGCGATGAGTGGCAGCGCTTTGCCAACCTGCGGCTGCTCTACACCTACATGTACACCTATCCCGGCACCAAGCTGTTGTTCATGGGCAGTGAGTTCGGCGAGCCCGGCGAATGGCGCCACCAGGGCCAGCTCTCCTGGTGGCTGCTCGATCAGGCGCCCCACCGCGGTCTGCAGCAGCTGGTGTCCGACCTGAACCAGCTGTACCGCTCAGAGCCCAGCTTTCATCGCCAGGAGTTCACCCCAGAGGGCTTCGAGTGGATCGATTGTCATGACAGTACCCAGTCGGTTTTGAGCTATGTGCGCCGTGACGGCAGCGACTACCACCTGGTGGTGCTCAATTTTACCCCGGTGGTGCGCCGCTTCTACCGTATCGGGGTTCCCGACGCGTGCACCTATCACGAGGTATTCAATTCGGACTCACACTATTACGGTGGCAGCGATGTCGGTAACGGGCTGCCGGTGGAGAGCGAGGACACGCCCTGGATGGGGCGCTCCCACTCCATCAGCCTGACGATACCGCCGCTGGGTGCGCTGGTGCTGAAGCCCGCTGCCGGGTGCAACTGATCCGATGAAGCTGCTGTTCGTCGCCAGCGAGGCGTTCCCGCTGGTCAAGACCGGTGGGCTGGCGGATGTCGCCGGCAGCCTGCCGGCAGCCCTGGCGGAAGAGGGTGTGGAGGTGCGCCTGCTGTTGCCCGCCTACCAGAGTGTGCTGGAGAGTGTCAGCCAGGCGGAGCTCGTGGCTGAACTGGAGCTGGCGGGAACCGGGATCCGAATCCTGCAAACGGTTCTGCCGGGCACGGACGTGGTGACCTGGCTGCTGCAGCACTCCAATTTCTCCGACCGTCACGGCAACCCCTATCACGACGCCCACGGCGACCCGTGGCCCGACAATGCGGATCGGTTCATGCTGCTGTCGCGTCTGGCGGCGCTGATCAGTACCGAGGATACTGCGCTCGGCTGGCGGCCGGATGTGCTGCACTGCAACGACTGGCATACAGCCCCTGCCATCGCGCTTGTCCATCTCAGTGCGCGGCGGCCGCTCACCGTATTCACCATTCACAACCTGGCCCACATGGGCATCTTCGACCGGGATACGTTCAACCGGCTGCATTTACCGCAGCAGCTGTGGGACGACGGGAGCATGGAATTCTACGGTCAGTGCAGCTTCATCAAGGGCGGGCTGGTTTTTGCCGACTACATCACGACCGTGAGCCCGACCTACGCCGATGAGATCTGCCGCGCCCCCGGCGGCATGGGCCTGGAAGGTCTGCTGAGCCATCGCCGTGACCGCCTGTCGGGCATCCTCAACGGCATCGATAGCAATGTGTGGGACCCGGGGAATGACACCCACCTGGAATACGTCTACGACGTGGAGTCCCTCGACAGGAAGGCACTCAACAAGAGCGCTCTCCAGGCGGCCATCGGGCTGGAGCAGGTCGCGGACCGGCCGTTGATCGGCTTCATCGGACGGCTGGCGGAACAGAAAGGGCTGGAGCTGATGTTGCCGGTGCTGGAGGAGATCCTCGCCATCCCGGCGCAACTGGTTCTGCTGGGAACGGGAGAGGCGGAGTACGAACATGCCCTGGGCACGCTGGCGGTTTCAAATCCCGGCACCATGGCGGTCGTGCTGGCCTATAATGAGACCCTGGCTCACCGGATCGAGGCGGCAGCGGATATATTCCTGATGCCATCGCTGTTCGAACCCTGCGGGCTCAACCAGCTGTACAGCCTGCGCTATGGGACACTGCCGCTGGTGCGGGAAGTCGGAGGCCTGGCAGACACGGTGGTGGATGCCGATGCCGCCAACCTGGCGGCGGGCAGTGCTACCGGTTTTATGTTTCGTGAGCCCGACGCGGCCGAGCTTCTCGCCACGGTGCAGCGAGCTACCGCACTGTGGCACGACGGGGCTGCCTGGAAGCGGATGCAATTGACGGCCATGCAGCAGGATTTTTCCTGGCAGCGAAGCGCCCGGCGCTATCTGGAACTGTATCGTTCCGACAACTGAGATTGAGGTAGGAAAAGGCAATGCCCGGTTCAATATTTCCGCTTGAAGTACAGCCCCGTATCCCGAAGCAGCTCGATCGCCTGCCCGAACTGGCCGACGACCTGATGTACAGCTGGGAGCGTTCCATGCGTTCCCTGTTTGTCCGCCTGGACAGGGAACTGTGGGAGGCCTGTGGTCATAACCCGAAGGCGTTCCTGCGCCGGGTCTCCCAGCACCGCCTGGACGAAGCGGTGCAGGACCGCTCCTACATGGAAGACTACCGGCGGGCCATCGCCGCCTACGACTCCTACCGGGAACACCGCGGCCGGCCGGAACTGGCGGAGCTGTTCGATCCGCAGGAGGACCTTATCGCCTACTTCTGCCTGGAGTTCGGCTTTCATGAGAGCTTCCCCATCTATTCGGGGGGACTCGGCATCCTGGCGGGCGACCACTGCAAGGCTGCCAGCGACGTGGGCCTGCCCTTCGTGGCGATCGGTCTGCTTTACGACATGGGCTACTTCACCCAGATCATCGACGGTCACGGTCACCAACAGGTCACGCACACGCGCTCCCATCCGCACGACCTGCCCGTCAGGCCGACCCTGACGGAGTCGGGCCAGCACCTTACGCTGGAGCTCGAATTCCCCGGGCGCGTTCTCAAGGTGCGGGTGTGGACCGCACAGGCCGGTCATATCCGGCTGTACCTGCTGGACACCAACATTCCCGATAATTCCGAAGCGGATCGCGCCATCACTCACCAGTTGTACGGCGGCGACCGGGAAATGCGCCTGCAGCAGGAACTGGTACTGGGCGTCGGGGGAGTGAGGGCCCTGCGGGCACTGGGGCTGCGCCCCACGGTATGGCATATCAATGAAGGCCACGCCGCCTTCCAGTTGCTCGAGCGCTGTCGCTTCCGCATGCAGGAGGGGATGGATTTCGAGACCGCCAGGGAACTGGTGGCGGGGGGCACGGTCTTCACCACCCACACACCGGTGCCCGCTGGCCACGATATCTTCGACAAGCACCTCATCGAGAAGTATTTTGCCCCGGTGGCCGAATCCCTGGGCCACACTATCGACAGCATTTATGCCCTTGGCGCCAACCATGGGCCCGGTTTCAACATGACCAGCCTCGCACTGCGCGGCTCGCGATTCCACAACGGCGTGAGCCGCATTCACGGCGAGGTCGCCGCGGAGATGGAGGCCGGTGTCTGGCCGCAGATTCCCCACGAGGAGAATCCCATCACCCACGTCACCAACGGGGTTCACCTGCAGACGTTCCTGGCCCGGGACTGGGTCAGCCTGTTCGACCTGCGCTTCGACGACTGGCGCAACGAGTTGCTCAATGAGGAGTACTGGGAGCGGCTGGATGAAATCCCCGACTTTCATTACTGGAGTATCCACAAGGCCCTCAAGCAGCAGTTGCTGCGCCGGGTGCATGAACTGGTGCTCAATCAGCAGCAACGCAATGGGCTGAGCGACGCCATGATAGAGCGTATGGTGCGCTTCGTCGCAGACCCGGACAGCGACGTGCTGGTGATGGGTTTCGCCCGGCGTTTCGCAACCTACAAGCGCGCCGCCATGCTCTTTGCCGAGCCGGAGCGCCTGGCCCGGGTGCTCAACGATCCCGAGCGGCCGGCCATCGTCATCTTTGCCGGCAAGGCGCACCCCCACGACCAGCCGGGGCAGGACCTGATCAAACAGATCCACGACTACTCGCTGCACCCCGATTTCATCGGCAAGATCATCCTGCTGGAAGGCTATGACATGTCCCTGGCCCGGCATATGGTTACCGGCGTCGACGTGTGGCTCAACACCCCGGAATACCCCCTCGAGGCCAGTGGTACCTCCGGCCAGAAGGCGGGACTCAATGGTGTGGTCAACCTCAGCGTGCTGGATGGCTGGTGGGGCGAGGGCTACAACGGCCACAACGGCTGGGCGATCACGCCGCGGGACTCCCAGTTCAACGAGGAGCACCGCCACTGGGAGGAGGCCAACGATCTGCTCAACATCATCGAACATGAAATGCTGCCGCTCTACTACCGGCGCGATGGCGGGGGCTACTCGTCCGAGTGGGTCGAGCTGTCCAAGGCTTCCATGAAATCCACGATCCCGCGGTTCAATGCCCAGCGAATGCTGATGGATTATGTCCACAAGCTCTACTGGCCCGCGCGCCAGCAGCGACGCAGGCTGGAGGCAAACGGCGGGCAGCTGGCCCGTGAGCTCGCTCACTGGAAACACCGTGTACGTGACGCCTGGCCGGGGGTCGTGGTCCAGCTGATGCTGCAGCCGCCAGCGCACCTCTATCATGACGAAAAAATACTGCTGCAGGTGAGAGCCGACCTGAATGGCCTGTCGGCACAGGATGTCAGGCTGGAATGCCTGTTCGGACGACAACAGCCCGATGGCAAGTTCGAGTTGAAGCAGCAGGCAGAACTTTCGACCACGGGAGAAAGCGATGGTTACACGCAGTTCGAGATTGAGCTGGCGCCGGAAATCGCCGGCCTGCAGTATTACAAATTGCGTATGTACCCGTATAGCGACGCCCTCAGCCATCCCTTCGAAACCGGGTGCATGATCTGGATATGAGACCGGGAAAACAGGCCGAACTGACGTGAGCAGACCCGCGAGGCTGTTGTGCTTGATCGCCCTGGCGGCACTGGTGCCCCCGTTGGCACACGCCAGTGGCGCCGGGGACAGCTTTACTCGCCACACGTTGCTGCTCATCCTGATGATCACCCTCGCGGATGTCTGCGGCTTTCTTTTCGAGCGTATGGGGATGGCCGAGATCCTGGGCGAGATCTACGCCGGCATCCTGCTGGGTAACCTGGCCCTGGTGGGCATCGATTACCCGGTCGGGGAATTACTGCGCACCAGCGAATTCATGCAGTACTCTTCCGAGCTGGCCCTGGTGTTGCTGCTGTTCCTGGTGGGCCTGGAATCCGACATGAGTTCCCTGCTGCGGGCGGGGCGCAATGCCGTCGCCGTGGCAGTGGGTGGGGTGGTGATGCCCATTGGGCTGGGGATCGGTGCCGCCGCGTTGCTGGGCTTCGCCGACGGCCTCCAGGGCTGGTTTGTGGGCGCGATGCTCGCCGCCACGTCGGTGGGCATCACTGCCAAACTGCTCGGGGAGAGCGACCTGGTCCAGACGCCGTCCGCGGAAGTCATACTGGGTGCGGCCGTGATCGATGACGTACTGGGTATCATGCTGCTGGCGGTCCTGGCCAGTGTGGCCTCGACCGGCGATTTCTCGGGCGGTGACCTGGCCTGGATTATCCTCAAGGCGGTGCTGTTCTTCGTCGGTGCCGTGTTTATCGGGCAGAAACTGATGCCCGGGGCCGTGCAGGTGGTCTCGCTCACCAAGCACTCCAGTTTCTGGACCGGATTTGCCCTCTGCCTGGCCCTGGCCTTCGCCCAATTGGCGGCCTATGCGGGGCTGGCCCCGCTGATCGGCGCCTTTGTGGCCGGGCTGCTGCTGGATGACGTCTACTTCCGGGTCGGTCAAGCTCTGGACAAGCATCGGCTGGAGGAGTTGGTCAAGCCGATCAGTGACATCATGATCACCATATTCTTCGTGGGGATCGGTGCCCAGGTGAAGTTGGATACGCTCGCCTCTCCCAAGGTATTGCTGATTATCGTGACCCTCACGGTTGTGGCCGTCATCTCCAAGGCTGCGGCCGGATTCCTGGCCAGGGGCAAGGAGTATGACCGGCTGGGCATAGGATTCGGCATGATCCCGCGGGGCGAGGTGGGCCTGGTGTTTGCAGCCTATGCTCTCAGTCATGGGGTGTTCTGCTGCGAAACCTACTCCGCCCTGGTGATGGTGGTGCTGCTGACCACCCTGGTAGGACCGATTTTGCTGAAACCGCGACTGGCCCATTTCTGATGGTGCACCGCTTTCACACAACGGTCATGATCCCTGGTGTAGACTGGTTTGTCTGAAGTGAGGTTACCGTGAGTGCGCCAAGACTTTACCTGTCGCTGATACCCCAGGCGCTGATCGCGTCGATGCTGGATCCCGAGTCCTTCGGCCGCTACTACGCGGTGGGCTCCAAAGTAAACTCGCGGGGCGAGGCCATCTTTTTCGAAGTCGACCCGGCGGGCATACCGGCGGGAGAGTTTCCCCTCAATCTCATCGATGAGCGCTGTGTTCCCAAGGCGGATGGCAGCCCGAAGAAATCCGTCTACCTGGGGATTTACCGCGTACTGTCCAGGATTCCTGTTTCTGCGCTGGGCAGGCTCTACCTGGTGACCCGGGACGGGATCACGCTGGAGTTGTCCCGGTCCGAGTACATTCGCGAGCCGGAGCGGCAGGCGCACCTGTACCAGGAGTTCTGCCCTATCAGTCCCATGGTGGCGAGCTGCCTTGAGCCGAGGGAATTCTGCCTCTCCATTACCGATACCTCGCGGCCGGTCCACGTGCCCCGTATCGTATTCTCCCAACTGCATCTGCGGGGTCTGGCCAGCGATCCCGAAAACGGCGAGGCCCGCGATCTTCCCTATCCGAACCTGCCGCATATACGGGACGTGCTCGCGTCGCTGTTGGCCAGCGACGAAAAGAAAAGCAAGCTGGTGCTGAAACAGGTCAATGAAGGCGTTTTTTACCGTACCATTCGCGGCGGTTTCTACGTGGGGGACCAGGAGGATTTTGCGTTCTACGGGCTGCCCGACGAGGAAGAGCTCGAGAGGGATCACTACGCCTGGTGGCGCTCCGCGCAGATGCCCTACCTGGGATGACGTCGGGTAGTACAGCGCGCTGTAGGGTGGTGTCTATGAGGCAGGGAGAGCCGGGTCCGCGAAGGGGCCGCACGTTGTTAGGGAAGCGACAGACCTATGATTGAACCCATGTTCTGGCTGGCACCGGCCGCCGCTCTCACCGGGCTGTTGTTTGCCGGGTTTTTCTTCCTGGAGATGAAGCGGGAGGACGAGGGTACCGAGACCATGCGCACCATCGGGGCGCATGTGCGCGAGGGCGCCATGGCCTATCTGCGCCAGCAGTACCGCATCATGGTGCTCGTCTTCCTGGGCCTCGCGCTGTTGTTTGCGCTGCTCGCCTACGGTCTGGGCGTGCAGAACCCCTGGCTGCCGTTTACCTTTCTTGGCGGCGGTTTCTTCTCCGCCCTGGCCGGCTACCTGGGCATGCAGACCGCCACCCTGGCTTCCACGCGAACAGCGGCCGCGGCTCGCACCTCCCTGGAGCGGGGTTTGCGCATCTCTTTCCGCAGCGGGGCGGTGATCGGACTGGTGGTGGTGGGTCTGGGTCTGGGCAATCTGGTCGTCTGGTTTCTACTGGTCAATGCGCTGACTCCCGGGTCCGCCGACGACGGCCACCGGATGGTGCTGGTTACCACGTCGGTACTCACTTTCAGTATGGGCGCGTCCCTGCAGGCGCTGTTCGCCCGGGTCGGGGGTGGCATCTATACCAAGGCGGCGGACGTGGGTGCCGACCTGGTGGGCAAGGTGGAGGCGGGCATTCCCGAGGACGATCCGCGTAACCCGGCGGTGATCGCGGACAACGTGGGCGACAACGTGGGCGATGTGGCGGGCATGGGGGCGGATCTGTTCGAGTCCTACTGTGGTTCGATTCTGGCTGCCTGTGCCCTGGGTGCGGCCGCCTTCGTCGGCGACACCGCGCTGCAGGCCCGTGCCGTCAGCGCGCCCTTCGTGATTGCCGGGCTGGGCATTCTCCTGTCGATACTCGGGGTATTCCTGGTAAGGACCTCCGAGGATGCGGACCAGAAAGATCTGTTGCAGGCTCTGTCCCGGGGGATCTACACCAGTGCCGCGCTGGTGGTTGTGGCTTCCCTGGGGGGGCTGTACCTCCTGGATATGCCGAATCTGTGGGGCACCTGGGGCGCCGTGATCACCGGGCTGGTTACGGGTATTGTCATCGGTCGAGCGACCGAGTATTCCACGTCCCCTTCTTTCAGGCCCACCCGTTCGATCGCGGAGTCGGCGGAAAGCGGGCCGGGCACTGCCATCATTTCCGGCATTGGCGTGGGCATGCTCTCTACCGCGGTGCCGGTCATGGCCGTTGTGGTCGGCACGCTGCTGGCGTTTCTCTGCAGCGCCCAGTTTGACGTCGGTAATGTCACCCAGGGTCTTTATGGCGTGGCCATAGCGGCGGTGGGCATGCTGTCCACCCTGGGCATCACCCTGGCCAGCGACGCCTACGGTCCGATTGCCGACAACGCCGGCGGCAATGCGGAGATGAGCGGGCTCGGTCCCGAGGTGCGGGCACGCACCGACGCGCTGGACTCCCTGGGCAATACCACCGCGGCGACCGGCAAGGGTTTTGCCATCGGCTCTGCGGCTCTCACCGCGCTGGCATTGATTGCCTCCTACCTGGAGGTCATCCGGATCGAACTGCTCAAGACCGGGCAGACCGAGCTGGCGCTGACCGGAGGCCTGCAGGTCCCCATTCGCGAGGCAGGGCTGCGGGAGTTCATGATTTACTATGACGTCACCCTGCTCAACCCTATCGTGCTGGTATCGATTTTCATGGGCGCCATGGTGGCCTTCGTGTTCAGCGGACTTACCATGCAGGCCGTGGGCCGGGCCGCCGGCCTGATGGTGGAAGAGGTGCGGCGACAGTTCAGCTCCGACCCGGGAATCCTGCAGGGCACGTCACAACCGGATTATGCGCGCTGTGTGGAGATCTCCACCGTGGGTGCCCAGCGGGAGATGATCCTGCCCTCCGTCATAGCCGCTCTGGCGCCCATCCTGGTCAGCCTCCTGCTCGGCGTCGCGGGCGTCATCGGGCTGCTGGTGGGTGGTCTGTCCGCGGGCTTTGTGATGGCTATCTTCCTGTCGAATGCGGGGGGCGCCTGGGACAACGCCAAAAAGTATATCGAAGCGGGTAATCACGGGGGCAAGAGCTCGCCGGCCCACCGTGCCTCGGTGATCGGCGATACCGTGGGTGACCCCTTCAAGGACACCTCCGGGCCCAGCCTCAATATACTGATCAAGTTGATGAGTATCATCGCCATATCCATGGCGGGGGTGGCGGTGTCCTACAGCCTGGTTTAGTTCCCCGGGCGGGCACCGGCGGTTTCGGGAGGCGCGAGCCGGTCCTCAGGCTCAGGCGAGGACAGGGGCTGGGGCAAGCTGTTCGTGGGGGAGCAGGAGATCGCCAACGGCCTGCTGGCCCCGATCTATTATTTCGCCCTCATCGAGCAGGCACAGGCGGTGGCCCACGGCCGCAGCCGTGAGGCGCACCGGCAGAGATACTGGCGTCGGCGCCCCTTAACCACCTCTACAGCAAGCGTATGGTGGCCAGGGAGTCTGTCAACCTGGGCGCGGCGGTGCTGATGTGCAGCCTCGGCCGTGCCCGTGAACTCGGGATTCCCGAATCCCGCTGGGTGTTCATTCACGGCCTGGCCGAGGGGGAGGATATCAACCTCAGTGAACGGGATGACCCGGCTCGCAGCCGGGTGGGAGAGGCGGTTCTCGATCGGGCGCTGGCCCAGGCGGGCCGTCGTGCCGATGACATGGACCTGCTGGATATCTACAGCTGTTTCCCCTGTGCGGTGTCCGCCGTGGCCGGGCATCTCGGGCTCCCCGCCGACGGTTCGCGAACCCTGTCGCTGACCGGGGGCCTGCCGTACTTCGGCGGGCCCGGGAACAACTACACGATGCATGGCCTGGCCGAGGCTGTCTCCCGACTGCAGGCAGCGCCGGGCGCGTTTGCCCTGGTGACCGCGGTGGGCGGCATGATGTCCAAGCATGCCGCGGGCATCTACTCCCGGCAGCCCTCGACGGTGGACTGGTCAGTGGCCGATACCCGCGTTGACGGCAATGACCAGACCAGGCGCTCCATCGCAGCGGCCCCTGCCACCGGTCATATACTCACCTGGGTGATCAATTACCGGGGAGGCGAACCCGACCAGGCCATGATGCTGGGGCGGACGGCCGAGGGGGGCGCGCTGCAGTTCAGGCTGGTGTGACGGGCGGTGGCCGCCGGGCGCGGCTCATGCCGATCGCTGTTCTCCTGCAACCCAGTCCCTGGGTGACACGCCGTACCAGCGCCTGAAGCTGCGGCTGAAGGCGCTCAGCTCGCTATAACCCAGAACCAGGGCCAGTTGGGTCAACTGCATATCACCGCGTCGGAGGTGATAGGTGGCGATCTCCCGGCGTACCTTTTCCAGCAACTCGCGAAAGCTGCTGTGTTCTGCCTCCAGCCTGGACTGCAGAGTCCTGTGGGTGGTGGACAGGGTATCCGCCACCCGGGGCAGGGTGCAGTTGCCGGTGGGCAGCAGGCGTCGGATGATATCTTCCACCCGGCGACTGGTGGGGTTCACAGCCCCGGATTCGCGGGCGGCGAAGTAGTGATCCAGGGCCGCCCCCCTCTCACCCGGGCCCCAGGTCAGTGGCCGGTCCAGCAGGGTACGGTCGAAGTACATCTCCATCGCCACGGCATTGAAGCGCAGATCGCGGGTCCCCAGGCCGCGGTAGCAGGACAGGTCCTCCGGTTCGGGGTAGGGCAGTCCGTAGGCGGACGAACGGTATCCGGTGCCGCAGAACTGTTTCATGATATTGGTGGCGATGCCCGCTGCGGCGTCGTATACCTGCCGCGCCCCGGGCAGGTCATTGCGGGGAATGGCATAGCTCATGACCGCCTGATCATCGCTCTGCCACAAGCTCACCGTGCCATAGGTATCGTGGATCCCGTAGAAATGGACCAGGGCCTCCCACGCGTCGCGCACCGTTTCCGCCTCGGTCATGATAATGCCGGCGGTCCCCAGGGTCTCCGTGGTGGCCGAGCGCATCATCTCGAGCCCGAAGTGGGGCGCTCCCGTGGCCCGCGCTGCCAGATCCATCAGCTTCATGTAGTTGGCGTAGGGCAGGTAGATGCCGGGCAGGGTGATGACTTCCGGAGCCACATCGGCCTGTCGCAGAAGGGTGTCTGCATCGGCGCCCAGCGACACAACCGTGGCCTGGAAGTGCTCCAGAATGCCCGCGCGGATATAAGGGGTCATTGATCTCCCCGTTGATGTGTGACCTGCGTAAATTGTCAAAATAACTGCGTATTATGTCAAGTATAAATCCCGGGCCTCGCTACACTAGTGCTGTTCATAAAAAGAGAATCAGGCTGTCGAGGGCGTTCCCTGACAAGGGAAAAAACCCGACTATACTGATCGGGGTGCTTGTATCACCCAGTCCAAGACGGTCCGGTCTTGGCGTTATCCAGCGCGGGGCAGGGCTCCGACAACCAGGAGAGCAGATATGTCCGACATTCCCCAGTACCACCTGGTCATCAACGGTGAGAGTTGCGCGCCCGCCAGTGGTGAATACGCCGACGTCATCAACCCCGCGACGGGCGAGGTCGTCGGCAGTGCGGCCATGGGAGGCGCTGCCGATGTCGACCAGGCGGTCGCCGCGGCACGGGCCGCATTCAACCAGCGTGAGTGGCGCGAAATGCCGCCGGCAGAGCGCTCCAGGCTGCTCTACCAGTGCGCCCAGCTGGTACTGGCCAACGCCCAGGAACTGATCGGGCTGGAGATTTCCTGCTCCGGTGCCACCCTCAACCGGGCCAGCAACCTGGACATACCGGCGGTGGCTGACCTGTGGATGAACCTGGCCGAGGCCGTGAAGGTCTACCCTTTCGTGGAAGCACAATCTCCCCGGCCGCTGCCGGAGCAATGGCACTCACAGGTGTGGAAAGAGCCCGTGGGTGTGTGCGGTCTGATCACGGCCTGGAATTTCCCCCTGTTGCTCTACTCCTGGAAAGTCGGTCCGGCCCTGGCGGCGGGCAACACGATCGTGATCAAGCCCTCCGAAATGACGCCCACCTCGTCCATCCGTCTGACGGAAATCCTGCAGGAGGTGTTGCCACCCGGTGTGCTCAATATCGTCAATGGCGATGGTCCCTCGGTGGGCGATGCCATGACCCTGCATCCGGATATCGACAAGATCTCGTTCACCGGTTCCACTCGCGTGGGCAAGATCGTGCAGACCAACTGCGCCACGACGATGAAGCGCTGCACCCTGGAACTGGGTGGCAAGGGTCCCGGTATCGTCCTGCCCGACGCGGATCTGGACATGGTGGCCCAGGGCTCCCTGTGGGCGGTCTATATGAATGCCGGCCAGGCCTGCGAATCCGGCACCCGGCTGCTGGTGCACGAGGACGTCTACGACGAACTGCTGGAGAAACTGGCGGCCCGCTCGGCCGAGGTGGTGGTGGGCAACCCGGCCGATCCCGCAACGGGTGTCGGCCCCATGTCGACCGAGGCCCACTTCCACAAGGTCATGGGCTACATCGAGACCGGCGTTGCAGAGGGCGCGCGTATTGTCTGTGGCGGCGAACCCGCCGAGGTCCCCGGCTGTGAGGGTGGCTTCTACGTGCAGCCTACCGTCCTGGCGGATGTGACCAACGACATGAGAGTGGCACGGGAGGAGATCTTCGGCCCGGTGCTGGCTGTGATCAGATACCGCACTGAAGAAGAGGCCCTTGCCCTGGCCAATGACTCGGATTACGGCCTCTCCGCGGGCATCTGGACCACGGACCTGATCAAGGCCCAGCGGCTGGCCCGGGATCTGCGCGCCGGGTCCGTGTGGATCAACGACTGGCACATGATGCGGACCGACGCACCCTTTGGCGGCTACAAGCAGAGTGGTTACGGTCGCGAACTGGGCCGCTACAGCATCGATTCCTACGTGGAGACCAAGTCGGTATCGATGTCCTTCGAGCGCGTGCCGCAGAAAAAAGCGATGCAGCGCATTGTGCACACCAAAATGGCCTGACAAGCACGAACCAACAGACGGGAGTAAGCCCCCATGTCCAACACTGGATACTTTCAATACAACATGCGTGCGGTGGTACACAGCGGTGTCGGCAGCATCATCCGCATTCCCGCCCTGATGCAGGGACTCGGCGCGCGCCGGGTCCTGCTGATTTCCGACGCCGGGCTCAAGGATGTCGGTGTGGTGGACCGTGTCGCCGCCACTTTCGACAACTGGCAGTCAGGCAACATGCCGGCACTGGCCGGCATTTTCGCGGAGATTACACCGGACGCCGGCGGCAACTGTGTCAACGCCTGCATGGCCTACGCGCGCCAGATTGCGGCCGACGCCATCGTGGCCGTGGGTGGCGGCAGCGTCATGGACGCCGCCAAGGCCGTCAAGTATGGCCTGTGTCACCAGATACTCGATATCAACGAGTCGCTGCAGGCCGGTATATATATGGAGTCCTGGCCCGCCGCGCAGCACATGGGTATTCCGCACCTGGCCGTGCCTACGACTGCCGGCACCGGCGCTGAAGTCAGCGCTGCGGCAGTGATCTTCGATGAAGAGAACGATACCAAGAAGGGCCTGGTAGCGCCCTTCCTGGAGGCTGATATTGCGGTGCTCGATGCGCAGTTGACCCTCGGGCTGCCGCCGGGTCTGACCGCATCCACGGGAATGGATGCCCTGACACACGCACTGGAGGGGATCGCGTCCCCGGTCGCCAATCCCTTTACCGACAGCCACTGCCTGCTGGCGGCACAGCTCATCGAGCAAAATCTGCCGGAGGCCGTGAACAACGGCGGCAATATCGACGCCCGTGACCGCATGCTCACCGCCAGTTGCATGGCCATCGATGGCTATGTTGCGTCCCTGAATGCCTCGCCCGTGCACAACTGCGCCCACGCCTTTGGCGCGCTCTACCATATCCCCCATGGCGATGCCAACGGGGTGTTTCTCCCCATCGTGTTCGAGTCGCTAATGGAGATGTATATCCCCAATGCCGAACGATTGGCCAGGGGACTCAACATGCCGGACTCCGGTAAATCCGGGGCCGACCTGGTCGCGGATGTGGTCGCGAAGATACGCGATATCCAGCAGCAGATCGGTTGTGCCACCGATCTCTCACGCTGGAAGGTCAAGGCTGACGATATGGAACAGATCGTCACGGCTGTCGCCACCGATCCCCTGGCCATGTTCTTCCCCATTCCTCCGGACAAGATCCAGGAGATCGCCCTGAAGGCGATCGGTTAAGGGCAGCCCGCTGGCGGGCACGTCAGGCGGGCCGATACGCTTCCCCGTTTCGCGCGGGCCGCATGTTGAGTCGGTGAACACAGGAGAATAAATATGTCAGTCAAATCACCACTGGAAATGTTCTACCGCTGGGAGCAGGAGACGCCCGGGCAGGTATACCTGCGTCAGCCCACCCAACTCGCCTGGCGCGAGTACACCTGGGCGGAGGTATCCGACCAGGTGCGGCGCATCGCCGCCTTTCTCAGGGGCAAGGGTTACCCGGCGGGCAGCCGCATTGCCATCTGGTCCGCCAACAACAAGGACTGGCCGATCGTCGACCTGGCCATCATGCTCAGCGGCCATATCAGCGTGCCCATCTATCCCGGACAGGATACGGGGTCTGCCCGTTACATCTTCAATCATTCCGAGGCGAAACTGGTATTCACGGGGGAGTTCGACCAGGCGGCGAAACTCTCCGAGGCACTGGTGGACGGTATGGAGACCGTCGCGATGCACGGCTGTACCATCGATACCGATACCAGCCTCGACGCGATCATAGCCGACTGCGAGCCCTATCCGGAATCACCGGTCCCCGACCCCGAGGATGTCTTCACCATCATCTATACCTCCGGTACCACGGGTAATCCCAAGGGCGTGATGCACATGTACCAGACCCCCGGGCATGTGGTGCCCGGGCTGGTGAAAGCCTTCAGGATGGAGGAGGGGGAGAATCGGCTGTTTTCCTTCCTGCCCATGTCCCATGCCGCCGAGCGAATCGTGGTGGAGATGACCAGTCTGTACGTGAACGCGCCCATCTCTTTTTCCGAGGGGCTTGCTACATTCGGCGACGAGATCCGTTCAGTACAGCCCACCCTGTTTTTCGCCGTGCCGCGACTGTGGGTCAAGTTCAAGGAGGGGGTAGACGCGAAAATTCCGCCTGCCGCCCAGGCAGGCCTGACGGCCGAGCAGAAGGCCGGCATAGCCCACCAGCTGGGCCTGGGAGAGGCCCGTTTCATACTGACGGGCTCGGCACCCTGCCCGCGGGATGTGCAGGACTGGTTCCTGGACAAGGGCATCGCCCTGCGTGACGGCTACGGCATGACCGAGAATTTTATCCACGGAGTCGCGTGGATTCACACCGACCAGCCGGTCTCCGGGTGCGTCGGGCGGCCGATGGACGACAGCGTGCAGGTCCGTATCTCCGATGCCGGTGAAATCCAGTTCAAGAGCAGGGGCCTGATGAAGGGTTACTACCTGAACCCCGAGAAGACCGCCGAGGTGTTCGACGATGGCTGGTACTGCTCGGGCGACTCCGGCAAGTTCGACGAGCAGGGCAACCTGTGGGTGACCGGCCGGGTCAGTGAGGTGTTCAAGACATCCAAGGGCAAGTTCATCGTACCCACGCGGCTGGAAAACCTTTTCGGCCGTAACCACAACCTGGCCCAGTTCTGTGTGATGGGGCACGGCCTGGACCAGCCGGTCCTGCTGACCACCCTGTCCGAGGCGGGGATGGCAGTGCCCCGCGAGGCCCTCAAGGCAGAACTGGATGGGTTACTGCAGGAGATCAACGACGAGGTGCCGGCCTATGAGCGGGTGGGGCAGGTTTTCGTGGTGCCCGAGTGGACCATCGAAAACACCATGCTCACCCCGACCATGAAGCTCAAGCGCAACCAGATCGAGCAGACCTACCGCCCTCAGATCGAGCAGTGCCTGGGGGGCGAGCGGGTCAACTTTCTTCAGGGCTGACGTTCAGCGGCGACCAGGCCATACCGTCGGGCTCCAGCCCGGTCGGGATGACCGCTCGCCGCTCCAGTGCTGCGGCATCGTAAACGCTGAGCACGTGGGCGTTGCTGTGAGCGACGAACAGGGTCTTACCATCCCCGGAGAGCAGTACGCCGATGGGGATTGAGCTGTCGGGCAGCATGTCGCCGAACAGGGTCCTGCGGGTGCGGTCCGGGCCGATATCGAACTTGACCAGGCGTATCAGGGTACGCGTTTTCACGTCGAGAACGGCCATCGCGTCGGCGCGCGGCAGGGTGACGTAGACGCGACCGCGCGCATCATCCGCCTCTACCCGGATGGGAAACCCCTCCAGCGTTAGTTCCGCCTGCTTGCGCAGGGATGTGGTATCGAAGACGGAAACCGTATCGGCGCCGCGGTTACTGACCCACAGCTCGCTGCCGCCGCGCGCCAGGGCAATCCCCTCGCTGCCGTCGCCGGCAGCCATGTCTTCCAGTTTTGCGCCGGCCTCCAGGTCGATAGCAGTAGTGGTGCCCGAGCCGATGTTGGCGGTGAAGGCGCGATCGAGCGCAGCCGAAGCGGCAACCATGTGGGCCACATCCTGGTCCACCGGGATGCGCCGGGTCACTGTCTGTGTGTCGGCATCGACGAGCAGCAGGCTGCGGATGCCCTCGGCGGTGACGATCGCCTGCTGGTCGTCCAGCCACTCCAGGCCATGGGGCCGCGACCCGTCGGGCAGGGTGATGGTCCCCGCCACCTGCGCCGCCTCAATATCCACCAGGGTCAGCGTGGCGCCCGGCTGGTCGCGGTCGCCATAGTTGCTCACCAGTGCCCGGCGGCCGTCGGGTGAGACCGCGACCTCGTGGGGAGCGTAACCGGTGGGCAGCGTTGCCACGACATTCCCCGCGGGAAGCTGCATCAGGGACACGCTGGCCTCGCTCTTGTTGGCCACCAGCAGGGTGGCCGTGTTTCCTGTCTGCGCCAGGAAAACGAACCAGAAGACGCAGCTTACCGCGAATCGCCGGGTGATCATTCCTGGGCTCCTCTCATTTTGCTTCGGGGTGGATGATTCTAGCCAACCCGGCGCCTTCTGTCTGCCGCTCGCCTTCGCTGGATGCAGCTTGATAGAATTGGCGGATGCGACATCTCATTCTGCTCCTTCTCTCTCTGACCCTGGTCGCCTGCGGCGGTTATGAGTTCAGGAATCTGGCCAAGAGTGACACCGACCTGGTGGCGGACGAATTCATCGCCGAGAGCCGGGCGCTGGTGCTGGAACTCATGGTCAAGTTGTACAAGCGAAACCCGGATCAGCTGCGCAGGATTCCCGGCATGACCGTGGAAGGCCGGATGGCCCAGCTCCGGGTCAGTCGACATCAACTGCTGTTCGACGAGCTGGACAACCGGCAGGGTATCGACGCCATGAATCTCGCCTTCGACCCTGCCTACCGCGGTGACCGTGTGTTCGCCCTGGTGGTAGGCCTGGGGGGTATGCTGCGCCAGGCCTATGGCTACAAACCCGAGATGTTCATTTACGACCAGCTCAACGCGCCGGCCCTGCGCACCAGTTCGCAGAACGTGGAGGTGCTCTCCTGGAAGCTCAGAAATGCGCGCAAACCGGACGGCGACTACTTCCTGATCAGCCACGAGTACAACGGCAGGGTGGACAACCTCAGTTTCGAGCGACTGTTCGGGAAACTGATCGTGCTGCAGGACGTCATGGCCCGCATTGCCGGGGATGCAGATGACCGCGCAGTGACCGCGGCGGTGCACACGGTGTCACGCGTGTTCATTCCCCTGCCTCTGTGAACTTCAGGCGTTTCGGCCCCGGCCTCCTGGTGACCGCGGCCTTCATCGGTCCCGGCACCATCACCACGGCCAGCACCGCCGGCGCCGGCTACGGTTATGCCCTGGTATGGGCACTGCTGTTTTCCGTCATTGCCACCATGGTGTTGCAGGAAATGGCTGCCCGCCTGGGTCTGGTGACCCGGGCCGGTCTGGCGGAAGCGCTGCGCGACGGGTTTCGCTCGCGCTGGTTGGGGAGGGCGGCGGTCGTGCTGGTCATTGCCGCTATCGGTATCGGTAACGCGGCCTACGAGGCCGGGAACATTGCCGGAGCCGCACTCGCGGCGACCTCGGTGACCGGGGTCGGCAGCGCTATCTGGGCCCTGCTGACCGGGGCGGTGGCCGCGCTGTTGCTGGGCAGCGGTCGATATCGGGTACTGGAAGGCACACTGGTGCTGCTGGTCATGGCAATGAGCGGCCTGTTCCTGTGGACCGCCCTGCTGGTGGAGATTGACTGGCGGCAGCTGTCCGCGGGCCTGCTGGCGCCCGCACTGCCGCCGGGGTCGATGCTGGTCGCGGTGGCGCTGGTGGGCACGACCGTGGTGCCCTACAACCTGTTCCTGCATGCCAACGCGGTGCGGGAGAAATGGTCCTCCGAGGTAGCCCTGCCCCAGGCGCTGCGGGAGGCGCGGGCTGACAGCCTGCTGTCTATCGGTTTGGGCGGCCTGATCACCCTGGCCATTCTGGCCACGGCCGCGGCTGCCTTCTTCCGGACCGGGGTGGAATTCGGGGGTGACTCCATGGCGCTGCAGCTGGAGCCGCTGCTGGGGCCTCACGCCAGGTACGTTTTCGCAGCCGGCCTCCTGGCAAGCGGCCTGACCAGCGCCATCACCGCACCCCTGGCGGCCGCCTATGCCGTGTGTGGTGCCATGGGTTGGTCCCAGGCACTGGATGGATCCCGCTTCCGCCTGGTGTGGTTGCTGGTGCTGGCCTGCGGCACGCTGTTCGCGGCGCTGGGGACAAAGCCACTGGCTGCCATACTGTTCGCCCAGGCTGCCAACGGATTTCTGCTGCCGGTGGTGGCGATCTTCCTGCTGCTTGTCATGAACCGGCGCGACCTGTTGGGCGCACAGGTAAACGGCCCTCTGGCCAACCTGGCCGGCATGCTGGTGGTGGCCATCGCCGTCGGCCTGGGCCTGGCGAAGCTGTTCAGTGTATTCGGCTTTATTTGACGGTAAAGCTATACTGGGTTTTGTAAAGAAGATCGCGGATCGATTTGGGCAGGGAAGGATAATAACAGGCGTGAGCAGACCATCGGACGCGAGGAGCATGCCCGCATACCCCGGCGATCGCCTCCTTGTCGCCGGTTTCATGATGGCCGTGGCTGCCCTGCTGGCCAGCTGCACCAATCATCAGCACCTGCCTTTCGATAACACCCGGGCGGGGTACTACACCGTGCCCGTTGCCCGGTACGACAGCATTTTTGATTACCAGGCGCCTGTCCCCCGGGCGGACACTTTCCCCCTGCCCGTGCGCCAGATCGAGGGGTACCACGTCTACGGGATACGCTTTCCCTCCAGCGAGTACAACGGTCAGCCCGACAATCTGGTGGAGGCCCGCTATTTCGAGTCGCGCACGTCCACGGTTGCACCCAAACCGCTGTTGATTGTCATGCCGATCTGGGACACCCACACGTTCCCGTCCACTATCCTCGCCAACGGCTATGCCCTCCACAGCCAGGGTGCCGTCAATGTGCTCTGGTTGCAGGGGGAAGGCCACCTGTTTGACTGGTTCCACCTGGCTGACCTGGAGGACGGGGCGATATTCGAGGCGGAGGTGGACCGATCAGTCGAACGCTTCCGCGCGGCAGCCGTCGATACCCGGCGCCTGCTGGACTGGGCGGAAACCCGTCCCGAAATCGATGCTCGCCGCATCGGTATCATCGGCTTCAGCATGAGCGCCATGGTGGCCGCCAACGTGGCGGGTAACGACCGCCGTATCCACACGGCCGTCTACGTGGTGGGTGGTGCCCGGCCCTGGGACGTCATGGCCGAATGCCAGGTCGTCGTGGGCTACATGCGCAAGCACGTGATGAAGAACCTGGGGTGGGACAAGGAGGCGTTCAGGGAATTTTTCCGGGTCAAGCTGGCGGAGGGCGACCCGGCTCTCTGGCGGGGCCATTACCGCCCGGAAAACACGCTGATTGTCGAGAGCAGCCGGGACGACTGCATCCCGCCCGAGTCCCGGGATTCCCTCTGGGAAGCAACCGGCCGACCGGAGCGCATTGTGTTTCCCTATAACCACTGGCAGCCTTTTCTCGCCATGACGCCGGTGGGCAACAAGGTGCTCACGCACGACATCTATGAATTCCTCGACCGCAAGCTGCGCACCTTGCCGGCGCGACGGGTCGCCGGGAAAAACCCCTATACCCCCACTGTCGCTTCACAGTCGCATTGAGTGGCGGGGCGTGCCGGAGACGTCCGGCGTCCTGCTTCCCGCCTGGACAAGAGTTTGACGAAAGCCGTTATTTGCGGATGGCTGCACAGTTTTGGGGTTTCTGCCAGGAATCGGAACTGGCCATCTCCCCATCGATTGCTTTAAGCTGTCAGGCAACAAATGCCGGTCAGTATCCCGACATCGTCGGCCGGCTGTTCGACCCCAAGCGCTCCGCCCGGAGAGCTAAAAGCCGTTTGCGCTGCCGAAAAATCGTTATAACTTATTGAAATAAAAGAGATTTTTTCAGATTAAAACGGTGTAAGAAATCCGTAATTAGATCGTTTGTCCCGCCCGGAATTCCTTTATGATTTTTTGAGACAACAGGGGATAGCTTTGTCTAATAAGGCAAAGGGGGCGAAAAAATGTCGATTATCAGTCATTACCAAAACCGTTATGAAGCAACTCTGGAGGAGGAATACAGCCTCCAGGAGTATCTGGACCTGTGCCGGGAAGACGCCAGCGTGTACGCCTCGGCCGCCGAGCGTATGCTGCTTGCCATCGGCGAGCCGGAGGTGGTGGACACTTCCCGCGACCCGCGCCTGAGTCGCATCTTCGCCAACAAGGTGATCAAGCGCTACGAGGCCTTCGGCGAGTTCTATGGCATGGAGGAGTGTATCCAGCAGATCGTGAGCTTCTTCCGCCATGCGGCGCAGGGGCTCGAGGAGCGCAAGCAGATCCTGTACCTGCTGGGGCCGGTCGGGGGTGGTAAATCCTCCCTGGCGGAGCGCCTGAAACAGTTGATGGAAAAGCAGCCGATCTACGCGATCAAGGGGTCACCGGTGTTCGAATCGCCGCTGGGCCTGTTCAGCCTGGAGGAGGATGGCAAGATCCTGGAGGATGAGTACGGGGTTCCCCAGCGCTATCTCAAGGCCGTCATGTCCCCCTGGGCCGTGAAGCGTCTGCATGAGTACAACGGTGATATCAGTCAGTTCCGGGTGGTCAAACTCTACCCCTCGATACTCGACCAGGTGGGCGTTTCCAAGACCGAACCCGGCGACGAGAACAACCAGGACATCTCCTCCCTGGTAGGCAAAATCGATATACGCAAGCTGGAAAGCTACGCCCAGAATGATCCGGACGCCTACAGTTTTTCCGGCGGCATGTGCCGGGCCAACCAGGGCCTGATGGAGTTTGTGGAGATGTTCAAAGCGCCCATCAAGGTGCTGCACCCGCTGCTTACCGCTACCCAGGAGGGCAACTACAACGGCACCGAGAGCATCGGCGGCATTCCCTTCGAGGGTATCGTGCTGGCCCACTCCAACGAATCCGAGTGGCAGTCCTTCAAGACCAACAAGAACAACGAGGCCTTTATCGACCGGGTCTACATCGTCAAGGTTCCCTACTGCCTGCGGGTGACAGAGGAGATCGAGATCTATCGCAAGCTGTTGCAGAACAGCTCACTGTGCCAGGCGCCCTGTGCACCGGACACGCTCGATATGCTGGCCCAGTTCAGCGTACTGTCGCGGATTTCCGAGCCGGAAAATTCCAGTATCTATTCCAAGATGCGTATCTACGACGGCGAAAGCCTCAAGGATCGCGATCCCAAGGCCAAGTCCATCCAGGAGTACCGGGACAATGCCGGCGTGAACGAGGGCATGGACGGGCTCTCCACACGGTTCGCTTTCAAGACGCTCTCCAAGGTCTTCAACTTCGACCCGGTGGAGGTCGCCGCGAACCCGGTGCACCTGCTGTATGTACTCGAGAACCAGATCGAGCAGGAGCAGTTCCCCCAGGAGACCCACGACCGCTACCTCACCTATATCAAGGAGTTCATGGCACCCAATTACGTGGAGTTCATCGGCAAGGAGATCCAGACCGCCTACCTGGAATCCTACTCCGAGTACGGCCAGAACCTGTTTGATCGCTACGTGATGTACGCCGATTTCTGGGTGCAGGACCAGGAGTACCGCGATCCGGATACCGGGGAGATACTCAGCCGCTCAGCACTCAACGACGAGCTGGAGAAGATCGAGAAGCCCGCGGGTATCAGCAATCCCAAGGATTTTCGCAGCGAGATCGTCAACTTCGTGTTGCGCTCCCGGGCGAGCAACGAAGGCCGCAATCCCAAGTGGACCAGCTACGAGAAGTTGCGCGGCGTGATCGAGAAGAAGATGTTCGCCAGCACGGAAGACCTGTTGCCGGTGATCTCTTTCAACGCCAAGGCCTCCGAAGAGGACCGCAAGAAGCACTCTGATTTCGTAGCGCGTATGGTGGAGCGCGGCTACACCGAGAAGCAGGTGCGGCTGTTGTCAGAGTGGTATCTGCGGGTCAGGAAGTCCCAGTAGTGACGTTTCTGATCGATCGGCGCAGCAATCCCAGGCAGAAGAGCGCGGTCAACCGCCAGCGTTTCCTGCAGCGCTATCGCGAGCGGATCAAGGAGTCTGTGGCGGAAAACCTGCGCGGGCGACAGATCGCCCAGGACGGCAAGGGGGAGAAGATTTCCATTCCCGCCCGGGACACCAGTGAGCCGGTATTCCGTCACGGACCTGGCGGTCGCACCACCCACGTGGTCCCCGGCAATGAGGAATTCACCCGGGGCGACCGGATTCCCCGGCCGAAAGGGGCCGGCAGCGGCAGTGGCCCGGGGCAGGCCAGCAACGAGGGGGAGGGCCTGGACGAATTTGTATTCCAGATCAACCAGCAGGAGTTTCTCGACGCCCTGTTCGACGATATGGAGTTACCCAACCTGACCAAGCGCCAGCTGTCGGGGCTGGAGGAGTTCAAGCGGGTCAAGGGCGGCTTCGCCAGTGACGGAGCGCCGTCCAATCTCAGCGTGATCCGTTCCATGCGCTCGGCCACCGCCCGACGTATCGCCCTGGGCGCCGGAAAGCGGACGGAACTGCGCCGGCTGGAGCAGGAACTCGAGGCGCTGGAGGACAGCGAGGGGACCCGGGAGCAGCGCGCCGACCTGGAGCAGCGTATCGCCGACCTGCGCGAACGCCTGGCGCGCATTCCGTTCATTGACGATGTCGACATCCGCTACCACCGTCACATCAAGGAGCCCATCCCCCATTCCAAGGCGGTTATGTTCTGCCTGATGGATGTTTCCGGCTCCATGGACCAGAACACCAAGGACCTGGCCAAGCGGTTCTATATCCTGCTCTACCTGTTTCTGTCGCGCAATTATGACAAGACCGAAGTGGTGTTCATCCGCCACCACACGGCCGCCAAGGAGGTGGATGAGGAGGAGTTTTTCCATTCACGGGAGACCGGTGGCACGGTCGTTTCCAGCGCCCTGGAGTTGATGAAGAGCGTCGTGGAAGCACGCTACTCTCCCACCGAGTGGAATATCTACGGTGCCCAGGCCTCTGACGGGGACAACTGGCCCAATGATGCCGTGCGCTGCACAGAGCTTATCAACCAGCTGTTGCCCCTGTGCCAGTACTATGCCTATGTGGAAATCACCGATGCGGGCAACAAGCCCCTGTGGCAGACCTATGGCCCGGTGCGCGAGCAGTGGGCGGATACATTCGCCATGCAGCACATCAGCGGACCGGGGGATATCTACCCGGTCTTCCACGAACTGTTCCGGAAGCAATCTGCATGAGCGCACAGAGCCCCGTCCGGGAGCCCCTCTCCACCGAATCCGACTGGACGTTCGAGTTGCTCCAGGATTACGAGCGGGAGATAGCGCGTATTGCCGATAATTTCGGCCTGGATACGTACCCCAACCAGATCGAAATTATCAACTCGGAGCAGATGATGGATGCCTACGCCTCCTCGGCGATGCCCATCAACTACCACCACTGGTCTTTCGGCAAGCACTTCCTGAGCGTGCAGAACAGCTATCGCCGCGGCCACATGGGACTTGCCTACGAGATCGTGTTCAACTCCAACCCCTGTATCGCCTACCTGATGGAAGAGAACACCCTGACGATGCAGGCGCTGGTCATCGCCCACGCCAGTTATGGACACAACTCGTTTTTCAAGAACAACTACATGTTCAAGACCTGGACCGATGCCGAGTCCATCATCGACTATATGCTGTTCGCCCGGAAGTTCATCGCCGACTGCGAGCAGCGCCATGGGGTCGACGAGGTGGAGCGGGTGCTCGATGCCTGCCACGCGTTGATGATGCACGGGGTAGACCGCTACAAGCGACCCTACCCGCTGTCCCTGAACGAAGAGAAGCAGCGCCAGCTGGAGCGGGAGGAGCTGCTGCAGCAGCAGGTCAACGAGCTCTGGCGCACCATACCCACCCCGGATGCGGAAAACGGCGAACGGCCCGTGCAGCGTTTCCCCGAGGAGCCCCAGGAAAACATCCTGTACTTTCTGGAGAAGAATGCGCCACTGCTGGAACCCTGGCAGCGGGAGGTGATCCGCATCGTGCGCAAGATCTCCCAGTACCTGTATCCACAGCGCCAGACCAAGGTGATGAACGAGGGCTGGGCCTGTTTCTGGCACTTCCACATCCTGCATGAACTCTACCGGGAGGGGCTGGTGACGGACGGCTTCATGCTGGAGTTCCTGCAGTATCACACCGCGGTGATCTACCAGCCGCCGTTCAATTCACCCCATTACAGCGGCATCAATCCCTACACCCTGGGTTATTCGATGATGCAGGATCTCAAGCGCATCTGTGAATCTCCCAGCGACGAGGACCGTCAGTGGTTCCCGGATATCGCCGGTTCGCCCTGGCAGGAAACCCTGGACTTTGCCATGCGCGATTTCAAGGACGAGAGTTTCATCCTGCAGTTCCTGTCGCCGCGCCTGATCCGCGAGCTCAAGCTGTTCAACATCGAGAACGATGCCGACAAGGATCACCTGGAGGTGACGGCCATCCACGACGAGTGGGGCTACCAGGCCATTCGCGAGTCACTGTCCGCCAGTTACGACCTGGGCAACCTGGAGCCCTATATCCAGGTCTATAACGTGAACGTGCGGGGGGATCGCGCACTCACCCTGCGCCACGATATGCACAACGGTCGACCACTGGAGCGGCAGAATGCCGAGGAGGTGGTCAGGCACCTGCACCAGCTGTGGGGTTTCGATGTAATCCTGGAGTCCGTGGCGGACGGCAAGGTCAAGACCAGCATCGCTCACTCCCAGCTATCGTCTTGTGAGGCTTGATCCGCACACTCATCCGGGTTGGCTGGCCGCGCGTATACCCAGCGTATCCAAAATTCCTCGATGAGGTTATGACAATGATTGAACGCAATCTGGGCAACATTGAACGAGTCGTCCGACTGGTCGCAGGCATTGCCCTGCTGGTTTGGGCCGGCATGCAACCAGTACTCAACGGTATCGAGTGGTTTGTGATGTTGATATCCGCAGCGCTGATCCTGAATGGCGTATTTTCCCGCTGTTATCTGTGGTATGTGCTGGAAATCAACACCTGCGGAGCCGGTAATGAGGATTGTTCGACCGATCCGAACTGCTACTGAATCGACGCTGAGTTAATCGGTGCCGGCCACATCCGCCATCCGCTCCCGGTAATCCCAGCTGAACAGGCGTAGCGGTTGTATCGTGACGAGCAGTTCCTCTTCCTTGCGCGACAGCAGCCAGTTCCCCACACGGGAGTCCTGCCCACCCAGGTAGTGCTCCAGTAAGTCTTCCAGGGCTGTATCAGATCCCAGGGGCGTCAAAGCCGCCGTGCCGCGGCCTCGCACGCCGTGGTAGGGCGGGTCGTTGGGCGCCACTTCGAAGCCGACCCTGGCGTTATTCTGCAGCGTTTTGGCCAGGTGCGATTCCTGATGGGTGACGCACTGCAGGCAGCCATCCGTGTAGCGGAACCAGACCGACACGACGCGCGGGAAGCCGTCCTTGCCGACACAGGCCAGGCGCATGGGTATTTTCGACCGGGACAGGAATGCTTCGATCTGTGGCAGTTGCCAGGGGCCGCTGAGTGATGCTGTCATAGAAGTTCCTCCGCAATGCTTCAGCGCGCCGGGACAAGCGCAGGTAAAGCGTTCAGTCCATCTCCAGGCTCTGCTGCCCGATGTCCACCGGGGTGCCGCGCTGCTGTATACCGGACTGGCCGACGTCGGGGCGCGATGGCGTGTTCAGTGCCTCGGGCGGCCGCCGGAGCGACAACGCCCCCCAGTCGTGGTGGGGCATGCGCCGGATCAGGTCATCCACATCCACCAGGGCTATGCCGATCGTGGGCTGCAGGGCGGTACCGCTTCCCGCATCTGCATCCCAGGTGGAGAAGGCGCTGCCCGTCAGCTCGTGGCGCCGGTTGAAGGTGAGCAGGATGAACTCGCCCTGCATGCGGGCGTCGCCCCAGTCGATGGCCAGGAAGTCGGCGCCCATGGGGCCCAGACTGAGGCCGACCGAGGTCTCCCGTATCAGCCAGTGTTCCCAGGCCAGCACATAGCCCTCGGGCGTGGCGGACAAGCGCATCGGCGGGCCCAGCTGCTCGAGCACGGCGGCCAGGGAGACGCGGTCGCTCACGGAGGGTGTCTGGTCTTCTGACAGGGGCCTGCCCAGATCGTAATACCACTGGCTGCAGCCCTGCAGCAGGCAGCAGGCCAGCAGCCACGCGAAAAGGCTACCGGTTCGGATCACTGTCCGTGTGGGTGGCATAATCGGAGAGACGGTCGTTTTTATCGAAAAAGAAAATGGCCCGGTCATAGCGCGTGTCGATTGTGAAGCGGTTGTACGCGATGAGAATGAAGCCGTTGCCCGCCGAGTGCTCAAACAGGTAGTACAGGACGGTTTCGTCTTCCAGCGCGATCACCTGGGATGGCGGACCGAGCAGGTCGAGGACCTCCTGGCGGGTGGTCTGGCCGCGCACCAGGCCGGCGGTCACAGCGGGCTGCCAGCCTACCTCCACCCCGCGCCTGTTCTCGTATTGGGCGCAGGCGGTCATCAGGCAGAGAAGCAGTGAAACCGACAGGCGAATCAGGGTGTTTCGCATGCTATGCTCGCAGGGTATCTCCAGTGTTACCGAGGATAAGCGAAAATGATGTTCATGCCTACAAGTGACCGGCTTTCTGCAAGGATGGCACTGGTACTGGCACTGCTGTTTCAGACGCAGTGCGCCAGCGCCCAGGACAGCCAGGACCTTGCCAAGGCCTCGCAGAACCCGGTCGGCGACCTGATCAGCCTGCCCTTCCAGAACAACATGAATTTTGATGTGGGCCCGGACGACCGGGTGCAGAACATCATGAATATCCAGCCCGTCTATCCGGTGGCGCTCAACGAGGACTGGAATCTGATAACCCGTACCATCCTGCCGGTGATCAGTCAGCCTGCCCCCGGCGACGATCGCACGGACGGGATCGGGGATCTCAATTTCACCGGCTTTATTTCGCCGCGGGCACCGGGCGAGTGGATCTGGGGCCTGGGCCCCGTGCTCGCCTTCCCCACCGCCTCCGATGATGTATTGGGCACAGAAAAGTACAGTGCCGGGTTGTCTGCCGTGGTGCTGACCATGCCGGGTCGCTGGGTGGTGGGTGGACTGGTGAGCAACGTCTGGTCCTATGCCGGGGATGATGACCGGGAAGACGTGAACAGTTTTCTTTTCCAGTATTTCGTCAACTACAACTTTTCCAGCGGCTGGTACTTTTCCAGTGCGCCGATCATGACCGCCAACTGGGAAGCGGACAGCGATGACCGGTGGACCGTGCCGCTGGGAGGAGGATTCGGCAAGATCGTCCGGATGGGCAAGCTGCCGGTCAATATCAACAGCCAGGTTTTCTACAACGTGGAAAAGCCGCGCGGCGGCCCTGACTGGAGCTGGCGTCTGCAGTTCCAGTTCATGTTTCCGAAATAGCGGCCCGGTGCTTTCGCCTTAGCCGCGCTCGAGACAGTGATCGCGCACCTGCTGCAGCTTTACCGCATGATTGCTGAATATCCACTCCACACCGCGGTTCAGTTCCCGGTACAGGCAGTTTTTCGAAGCCACGAAACCGGTCCCCAGCGGCTGGCCTGCCTGATCCAGGCGGCGCTTTACCCTGTGATTCAACAGCAGGAAATGCCCCCCCAGGCCGCCAAAACCGCGGTCGACGCAGGTCTGGCACAGCTCCCCGACGTTCTCCTCGGCAACCGGACAGCAGAAACGGCGGGGCAGGAAGTCCACCAGCTCGAACACGGCCGGATCCAGGCCCAGTATGTGGTAGTCGCGCCCGGGCTCCAGTGGTGACAGTTCCCGCTGCAGGATGCGGCTCTGGTGTGTCGGCTGCGGAAATCGCTCGGCCTTGAGCTCCAGCATCAGGTGGGTCGAGCCGCCAAATTCCGCGATGAGCTCGGCCAGCGAGGGTATCAGCGGCATGCGCGCTCGAACCTCGTCGAAGGAGAGGGTGGAGATTAGCTCCGGCGAGCCGAAAACCCGTTCACCGCTGGGATCATGGCAGATCACCGGCACCAGGTCTGCGGTCCAGCGGATGTCACACTCGATTCCCCAGACCCCGGCAGCTCTTGCAATCCCGAATGCTTGCAGGGTATTTTCCATGACTCGCTTGTTGTCGTGCTCGCCACGGTGGGAGATGATTTTGCAGTTCTGCAAGGCAGACTTGTCCGGTACCCGCCGCGGGATGACCGCCATGCACCAGTCTGCCGTCCGGAGCTTTGTGCGCCGCCATCGAACACCCATGCCGTTTGCCTCGATTGACCTGCCAGCCCGGATAGTAGCGCCGCGGGAGACGGTTTGTCAGTCCCGTAACGGCGAAACTCTCCCATGAGTCACTTTACCGGGGAGGTCGGGGATGAGCTGGACGCCAACCCCGCGCAGCGGCGCGAGTTGTTCGCCTGGGCCCTCTACGACTTTGCCAATTCCGGTTATACCACGGTGGTGCTCACCACCATCTACAGCGCCTATTTCGTGGCGGTGGTGGCAGCCGGTATCGAGGCGGCATCGCCGGGAGGCGCGACCCTGCTGTGGACCCTGGCGATCGGCGTCGCCAACCTCTGTGTGCTCCTGAGCGGCCCGGTGGTCGGCGCCATCGCCGATGTCCGGGCGGCGAAGAAGCGCTTCCTGCTGGTCACCACGTTGGTCTGTGTCGCGGCTACCGCCTTGCTCGGCACTGCAGGGCCGGGAGAGGCGGCACTTGCCGTGGCGTTGCTGATCCTGTCCGCCATGGCCTTTTCCCTCGGGGAGAACCTGATCGCGGCGTTCCTGCCTGAAATTGCCCATAGCGACAGAATGGGCCGTGTGTCGGGCTACGGCTGGAGCGTGGGCTACTTTGGCGGACTGTTGACCCTGGGAAGCTGCCTGGCCTACATCAGCTGGGCCGCGGGCAAGGGGCAGGAAGCGGTCGACTACGTGCCGGTGGCCCTGTTGATCACGGCGGCGATCTTTGCCGTTACCGCTGCCCCGACGTTTATCTGGCTGCGCGAGCGTTCGGTGCCCCGGACTCTACCCGCCGGTACCTCCTACGTGCGAGCGGGTTTCCGGCGGGTACGCCTCACCCTGGAGCACGCTGCACAATTCCCCGACCTGTTCCGTTTCCTCTGGTGCCTGACCCTGTTTCAGTCCGGGGTGGCCACCGTGGTCGTTATTGCCGCGATCTATGCCCAGGAAGTGCTGGGTTTCGACAGCCAGCAACTCATCATTCTCATCATGGTCGTCAACCTGACTGCCGCCGTTGGTGCCTTCGGCTTTGGCTATGCCCAGGACCATTTCGGTTCCGTGCCGAGCCTGGCGGTGGGTCTGCTGGTCTGGATCGCCGCCATCGGGGTGACCTATTTCGCCCAGGACCCCGGCCACCTGTGGCTGGCGGGTAATCTCATGGGGCTGGCGCTGGGTTCGACCCAGGCCGGTGGCCGGGCGCTGATCGGGCAGTTCACGCCGGAGGCGCGCAATGCCGAGTTTTTCGGGCTGTGGGGCCTGGCGGGCCGTGCGGCGGCCATTCTCGGGCCCGTGAGCTATGGGCTGACCAGTCACTTCAGTGGTGGGAATCACCGCCTGGCCCTGTTGTCGACGCTACTATACTTCCTGTTCGGGCTTGCCCTGCTGTTTACTGTGAACGAGCAGCGCGGCAGACTGGCGCGGCAGCGACAGGAGACGCAATGATGACAGATGATAACGGGCGGGCGGCTGCTGAACTCAAGCAGGAGACCCTGCAACTGGCGCGCGACTACCTGTTTCCCCAGCGTATCGACCTCATGGGCCAGTTGGGCGTCGACCTGGTGATCGGCCGGCGCGAGGGTTACCGCATGTGGGACCTGGATGGGCGGGAGTTGCTCGATTTCCACCTCAACGGCGGCACCTATAACCTCGGGCACCGCCATCCGGCGCTACTCGCGGTGCTGCAGGACTCCCTGGCCCATGCGGATGTGGGTAATCACCACTTTGCCAATCCCGAGCGTGCGCGACTGGCGCAACACCTGGCAGCGGTTACCGGGTTGCAGTTCAGCGTCTTCACCCCCAGTGGCGCCGAAGCGAATGACGTCGCCATCAAATCCGCACGCCGGTATACCGGGCGGCGCAAGATCGTGGCACTGGAGCAGGGTTATCACGGGCGTTCGGGATTGTCCGGCGCCGCCGGCAATCCCGACTCCGCCCGCGCCTTCAACAGCGATTACCCCGGGGAATTCGTGACCGTACCCTTCAACGATGCCGGGGCGATGGAGCAGGCACTGGCCGGCGGGGACGTGGCGGCCGTGCTGATGGAGACGATCCCCGCCACCGCCGGCTTCCCCCTGCCCGACGAGGATTACCTGCCTGCGGTGCGCGAACTCTGCGATCGCTACGGCACCCTCTACATTGCCGATGAGGTCCAGACCGGCCTGGGCCGGACGGGTCGCTTGTGGGCCGTGGAGCAATGGGGGGTCAAGCCGGATATCCTCATCACCGGCAAGGGCCTGTCCGGCGGCCTCTACCCGGTCTCCGCGGCGGTGCTGTCGGCGGAGGTGGGGGGCTGGCTGGCAGACGATGGCTGGGGTTATGTATCGACCTTCGGCGGGGCCCAGCCCGGGTGCGCGGTGGGTTGCAAGGCCCTGGAGATCTGTGCCGATCCCGCGACCCTGGACAATGTCGGCACCATAGCCGACTACCTGCGGACCGGGCTCGAGGATATACGCAACCGCCGCCCTTTCCTCAGTGACATCCAGCAATGCGGCCTGGTGATCGGTCTTCGTTTCGATGCCCCCGATGGTGGTATGCGGATGACCGGCGCCCTGTATCAACACGGACTGTGGGCCATGTTCGCCAGTTTCGATCCCGCGGTCCTGCAGTTCAAGCCTGGCCTTCTGGTCGACCGGGCCTATTGTGACGAGGCCCTGCAGCGTCTGGACGATGCATTGGCCAGCCTGCAGGGGGCGGGGTGATGGGCGCCTTCGACCAGCTCCCGGTCGAGCGGCAGATTGAATTGATGCAGGGCGTTGCCGCTGCCGCGCTGCCCCGGTGGGGCATGGAGGATGCCGGTCTCGAATTGCTCAAGCATCGCGAGAATACGGTGTTCAAGGTGCTCCCGGCAGGGGAGGAGCCCTGCGTCATGCGCGTGCACCGCCAGCACTACCACAGTGACGACCAGCTCACGTCGGAACTGGTGTGGCTGGAGTCGCTGCGCGCGGCGGGTGTGGCGACCACCGAGGGAATACCCTGTAAGGATGGATCGCTGTTTGCATTGGCTGCAACCGCAGATGTACCGGAGGGGCGCCAGTGTGACCTGCTGCGCTGGGTTCCGGGGGAGGCCGTCGGCAGCCTGGAGGAGGGCGTGTATCTCGAGGAATCCGTCCTGCAAGCCGTCTACCAGCAAGTGGGTGAGCAGGCGGCGCGGATTCACAACCACGGTGAGACCTGGTCCCGGCCGGAGGGTTTTTCCCTCCTGGTCTGGGACGAAGACGGCTTCTTCGGGGAGACCGGAGCCATCTGCGGGCGCTACTGGGACCTGGCGTCGTTGACGGCGGATCAGCTCGCACTGCTGCACCGGGCCAGGGACCTGACTGCCCGGACGCTGGACGAATTCGGGAAGGCGCCGGACCGGTATGGGTTGGTGCATGGAGACTTCCTGCCGGAGAACCTGTTTTACGACGGTCGATCCGTGCGCCTGATCGACTGGGACGACACCGGGTTCAGCTGGCATATTTATGACTTCGCCACGGCCATGTTCCCCCATCTGGGCCAGGACAGCTACGACGTGGCGTTGGCCGCCATGGTGGGGGGCTATCGCGGGCACCGGGCATTGCCGGACGATCACCTGGAGATGCTGCCGTTCCTGATGATGGCGCGGACCCTCTCCTACGTGGGCTGGGTCCACAGCCGGGGAGCTGCGGGTCGGGAACTGGAGCCGTTGGCGGTGGCCGTTGCCTGTGCGTTGGCCGAAGAGATCGTGGGCTGACAGTACCGCTGTGGTAGAGCCTGCGGCCATCATCGCTCCCCGGTGCAGCCAGGCAGCCAGCCGGTCTAGACCCTGCCCCGGCACTCATATTGGCCGGTAAGGGCATTCACATCGATGGCATGCGGCGTAAGCTTCCCGCACCGTATTTACATTGGATTGATAACCCCGGGGGAATGCCCATGTCCGCACGAAAGCTGCTGTTTGCCCTGCTGCTCACCGTTTTTAACCTGGCCGTGCCCGGCGTTTACGCGAAGGAAGACAAGCCCAACATCCTCGTGATCTGGGGCGATGATATCGGCTGGTCCAATCTCAGTGCCTACCACCGGGGCATGCTCGGGGGCAGTACCCCCAACATCGATCGTATCGCCGAGGAGGGTGCCCTGTTCACTGACTATTACGGTGAGCAGAGCTGCACCGCAGGCCGCTCGGCCTTCGTCACGGGCCAGCACCCGCTGCGTACCGGGCTGCTGAAGGTCGGTCTGCCCGGTGCCGAAATCGGGTTGCAGGCGGAAGACCCCACGATCGCGGAACTGTTGAAGCCCCACGGTTATGCCACGGCCCAGTTCGGCAAAAATCACCTGGGGGACAGGGATGAATTTCTTCCCACCCATCATGGCTTTGACGAGTTCCTGGGCAACCTCTACCACCTCAACGCGGAGGAGGAGCCGGAGACCTATTTCTATCCGAAGGATCCTGCCTTCCACAAACGCTTCGCCCCCCGCGGTGTCATTCACTCCTATGCGGATGGCAAGATCGAGGACACGGGTCCCCTGAGCCGCAAGCGGATGGAGACCGTGGACCAGGAGTTTACCGATGCAACCCTGAAATTCATCGACAAATCCCATCGGGATGGCAAGCCGTTCTTCGTCTGGTTCAACGCGACCCGGATGCATGTCTGGACCCGGCTGGCGCCGAAATGGGAGGGGGCTTCAGGTTATGGGCTCTACGCGGACGGACTGATGGAGCACGATCATCACGTGGGCCAGTTGCTGGATAAACTCGACGAGTTGGGAATTGCGGACAATACCATTGTCATCTACAGCACGGATAACGGCTCCCAGACCAACACCTACCCCGACGGGGGCGCCGAGCCGTTCAGGGGCGAGAAGGGTTCTACCTGGGAGGGTGGCTTCCGGGTGCCCGCCCTGATCCGCTGGCCGGGCGTGGTGAAACCGGGCACCGTCATCAACGATATCTTTTCCCATCTGGACTGGCTGCCCACCCTGATGGCCGCGGCGGGAGAGCCGGGGATTGCCGCCAAGCTGAAGCAGGGACACCGCGTTGGGGAGAAGACCTTCCGGGTTTACCTGGACGGCTACGACCAGACGGAATTGCTCGCGGGCAAGGGGCCCGGCAAGCGCTCCACGCTGTTTTACTTCGATGACAATGCGAACTTCAATGCCCTGCGCTGGAATGATTGGAAAATTCACTTCAGCATCGCCTGGGAAGGCTGGACCGGACCGCGTGAGGCCCTGAATTTCCCCCGCGTCATACACCTGCGATCCGATCCCTACGAGGAGTCCCTGGAGTCCGGCCTCTATTCGCGATTCTTCGGTGACCAGCTATGGTTGTTCGTGCCCGTTCAGCAGGAGGTCGGCAAGTGGCTGATGACGTTCAGGGAGTTTCCGCCCCGGCAGGCCACGGCCAGCTTTACCATCGACAGGATGATGCAGCAGATGCAGACGATGCTGCAGATGAAGGCAATGGGTGGTCAGATGCCGGCTCGGAAGAATCAGGGTAATTCACCCGGATGAAACAGTCCGGTGCCCAGGAGTAACAGACAGCCTGTGACGAGCCCGACGCCGACCAGCGCTATTATCCCGCGTTGCGATAGAACACCCGGGACCAGAAAGGCGAAGGGTCCCAGCCACTTCACTTTTCCAAACCGCTGTTGATCCACGGAAGAAAAAAGTCGGGCGAATAGATAGAATTCCAGCACGAGCAGGAGAACGAACAGGCCGATCTGGAAATGATAAAGTGACAAGGTTGTCTTCGCTGCCTGTTACTTTTCGGGTTTCTTGTTCCGCTGGGGGGAAGGTTTGGGATTTTCGCTCTGTTGTCGTCCCTGCCAGCCCACTCTACCATGCCTGGCTGTAATCAGGGTGGTCGCCTCACCCTGCACTGAAACGCCAACGCCCGGGCCGACGTGCAGGCCGATGGTTTCCAGTCCGCGCTCGCTGTAGCCGGCATCGAGCCCGCCGCTGCCCAGATCGATGGAGGCGGCACCGCCGACCCCCGCCAGGTCCTTGACCGAGCTGTCGCTGTGGACTGATTCTGCATAGGTCACCGCCATCCGGCCCGATCCGACTCCCTCACCGGCCAGGTTGGTGCTCAGAAACAAACCCACGTCATATTCCCCCCTGCCGTTGGCGTCCGGCGACGACCACGCCACGCCGAGGGCGAACCCCGATACCTTGATCTCCCGGTTCAGCGCATCCTGCACCACCCCGAACAGCTTGGGCAACCGGAAAGAGAAACCCACCTGGGCCGCTTCCCGCCCGTCCGGATCCAGATAGCGATAGGGGTTGTTGTTGGCATAGGCGTAGCGGTTAAAGGTGGAGACATTGTCCTGGTTGAATGGTGCGGGATCGACGCTCAGGAAACGGCCGATCTCCGGTTCAAACCAGCGTGCACCGAAATACTGCAGGCCCGTGCGGGTCTCTTCGAGCTTCCCGGTGTACCACTGCTTCTCATCCCAGGGGGATTCCACCGGGAAGCAGCTGCCACCGCTGCAATCCGTCTCCCGGCTCTCCAGCAGCAGCCTGGAGCCATAAGGTGAATAGTCCTCCTGCCACAAAAGATTGCCCTCGCTGTCAGTCGCCGCGACAGGCGAGCCCAGGGCGTCATTGTGGTAGTAAGTGACCTGTTCGACCGTGGTCGCGTTGGCGCTGCCGGCGACGAAGAACAGGGCCAGGATCACACTGTCCTGTCGGGGATGGGTCCTCATTGCAGTATCTCCGTTTGCGTGGATTCCACGTTGCCGGCCTCATCACGCGAATAGAAATCGAGGATGGCCGTTCCTTTTTTGTCCACCAGGATGGACAGGGGGTCGCCGTAGGCCTGCCAGTCGCCCCCGTTATCTCCCCCCGCGGTCAGCACTGCCTGCCCGGTCAGGCGGAAGTGGGTGGTGGCGGGTTCGTTGGCCTGCAGGGTGATGTCGTGCTGGCTGGAACCCTTGACCCGGGTGACGGCCGATGAAAAGGCGGTCGACGGTGGGGTTGAGTCGGGACCGTCTCCGCCGTCGGCTGCCCCGGTCACCGTCGACTGGTCGCTGTTCAGGTAGAGGGAAGTGCCCGAGGCCCAGTACGCCCGCAGCGCGTTGGTTGCCAGGGTGTTTGCAGCCAGCGCTTCAGGCGTGCCGCCATCAGCCGACCCGCTGAGCGTCTCCGTCACCCAGCTGCCGGAAATGAGGCGATTACCCACCAGCTCATTGACCGATCGATGCACGGTGAAGGGCTGTCCCTCAAGATCCAGGCCGGCCAGCAGTGGGGTGGCGGGAAGGGACCTGGCCCTTTGCCACCGGGCCGTGGAGGCCGGGCGCAGCATGTACCGGTCACCCCAGTGAGCCATCAGGTCGCCATTGTCACTCGCAATAGCCCCCTGACTCGTGCGGTCGGGAATCCGGTTGGACCGGGATTCCAGGGTCTCCCACGCTGACCAGGCGGTCGCCGCGAAATCGTACCGGATGGACTCGATACTGACGTCACTCCCGTTGTGCCACACCACCAGGCCGCCGGCGCCATGCACTGCCGCGCGTGGCTGATAGTTCTGGATGCCGAGGCCATTATCTTCCCGGAGGCCGTATTCCAGGTACTCCGCAGTCTCGGAAGTACTCCATCCGGCGCCAGGGTCAAAGGCGGCTAACCAGACATCGTACTCGAACCCTCCGAGGGAAAATGGTTGGGGGTCGTAGGTGTTGTAACGCTCCCAGGCGGCGAGCAGGTGTCCCTCCCGAGAAACGTCGCAGCTTAGATTGCCCGTATCCCCGACATTGTTCGCCACTTCCAGATTGTGCTCCACACCCCAGCCCTGCCGGGGATCGAATTGCCGTGCCAGGGCGGTGGCGCCGTTGGGATCATAATAGTTGTTGAATAGGTGCAGGCGATTCTGGCGCCAACAGATCCAGGCCTGCCCGGCGGCATTGAATTCCACGTGACTGACGCCGACGACATCCCCGTCCACCTGGTTGTTGCCCGAATAGTTCTCCACCGCAATCGCCGGCAGGAAACCCTGATCGAAAGGCCGATAGGACGCGTAGAGGCTGCGTCCCCCGGTGGGGCCGGTGGCCCAGGTGGCGAGCAGATTGCCGGCGTCATCGATCGTGGCTTGCATGAACTGGTGCGGGTGAAGACTTTCACTCACGAGCTCGGCGGCGCCCCAGCCGCTGACGGGCCGGTAGATCCAGGCGTAGAGCCGGGAGTGATCGCTCTCCACGCGCTCTGCCAGGATGGCTGCCTCGCCCAGTCGACCCTGCGCGATGACCGTGCGTGAAGGATCGAAAGACGTCAGCTCATCCGGCACCCTGCCCGGGCCGCGCCAGCTTTGTGGGGCGGGGCTGGCGGCGACCACCGCTGGGGGCACCGGGGTGTCCGCCGCTCCCGCGACCGCGACGGAATAGTGATAGGTGGTGCCCTGGGCGAGCCCCTCATGCGCGAAGTATCGACCTGCAATTCGCTCCCGGTTCCAGTCTGCCAGCGACAGGCCCGGACTGGTGGTCCAGTACAGGTCGTATGCCTCGATGCCGGGAAGTCGTTCCCACAGCACCAGGATGTCGTCGACACCGGTGAGGGCCGCCAGTTGCGGCGCGGCGACGGGAGGCGGGGCGGCGGCTACCGTGATGGTCAGGGTGGTCGAGGTTTCATCTCCCCGGTCGTCCGTCGCGGTGTACTGCAGCACGACGATCGCCTCCTGTTCGGTGAAGGGCGCGGTAAAAAATGTAGCGCTGCTGCCCGGGTCATCGATGACCACATCGGGACCGGAGAGCTGCGTCCAGGACACCGCGACCACTTCGCCATCCGTGTCGGTGTGTGTCGCCGTTACAGGCACGGTGGCACCGCCAGTGGCTTCCAGGTCCTCCCCCACTTCCACAAGCGGCGGCGCGTTGAACTTGGCGGTGGCGATCTGCTGGTCCCCCAGGTAAAAGTACTCGTTGCCATAGTACGTGCCCGCCTCATCGTACTCTCCGAGCAACAGGCCGGCCCTGGAATAGACATAGTTCGTGATCCGATTATTGTCCGAGTGATTGATCTTTCTGACCCGATGATGGTCGGCGTCGTACTCTGATGAAAAACTGCCCGAATGCAGGGGCTCCGTGTTTCCCGCTTCATTTCTGGCACTTCTCTGGGCAAAGGTCATATTGTCCGCGTCATCGAACAGCTGCTGTCGCGTGGTGAATACCTCGGTCGGCAGGCCCGAAATCGGGTCGAAGATGGCGTCGTCGCTGTAGGCGATATTGCCGCTGTTATCGTGGGTGAATATCCGTCGGGCCGTGCTGTTGCTGTAAGTGACCTGGTCGAGCATCAGTCCCTGGTACTGGTAATACTGGCTGCGGCCAACCGCGGCGGGGTCATCCTTGCGGGTGAAATTGCCAAAGGCATCGTAGTGATAGCTGGCGTCGCCCCAGGGACCCGCCGCCGTTGTGAGGCGATGCAGGCCGTCATAAGCCATGGTGCGATTGCGCGCAGGGTCGACCAGGTCGCTGATGGCAGTCACGTTACCGGCGGCGTCGTAATCATAGTCCAGGTGCGTGAACGTGCCGATGCTGATGCGGTCTACCTGGTGCCTCGCTGTACTGGCGTACTGCGCGGTCTGGCCATTGGCGTACTCCAGGCGGTCAAGGCCACCGTCCGGGAAGTAGCTTACGCCTGAGAGGTAGGGCATGGCCCGGGTCGCCCTGCCCAGCGCATCCGGTGCATAGTCAACGGTTCTGCCCGAGGGATACGTCAGTGAGGTGATGTGATCGAGGGCATCGAGGGCGTAAGCCAGGGTGAATGTGGTGTCGCCCAGGGAAATCTCCTCGCGCGTCAGCCTGCCATTTTCGTTATAGGTGTAGTGGCGTGTTGCAAAGCCATTGGCGATGGTGACGAGGTTACCGTCTGCATCATAGAGGTAGCTGGCGTCCAGGGCATTATCGACGTAGTCGATGGCGACAGGGCGGTTCACGGCATCGTAGGCGAAGAGAACCCGGTTGCTGCTACCACGCTGGCGCCAGGTCATGTTGCCCAGGATATCGCGGCCGAAGGTGATGAGGCCGTTGCCGGCGGGACTGTCGATGGCCGTCAGTTGCAGTCGGTCATTGTAGCTGTAGGTTCGCGTGTAGCCGAGGTACTGGGCGGGATCCTGCGGGTCCAGGCCGCCCTGGAACAACGCGGTCACATGACCGTAGGCATCCCGCTCCATGTGGGTGCCGACCCCTTCCGGTGATATCGTCCAGGCCAGGAAGCGGCGCTGTGGTGATCCGTAGACCTGGTAACGGTAGTCGGTGAGATTGCCGTTCTCGTCGGTGTGCAGTTCGCGGTGGGCCCCGTCGTAGTCGATGCGGCGGACGCTCCCATCCTGGTTGATGGCCTGCCGTAGTCGCCCGATGGCGTCATATGCCCGGCGCGTTCCGCGGGGGGAATTGATGTCCGACTCGAATATGCGACGCCCCAGGGCATCGTGCCCGAACTGGCGGACCAGGGTTTCCCCGGAGACCAGGTCGCGACGGACTATCCCTGTCTCGCGGCCGAAGCCATCCCAGCTGATGTCCTCGGCATAGGGTGCGCGGCTCAGGAGCTTACCCGTCGCGCTGTACGTAATCACCACATCCTGTCCCAGCGGGTAGTCGATCGCGGTGATCCGGTTCAGGCCGTCATAGCTGAAAGCGGTGGTGTTGCCGCGCCCGGATGTCCGCCCGGCTATGGTCCCGCTGCTGTTCACGGCACGGGTGATGCGGGAGCCATCCGGCAGCTCCTCCTGCCTGGGTGTGCCGCGGAAATAGTCGCTGTAGAGGGCGGTGTGGCCCAGGGCATCCGCCACGGATGCCACATCCCCCTCACCGGTGTAGGTGTACCGTGTTATCACACCAAAGCGATCCTCGCTCTCCAGTCGGCCGGCATCGTCGTAGGTGCGGGTAATCGTTCCGGCGGAGACCCCGTCCCGGGTGACCGTTTCCACTTCGGGGAGGCCGATGAGCCAGCCCGAGGTGTCGTTGCGGTAGCTCGTGTCGGTGATCCGGTTCCCTCCTTCAGAAGGATAGATGGCCCACTCGGTGGTCCTGCCCGGGTTGCCGAAGGCGTCGTATGCTTCGTAATCGATGGCATAGTTGTACCCGTCCACCTGCTCGATGACCCGGGTCAGCACCGGCGCATAGGTTTCTTCGTCCCACAGGGCTGAGAGGATGCCCCCGCGGTAGATCTCCCCGGAGATCGGGCGGTTGCTCCAGGAATTGCTGACCGATCGCAGTAGCGTGAGATCCCCCCCGTTGTCCTCCCCGAAGTAGCGGTGGACGATCTTCAATCCCATCTGCCACAGAATGTCGTGAGTACCCACCAGGGCCCAGTAACCCACATGGTAGACGTGCTCCTCTCCAACGGGCGTGACGATGCGGGTGAAATCCGCCAGGCGGCCCGCGTTCTCCGGCAGTGGCTGTACCCCCAGGTCGGCGAAATCCGTGTGCCCGGGATGGAACTCCCAGGACCAGGTGCCGGCGGCATGGCCCGGGTTCTCCTGGATTTTCTGTGCGATGGTCACGATACGAAAGTCCGGATTGGGCAGGTAGGGCCGCACCCACTGGTAGTGGTAGTTGACGACACCACCCGCCGGGTAGGTGACCTGGACCAGCCGGTTGTAGTCCGGTTCGGTCATCGTCGAGCCATAGGCGTAGCGCCAGCGCGTGCCGTCGGGCCGCACCACGGCAACCAGCTGGTAGTGATCCACCGCGCCCCAACCCGAGGCTGCCTCCTCGAGTGGTGCGTATTCGTAGCCCCATACCTGCCCGTTGGCCGTTACGCGAGCGAGGCGGGCATTGGCGCTGGCGGCGGTGACCGGTGCGCCGCCCGCGTCCACGTAATCGAAGCTGACCTGGCGGCCATCGGAGGCCTCCAGCCCGGTCGCCAGCTTGATGCCACTGGCGATCTCCAGGTAGGTCACGTCGATGGTATTGCCGCTGGCATCGATGATGCGGCTGGCCAGCCAGGTTTCGACGAAGGGGGCTGGCTCGCCCGCGGCCCCGTCCTCGCCCTGCATGAAGACGTACTCGTCCATGTAGTAGGCGGTGCCGTCCGGGGCGGTAGCAACGATGCCGCGGGTGTAATCGGCAGGATCGATACACGCTGCTTTCCAGTTTGATTTGGTGATGTAGGTGCCGTCGTTCAGTGCACTGCTGCGTACCAGCAGCTCCCGCCCGCCATCCGGCATTTCCAGGGAGGGGTTGTCCAGTGTGTCGTTACCGGGGGCAGGCTCACCGCCGCACAGTTGGTTGGCGTGCCCTGAACCGATGGTGACGCGACCGAAGTGCATGGTCCAGCCATAGCCGAACGGATTGGCATATCCGGGCGCACTCTGGGGCAGGTTGTAGTAGCGGGTGATGTTGATGTCCAGGCCGCCGTTGCCCGGTATGGACAGGTCCACGTAACTCAGCTGCAGATTACCGCTGAAGGGGTCGATGTTTTCGGTCGCATCCTGCCCCGCCGAGGTACGGAAGGGGTTCATGCCCGGCTCGGCGTAGAAATCCCGGGTTTCGTCTTCTGCCATGACGGCGGGTGCGGCCAGCACCAGTGTAAGGATAGTGTTGCGAATGAGTCCGTTCATTTGCGTTCCTTGTGTGGGTCGTTTAACGCCTTCTGCTGCCGGGCACGGTTATGGCGGGCCTGCCCGACGAACCCGGCCCCGTCCGGCCGGGCGGTCCCCGGCGATCCTGCCCCGGGTCGGGGCGATGGGCCATGGATGGACGTTGCTGGAGATTGCCAGGGCGCCCGGCGCGATACGCTTCCACGAGGCCGGCCGTTCTGTCTGAACCCGTCTGCCCCCGGTGGGACCGGATGTCTGTCGAGTGTTCCTTGAGGGAATCCGCCCGTGCCTGCAGCGAGAGCAGCGAGGAGAGAAGTACGACCGCGCCGATGGCGGATTTACAGGTGCCCATGCGTCACATCCTTGTGTTGCTATGGTGGGTCATCGAACCGCAGCCTTTATCCACTGGCCCGGTCCATGTGCCCTATTTCTACGCCCACCGGTCGGCCCGGTCAATCCGTTGGCACGCAGTTGATGGACAATGAGCGGTTTTGCCGTGAGTGAATCTGCTCCGGACGCCATCACTCCCCTCGCGCGGGCGCAGGGTGTACCATACGGCGCTCACTGTTCTGCCCGGGGTCAACTCATGAGACTGACATCATTCCTGTCGAGACGGCTGCCCGCGACTGCCGCGCTGGCAGCTGCCGCTTTTTTCGTCGTGGCATGCAGCGATGTCGGCACGCCACCGGAAGCCGGTCCGGTCACCACGGCGGACGGTAAGGTGGTCGCCAGCCTCCAGGCGCAGAGCGCAGAATTCGAGCCCCGGGTCGTGAAGGTGACCGATGGCGTTTACGTGGCCGTGGGGTATGCCCTGGCCAACTCCATCCTGCTGGAAGGCGATGACGGCGTGGTGATCGTCGATGTCACCGAGAGCGTCGAGGCGGCCCGCACGATCATGGCGGAGTTCCGCAAGATCACGGACAAGCCCGTGGTAGCGCTCATCTATACCCATAACCACGCGGACCATGTCTTTGGTGGCAGGGGCTTCGTGCCGGAGGGCGAGGTGCCGGTCTACGCCCACGACACCACCAACTACTACATCAACCGCTTTGCCAATATCATCCGCCCGGCGATCTACACCCGCAGTACCCGTATGTTCGGCACGCTGCTGCCCCGCGGGCCGGGGGGCGTGGTCAACGCCGGTATCGGGCCTTTCCTCGACCAGGGCGGGCACTCCGGCGGCTCCATCGGCCTGATCCGTCCGAACCATACCTTCGCCGACGAGCTGGAGCTGGATATCGCGGGCATCCGCATACAGCTGGTCCACGCCCCCGGAGAGACCAACGACCAGATTTTCGTCTGGCTGCCGGACCGCAAAGTGCTGTTGCCCGGCGATAATGTCTACAAGGCGTTCCCCAATCTCTATACCATCCGCGGCACCCTCTACCGCGATGTGCTGCAGTGGTCGGGCAGTATCGACCGGATGCGTGCCCTGGAGCCCGAGCACCTGGTTCCCAGCCACACCGGACCCCTCAGCGGCCGTGGTGAGGTCATGGCCGTACTGACCGCGTACCGGGACGCGATCCAGTTTGTCCACGACCAGTCCATTCGCGGCATCAACCAGGGTCTCACCCCGGACGAACTGGTGCAGTCGGTGAAGCTGCCGCCGCAGCTGCGGGAGCACCCGTGGCTGGTGGAGCACTACGGGACGGTAGAGTGGTCGGTGCGCAGTATTTTCAGCGGCTACCTGGGCTGGTTCGGGGGCGATTCCGCATTCCTCTCTCCGGTAGCTCCCGGCGAGCGCGGCAGTAAGATTGTCGCGCTGGCCGGCGGCGCGGATAAGGCGCTGGCTGCGGTTGAACAGGCCTTGGCCGCGGGCGAGTATCGCTGGGCCGCGGAGCTGGCATCGTACCTGATCGCCACGGGGGAGGGGGGCAACCGCCCTGCAACGCTCAAGGCAGAGGCCCTGCGCCAGCTGGGCTATGCCAGCATCAGCCCCAATGGGCGCAACTACTATCTCACCCAGGCCGGGGAGCTGGAGGGCAGCCTGGCCGTCGAGCCCGCTGAGATCGAGGGTGACCAGCTGGTATTCGCCAAGTCACTGCCCGTAGGGGAACTGTTGTCCTCCCTGCCGGTCAACCTCGACCCGGAGAAAGCAGCGGGGGTGAACTCCGCCATGAGCCTGCGTTTCACCGATACGGGCGAGGCCTTTACCCTGCAGGTGCGCAATAGTATTGCCCAGTTGATCCCGGGCGCGGTCTCGAGTGCGGCTCTCCAGGTAGAGACCCACAGCGACACCTGGGCGGATATCCTGCTGGGCGTTCGCGGCGTACCCGGCGCCCTGGCCTCGGGCGATATCCGGCTGGGCAATGGCGTGCGCGATGTGCCTGACCTGGTGAGTTTCCTGCTCATGTTCAAGTCGTAGCGCCTGCCTTCGCCCGAGGAGATTACCCCGTGAAAAAGATCCTGGTCACTGTCCTGCTCGTGCTGCTGCTGGCCGGCCTTGCCGCCAGTTACGCGCTCGGCAAGTTCGGCACGGCGGCGCGCGCCTGGTTGTTCGGCTATCCACTGGTGTTGATGGACGCCACCTCACGCGCCAGCGCGGCACACTTCGGCCCGGATGATCGCAACCGCTTTATTCACAGCTCGACGTTTCCCGACCACCGCTTCCGTGCCGTCGTCAAACCCAACAACGATACGCTCTACAGCGCTGCCTGGCTGGACCTCTCCGGGCAGCCGGTGGTGCTCTCCGTGCCCGACACCCAAGGGCGCTATTACGTGATGCCGCTGATGGACGCCTGGACCAATGTGTTCGCCATGGTCGGGAAGCGCACGACCGGCACCGGGGCGGGTAGCTGGCTGATCGCCGGGCCGGACTGGGAGGGCGCGACCCCCGCCGGCCTGGAGCTGATTCGCAGCCCCACCGACCTGGTGTGGCTGCTGGGTCGCATCCAGACCAATGGCAGGGACGACGTGCCGGCGGTGACGACGCTGCAGCAGCAATTTACCCTGGCGCCCCTGAGTCTCTGGCAGGAGGGTCGGCACAATCCCCCGCTGGAGACAGGTGCAGTACCCGCCGACCGGGAGGTGTCGCCCAAGGAGGAAGTGGCGCAACTCTCCGCCGCCGAATTCCTGGCCAGGATGACCCGTCTGATGCAGGCCCAGCCTCCGGCAGCTGCCGATGCGCCCGTCCTGGCGGAGTTTGCCGGGCTGGCCATCCTGCAGGGCCAGGTGTTCGATCTCGAACAGAGCGGGCCGGTGGAGCGATTGCTGATCGAGCGGGGCGTGGCGTACATGCGCGATCATTTACCGGATGAGCTGGCGCGGCGCCGCACCGTGGAAAATGGCTGGTTTATCCCTCGCGGTTCCATCGGTAACTACGGGACCGATTACGGGATGCGAGCGGGCGTGGCCCTGGTCGGGCTTGGCGCGCTGCCGCCGGCGGAAGCGAGCTATCCCAGCACATCGGTCGACTCCGCAGGCAGACCCCTGTCGGGGGAATACCGCTACCGGATCCGGTTTGCCCCGGGAGAGACCCCGCCGGCGGATGCTTTCTGGTCGCTCACTCTGTACGACGACGAGGATTACCTGGTGGACAACCCGATCGGGCGCTACGCCATCGGTGACCGGGACCCGCTCGTCTATCAGCCGGACGGTTCCCTGGACCTGCTCATCCAGCACGAGCAGCCCCCGGCGCGTGCGAGCAATTGGCTCCCTGCGCCGGCGGGGAATTTTACCCTGACACTGCGCATCTATATGCCACGGGATGTTTTCCTGGAAGGAAAGTGGTCCCCACCCGCCGTGGAGCGACTGGAGGAGGGCGCACCATGAAATTCTGGCAGGCCATCACCTGGTGCGAGACGGAGCAGTTGCCCGAGATCGCCCGCTTTGCGGAGGACATCGGCTTCCATGGCCTGATGGGTGGCGACCACGCGGTCTACCCGGAGACCATCGCCCCCGATTACCCCTACGCCGACGACGGCCTGCCGCCCATGCAGCCTGACGATGAATACCCGGACCAGACCGCCATCTTCGCCGCCATGGCGGCGGTCACCCAGCGGCTGCGCTTCACCACCGGGGTCTATGTGCTGCCTTTGCGTAATCCCCACGAGGTGGCGCGAGCCACCGCAACCCTGGCCATCCTCAGCGGTGGCCGTTTCGTGCTGGGGGTGGGCGTGGGCTGGATGAAGGAGGAGTTCGATATCTATGGTGTGGATTTTCGCCGACGCGGCCGGCGCACCGACGAGATGATCGAGGTGCTGCAGAAATTGTGGACGGGCCGGATGGTGGAGCACCACGGGGAGCACTTCGATTTTCCCCGGGTGCAACTGAGTCCGGCGCCCGAAACGCCGCCGCCCCTCTACATCGGGGGCGCCAGCGAGGTGGCCCTGCGCCGCGCTGCACGGGTGGGTGATGGCTACATTGGAGCCGGAACCGACCCCGACGAGGTGCCGGGGCTGCTGCAGCGGCTGCGTGAACTGCGCGAGGAGTACGGGCGCGCTCACCTGCCTTTCGAGGCGATGCTCGGCCTCACGGCGGAACCCTCCCTGGCATTGTTTGAGCGCATGGCGGAGGTTGGCCTCGAAAGCACGGTGGTCGCGCCCTTCGCCTATACCCTCGGCAAGCGCTCTAACCTCGATGACAAGAAGCGGCAGATGGAACACTTTGCCGAGAGCGTGATCCGTCGCTTCTGAGCCAGCGATGGCTGCGCGCAAACGCTGTTACGTCGGACCGCGCGGAACCTTTAGTGCCGCGGCCCCCGGCTCAATCATCCCCGGCAGTGGGCAGCTGCGGTGGCTCCAGCCCATAGAGGGTCGCCGCCCCTGCGCTCATCAGGGCCACCGACTGTCTGCGGTCTTCGCCGCGCAGCACGGCGGCGGCGAGGCGGTTGTCCTCGCCGGCAATATGCACCGGGCCGCGGGGCAGGTGTAACAGCCCCTCCCTGGCCACCGCTGCAGGATCCATCGCCTGCCCCGATGCAAAATCCACCCCGCTGGCCGCCATGGCCGGCGTATCGGTGGCGCCGGCCACGAGTCCCAGGACGTGCACCCCGCAGGGGCGGAGCTCGGCCCACAGGCCCTCCGCCAGCACGATATCGAAGGCCTTGGTGGCGGCGTAGGTGGTGATGCGGGCGCCCCCGGTGAGGCCGCTGAGTGAACTCATCAGGATGATACCGCCGCGGCCCCGCTCCCGCATGGCCCTGCCGAAATGGTGGCAGAGCGTGACGGGCCCCTGGCAGTTGAGGCGCAGCAGCTGGCTGGCTTTTTCCAGTGGCTCGTCCAGGAACAGGCCCGCCCCGTGCATGGCTCCGGCATTGTAGATCAGCAGGCCGATCTCCAGGTCGCCGGTTATGTCGATGATCCGCTGCGCCAGGTCGGGCGAGGTCAGGTCCACCGCGTGGGTCCTGACCTCGACACGGTATTCGCCCAGCAGTGTTTCGCGGGCCCTTGCGAGCGGCTCGCCGCGCCGGGCCAGCAACAGCAGGTTGATGCCTGCGGCGGCCAGTTCCCGGGCAAACGCCAGACCGATGCCCTCGGAGCCACCAGCGACCAGGGCCCAGGGTCCGTACTGAACCGAATCGATCTCGCGCATACCAACCTGCTCCCGTCGTGGACCGGGTCGCTTGGCGCGCCCCCGGTGCGGCCAATCCTGGCGATCGCTCACCGTGTCACCGATCGTAGTCTATCATTCTCTGGCATGACTGCTGCCCGGACGGTATGGCAGCAGGACCGGAACAGGAAACCCCAGGGGGATCGTGAATGAGACGACGTGATGTGTTGAAAGGGGCCGGCGCTGGCGGCCTGGCGGGACTGGCGGGTGCGCTCCTGGCGCCACGGGTTGCCATGTCGGCAGAGGGGCGGCCCGACAGCGAGGCCGCGACGGCACTGGACGAACTGCAACAGGTGCTGGACCGCCTGGAGGCAGACTTCGCCACGCCCGAATTCAAGCTGCGCACGCCGCAGGACTTCGCGGAGGCCAGGCGCGTACTGCTGCATGCCCTGCTGCACGGCCTGGAAACCTGGCTGGAGGCGGATCCCGCGCGACCGTTTTTCCGCTCGTTCATCCACCAGCACAAGAAGCTGCTGGGCGACAACCCGGACGCACGCTACTTCTCGGCGGTGATCGACGACAGACACCGCTACCGTATCCGCGGCAACCTGGCCGGAGCGACCTACACCAGCTTCACGATCGAACTGGCGCCGGATCCCTCGGGGCCGGGCGTCGGCACCACGCTCAACGACACCCAGTTCGAGGCCGATGCGAATGGCGACTACGAGATCATCCTGAGTCGGGAGAAGGAGCCCGGTAACTGGATGGCACTGCCTGCCGGGGCCACCAGCGTCACAACGCGCCACTACTACGAGCGCAAGGTGAGCATCAACAACGAGCGGCTGCACCAGATTCCCATCGACATCGAGAATTTGGATCAGTTGCCGCCGCGAGAGCCCCCCGACGATGAGGGCATCGCCGCGGGTATCCGCCGGGTGGCGGCTTTCGTGCAGGGCAATGTGGTGGCCGTGAAAGCGGAGACCAGTCCGCCCTGGGTCTCGCGGGTGCCCAACCAGTTCGTGCCGCCGGTCGTCGACGACAGTAACCGGGACGTGGGATATGCCGCCGTGGACAACGTGTATGCCATGGCGCCCTTCGTACTGGGGCCGGACCAGGCCCTGGTCATACGCGGGCGATTTCCCAAATGCCGCTTCGCCAACGTGGTGCTCTTCAACCGCTTCCTGCAGACCCTCGACTATGAGACGCGCACCATTTCCCGCAATCGTGCCCAGACGACCCGGGACGCGGACGGCAGTTTCGAGATGATCGTGGCTCACCGGGATCCGGGCAGGCCGAACTGGCTGGACACCGAGGGTCGCCCCTACGGCATCATGTTCTGGCGTTTCCAGCTGCCGGAGGAGAAGATCACGCCGCTACAGACGGAGGTGATCACCCTGTAACCCTGCTGTCAGCCGCCGGACGCCTGCCCGTTCTTCAGTTCAGCCAGGTTGACCACGCTGGCCTGTGGTGCCGCCATGTCGCCTTCTGCCAGGAAGAAGCGCCAGAACACCAGCCCGAACGGGTTGCCCTCGGTGTCCAGCCAATTGGGCAGCCCCGGATCTTCATGGGCGATAATCATCCGGAAGCTGCCATCCTCCTCCAGTGTCGTCTGCGCGCGGTTGAGTGAGACCGTGCGGCGGGTGTAGTCGAGGGTCTGCTGGAAGCGATTCCACAGGCACACGTTGCCGAAGCGGCACTCGGGCCAGCGACCGGTGATAACCAGCGCCTGGTCGCTATCGATGAAGAAGGGCGCCATGGAGTAGTGGGCGTCGAAGGCCGCCAGCCCGAAGTCGCCGGGAGGTACCGGTACCGGGAAGGTGTTGGGGGTCAGCGACAGGAAGCCCGGGGGCTCGGAATTGGCCATGGGCGGCATGCCCAGGGTGCGGGTGCGCACGGCATTGCAGACCCTGCGGATACCGGCGGCCACGCTGGCGTCATCGGGCGGCGGGGGTGGGGCCGTGGCGGTCAGGCACTCGATGCGCATCCGCGGCTCCAGGTCCGGGTTCATGGCCGCTGCCGAGGTGTGCTCGAAGTAGTGGCGGGTGGTAACCCGGGAGCTGCCGGGAGCCAGCGCCAGCCAGTTTTTCGCCTTCGGCTCACCGCCCAGGTACAGGGTGAAGTGACCGTTGCTGTCTATTTCGAGGTCATTGTCGTTGATGACGCCGGCCGTGTTGCTGGCCATGTGCCCCTCCTCGGCGCCGACCTCGATGGTCAGGGAGAAATAGGCGGCACCCTCCAGGGTGCCGTGAATCACGTAACGGTGCTCGGGGCTGACCGGGGCGTCAAAGTAGATGGCGTCGCTGTTATCGCCCGTCAGCTTGCGGCTGGGGGTGACGATGCGCCGGAAGTCCGGGTTGCTCGCATTCTGCTCGAAATAGCCGACCAGGCCGGCTTCCAGGATATGCATCAGGGCGCGGTGGGAGCCGACCACGTCCTGGGCGGAATGCAGGTTCCATTCCGGTCCGGACCAGCGCTGATCGATCTCCTGCAGCAGTGCGATCAGTTCGTGCAGGGCCGTGCGGCTTTCGGTTTCCATGCTCATGTCGTCTCCCCGGCGCTGTGGCCCGTTGTATCGATGTGTGGATTGCTGGTCTCGTAGGGTATGTTGAAACGCTCCCGGTAGAACATCAAGCGGCGGTCCACCTCCCCGGCGTCCAGGCCGAAATCGGCCAGGCTGTAGCGGTGGGCGCCATGCCGGTGCTGCCGGTTCTCCTCCAGCCAGGCCTGCATGGCGCTGCGCGCATCAGGTGTGAGCTCCATGCCCAGAAAATCGTAAACCCCCAGCACGGCCCGCTCCCAGTCGGCGGTAATGTCCGCGTACTGGATGTCATACTGGTTGCCGGTCGGGGACATGGTCTCGCGGACCGCCACCGTTTTCCTGAGCATGCGCTCGATCTTGTTCAGCCACTCCGCAGCCACCCAGTCCGGCGTCACGGTGTCGCTGTCGCGCACGATCGCGTTCCAGGTCATGGAGCACGCGGAACCGACGACCTTCACAGGGTCCCGGTGGGAGCAGACCAGCTTCGCGTTGGGAAAAAGGCGCAGCAGTGCGTCGAGGTCCTGCATGTGCTGTGGTGTTTTCAGCACCCAGGGTTTGTCCTCGGGATCGCCCCGGTACCAGCCGATGATTTTCAGCAGCACCACCATGTACTGGTAGGCTGCATCCTGGTCGTGGGTCATGAGCCATTCGGCAAAGGAGGGTATTCTCGCCTGGATCTCGAACAGCTGACTGGAGAAGCCATGCTGGATCAGCCCCACCTCCTCTTCCACTTCGAAAGTGCCCAGGGGGTGGACCGCGGCGATCTGCGGGCTCATGTAAAGGACGGCCTTGAGCCCTTTCTCCAATGATTCGATGCGCGGATCGACAGCGCCCCGCTCGCGGGCGGTGAAGCTCTCGGGCCAGGGCACCGGGTAGACACTCTCCCAGGCTTTCAGGTGGGCAAAGCGCTCATCGCAGGCCAGCAGCCGGTGCAGCCGCGTGGTGCCCGAGCGGGCCAGGCCGACCACCACGACCGGGTCCGGCAGGTGGCGATCGAGAATCTCGGGGTGACGCCGCAGCAGATCCTGTGCATAGAGCCGGTGCTTGAGCAGCCTCACTATGTTGGTGCGGTTCATGAACCGGCCAACCGGATTCAGGTCAGCCTCAGTCTCCAGGCACTGGATCAGCAGCTGCATAGGCGGCAGGAAGTCCTCGCTGCCGAAGTCCTGCAGCCCCGTTTCACGCCGGGCGCGTGATATCAGTGCATCCGCGTTCAGGTCGAGCCTGGCCAGGCCCACGGTGCGGGCCGCCCCGACGACGCGATTGAGCACGCGGATCGGTCGGCGGTGATAGTCGGTTGCCTTTGGCAGCATGTCCGGGCGGGGTTCCAGTGCGGTCCTGATGCAGCAAGGGTAACCTACCAGCCCGCAACGCTGACATCCCTGCCCGGTTTGCGATGTACAAGCTGTTGAACCGTGGGCCATATTCGGGGCTCTGTAACTGCGGGTGCACCGGCCCGGGTTTATGCTGTCGTGACAAACTCTATACTGGCGCGGCGTTGCAGCGCGCCTGGCTGGAATAAAAGTAACGATACAACTGGGGAGCAAATACCGTGAGTAAAGTCCTGATTACCGGCGCCACCGGCTTCATCGGCAACCATGTGACGCGACTCTGCCTGGAGCGGGGCGATGAGGTGCGCGTCATGGTGATGCCGGGGGAAGACCGCTCTCCGCTGGCTGGCATGGATGTCGAGTTCGTCGAAGGCAACCTGCTGGATCCGGCGTCTCTGGGCCCCGCGGTCAAGGGCGTGGAGCGGTTGTATCACCTGGCTGCACTGTTTGCGATCTGGACCAAAGACCCCGACCTGCACTTCAAGATCAACGTGGAGGGCGCCCGCGCGATGATGCAGGCCGCCCTGGCGGCCGATGTGGAAAAGGTGGTCTATACCAGCAGCATTGCCGCCATCGGGGTGGCCGGCAAGGGCGCCATGGCCACCGAGGAGACACCCTTCTGCAGCTGGGCTTTCGCCAGCGATTACATACTGTCGAAATACATAAGCCACCTGCTGGTGAAGGGCATGCTGCACGACGGGCTGCCCGTGACCATGGTCCTGCCCGGCCTGCCTTTCGGGCCCGGTGATCGGGCGCCGACACCTACGGGCACCATGATCATTAACACGCTACAGGGCAAGATGAAGAATTACTGGGACGGGGGCGTCTGTCCGGTGGATGTGCGCGACGTGGCCGCGGGTCACGTGCTGGCGATGGAAAAAGGCAGGATCGGCGAGTCCTATATCCTGGGCAATACCCAGGCCAATATGAGCAATCGGGAGTTCCTGCAACTGATCGGACGGATCGCGGGTATCGACGGCGTCGCCACCCGTGAAATCTCGGAAAAAATGATGCTGCGGGTGGCCCGTGCCGCCGAGTTTATCAGCAGGATTACCGGCCGGGCGCCGGTGACCACCTACAAGAATTCGCTCTTCATCATGCAGCACTGCTACATCGATGCCTCCAAGGCGGTGGCTGAACTGGGCCTGCCCCAGACACCGATCGAGACGGCCGTCGAGGACGCTATCACGTGGTTCCGCGCCAACGGTTATGTAAACGGTTGAGTGTGTGGCGGTACCCTGGTCAAGCCAATGACTTTATTTGTCAGGGACGAGGCGGCGGTAATGGCTCCCGATCATGAAGGCGATGAGCAGCCAGACGCCGACCAGCACGATGTTGAAAACTGCGAATCCCTGCGTGGATAACGCCAGCCAGGTGCTGCCCACAAAAACCACTGCCGCTGAAAGGACATCCCCTGCGCGTACGAAAAACGTGTCGATCGCCTGCTTGGCCTTGTACTTCTGCTCCCGGGTGGTCGGCAGGAACAGTACCTGCCTGACCGTATTCTGGAGCGAGTAATCCGTGGCATTCTCGGCGGTTTTCACCCAGCGCACGATACTGAGTACCGGGTAGAACGCCGCCAAGGCATAGCCCCCCAGCGCAATCAGCGGCAGTATCATGATCGCCACCCGGACCCCGAAAAATTTCAGCACCCGGGAGACCACGAAGAGCTGCAACAGCAGTCCCGCTATATTGACCACAGTATAGAATTCGGCGTAGAAACTGCCGATGATCTCCTCCCGCGTCAGTCCCTGTGCGGCATCGGAAGCCAGGGTCTGTTCAGCTGTTGCAAGCACGGTGCGACCGAGAATGTATTCACCGGTGGTATTCACCCAGTTGAGTACCAGCATCAGCAGCGCGATCAACAACAGGTACCGGTTGCGAAACACGAGGGAGAAGCTGCCGCCATCCCCGACCGGTTCCTCGTCGGCAGTTTGTTGCCGCAGAGGGTCGGTGTCTGCCCGCTGTCGTGTGCTTTCCCGCCGGGCCACGCTGTGGGTCAGCAGCAGGCTGAGCACCAGTATGCCCGCAGCGACCAGCATAAGCTCGTAGACACCCAGTCGCCCGATCAGCAGGGCAACCAGGTAACTGCCGGACACGGCACCGAGCGAGGCCCCAAAGGCGACGATTACAAACAGGCGCTCGCCTTCTTCCGGCTTGTAGATGTCATTGGCGAAGGCCCAGAACTGGGCGGGCACCATCAGGTTGAAAATACCAACCCAGAGAAAGAAAACGACGCCGAGGGATAATTCAAGTCTGGCCAGGAAATAAAACGCCACCAGGCAGCCGGCAAAGAACAGGGTCACCCCGTTGATCAGCCATCGCCGCGGCAGGCGCGCGGCCAGCCAGCCGTAGAACGGAACGGCCAGCAGCAGCAGCATGGCCTGGCCCGCGGCGGCATAGCTTTTGATTTCAGCGCCGCCGCCGGCGAGGATCAGGGCCTCACGGACCGGTTTCAGCACGTAGTAGGCACTCAGGATGAGATAGATGTTCAGCGCCAGCAGCAGTGAGGAGGCCGCTTCACCGGGTTTCACCTCGGTAAACAGGTTGAGGAAGCGTTCCAGGGGGCTGAGCTTTGCGACTTCCATTCGACTCTCTCTCTGGGTTGGCACTGCAGGGCGGCTCAGGGTAACGGGTCGACGAACCAGTGCTGGCCGAGCTGCCGGATGGGATTCTCGACCAGGTCCGCCCGGGATAAAACGGCAGCCTCGGTCACAATCTGCGGCGGCAGGTCGCGCCAGTCGATGGTCCGGGTAAAGCCGGGGGCGCTGAGCGCCGCGACCCGCAGATCCGGGCCATCGATCTCGATGAATGCAAGACTCCGCCCGGAGCGCTCGCTGGCGCCGATGAGGAACCGTGGGCCCGAGCCGAGGCAGGCAAGACCCACGTAGTGAATACCACCTTTGTTGCCCGGGTAAAAGGCCTGGTGGTGGCCGCTGAGATACAGCCCGACATTGGCTTCCTGCAGCAGTGCTTCCAGCTCACGGTCGCCGGAAAATTCGGTTTCGCGCCCAATGGCGAATGGCCACAGGGGAACATGGCTGAAGACGATACGATGGCGGTATCTTGGGCCGTGCTCGGCGAGTACTGCAGCCAGCCAGTTTTTCTGGGCCGGGGGCAGTTTTCCGGTCACTGTCACGTCGAGGGAGAGGAACAGGACGTCACCCATGGCAAAGGCGTAGTGGTAGGGGTACCCGGTGGCGTCCACGAATGCCAGGTCCGGCTTGCGCTGGCGCCACTGGTCACCGTAGATCTGCCGCTCAGCCTCGAACCCGTGATAGGCCGATGCATCATGGTTGCCGGGCGTAACGGCAAGCGGTATGCCAGCCTGCTGGATGGGGTCGCTGACATGGGCGTGAAAGGCTTGCCACATTGCCGCAACCTCTCCCGCGGCAAGGTGCGGAACCCGCTGCCCCGCGACCATGTCTCCGGCGCTGATGACCAGGTCCGGCCGCAGCGCCAGAATGCGCTCGACTGCCTTGTCTACCGCCGCGGAGTAATCGGTTGAGCCGTAGCTGCCGTTCAAATCCGCAATCACCGCCACCCGCAGCGGCTCGGCAGCGCTCTCCGGCATCGGGCAAACGAGCAGACAGGCCGCAATCAGCAGGTCACGGAGAGGGGTTATGATCTTCACGCGGACCGCTTCACCGGGTTAATCACTGACCGCATTCCCGCGCCTGCGGTTCTGCCGTTCCTTCCAGCAGGAAGCGCTCCGGATTGAGGTCGAACAGCAGTTTGCCTGCGCTGCAGGCGTCCCGCAGGATAGTGGCGGCTTCTCCGGTCGCCGTGACGATCCTGCTCACCTGCGCGCTGGTCAGGCCGAAGGTGTTCCTCAGGTAGTCATAAAGTTTCCCCCGGGCCTGAAAATCCCGGTCCAGCTCCATTAGCCGTTGATACGTCTTTGGATTGTAATGCCGGATTTTTTCCAGCATCCCGGTCCGCTTCGTGTAATTGATGTATTGCCGCTTGCCCCCGGCGTCGTTGTCGTTGAGCCAGGTGCGACGCACCCGTACCGGCGTCACGTCCTGTGCCCCGGCCGTCGGGGCGGTGCCCTCGCTGAGTTGCACCGCGCCGTCGTCTGCCCGGTGCCAGTAGGTTACGAAATCGATATTTCCGATCCGATCCTGCTGGCCGAATATGTAATCGAGCAGGGTGATCTCGGTCAGTTCCTGCATCCAGTAGACCATTTGCAGGGTGGATACAGCCTGGCCCATCGCCTTGTCCAGCTCGGGATCACGTCGAGCCGTTTCCAGTCCCTGGGTGATCGCCTCCCGCAGGGGCTTCCCGCTCCTTAATGCCAGGAAGGGCGCGGTTTCCTGGAAGTCGCGGTTCTGTCCCTCCCCCCAGCCGGACCTGCGCGTTCCGTTGATTTCCGCCCCATAGCGCCGGCCCTTGACATGCAGCAGCACACCATAGATGTTGCGCCGGTCGGCGGTGAACAACTCATCGGTGGCGGAATATTTTTCCGGGGTCTGTTCGACCTGGTCCAGTACCTGCCAGGCGGCATGGTTCATCCGCAAGGATTTTTTATTCGCAGACCAGGCCAGACCCCTGCCGGTTACCCGCGCTTCGTGGGTGGCGCGATCGATACTCCGGTAAACGGCCACCGGTACGAAAAGCGACGTATCAAAGTACCTGGCAAAGTGGTAGTAGAGCAGCGAAGCGGTAGAGAAAGTAGCACTGGTCTCCCGATCATTCATGGTGACCTTGAAGCTGGCGGGGGGGCCGTTTGCCTCGGATACCACGGTTTTTCCCCGGGGGCAGACCTTGTTCTCGAACCCCGTCTGGTCACCGGCGAAGGGGCCTCCCTCGAGTCTGTAGATAAAAGTGCCGGGGCTGGTGCTGGTCAGTTTCGGGCAGATCGCCACATTCTGATCGTAGATGTCGATGCCACAGAGATCGGTTTCCCTGGCGACATCGTCAGCTGAGTATTTGCCGCCGGGAATCCTGGCAAGGGCGACGCAGGCTTCCGATACATCGTCAGGTGACAGGAACCTGTGCGTTTCCCCGGCAACCCTGTCATTGGCGGCAGCATTCTGTGCCGCCAAAAAGACGGTTAGCGCAAGCAATATATTCCGGTGCATGAGTAGGTCGTGTCGTCCCTTGTTGCGTTTGTCCTGGCAGCTTTTTTTTCAGCCTGCGAGTGCCATCATGCCGGTCGCCGGGAAGCTGTCCCAGCGGACTATGCTGGTACGCACCTGCGCAGTCAAGCAGGTACCCTGGACACACTAGAAGCGGCGCATCACCGAACCGCGGATGCGCAGCGGGTGGTAGCCGAAGATGGCGTTCAGGTGATGTAAATACGCGTGTTGCCCATACTCCGCCCACTGGGCATTCAGTGTTTCATCCACCCTGCGGTAATGCTTGAGCAAATCGGAGTAGGAGACGGTACCCCCCAGCCCCGTTTCCTGGCTGATCTCCTGCAACAGCATCAGCCAACTCTGGCTGGCACCCATGATGAAATAGGGCCAGGAGCGCTGTACCTCGAGCGGCCAGTCCGGGTCGCTGGTTTGTTCCAGCAGTCCCAGCTCCTCACGGGTGCGTTTATTGAAAGCGGTCTTTTCGATCATGGACTGATCGAGCAGCCAGATCGTTAGCGGATCGGTGCTGATTTCTTCGTTGATCTGTGTCGCTGTTGCCTCGTCTGTATAGAAGATCAGGCTCAGCTGATTGCCGGCTGTGTCCCTGGCCGCACGCCTGTGAAAGCGCCACAGTGTCAGCTGCTCCTCGTGTGTCTTGATCGCCGGCAGCATGAGCTGTTCTGCGATCAACAGATGCCTGGAAAAATCGGGATACTCATCCTCCGGCCAGACCAGCTTGAAGCGCAGTTGCCACCATGCCCGGCCCGGTTGCTCGGCGGACAGGGTCGCTTTTTCGGGTTCTATCAGCGGTGCGCTCTCCACCTGAATGGTGGTAGAACATGCCCCCAGCCACACGATCTGCAGGGCCAGTAATAGCCTGGCAAGTGCCTTCATGCGTCCGCCTCCCGTGATCGAGTCTCTACTATACCCGACCCTGCCCGATCTCAACGTGGTGACGCGACCGTGGCCGATGGCGCCGAAACTGATGTCGGCGTGTCTTCGTTGTAAACCACTGCCTCATAGCAATGCTGGTATCCGATAACCCCGCAGTGCGTACCGTGCAACGCCAGCAGCAGAACGCGATCGTCTCCCCACTCGATAATTCTCCACGCATGGGCTTGCCACGTGTGCGTGCTCTCGCCGACCACTGCATGCAACCGGGCGCCGCCATTGGGTGAGAACAAGGACGCGGAAGTGGAGCAGGAAAACCTGCTTTCATCGATCAGCAGGTCGGTTTTCCCGTCCCGATTCAGGTCGGTCTCGGTAAGATACTCACCCGCGTCGAATTGGCCGCCGTCAATGGTTTCACAGGCTTCGCGTGCCTGCTGCACGGCTATTTCGGCAGAAGAGGGCTCGGCATGAGCGAGGCTGCTCAGGGCCAGGGTAGCCATGGCAGCGGCGAAAATGAGGTATTTCATCGAGAGTTTTCCTGTTTGTGTAAGCAAGGCGTGCGCGAGCAACCGTTTATGGGCGAAGATTTTGCCGTCTGGCAGCGGTTAATTCCTCGTCGGCAGGCCGTGTACCATAGTCAACGATTTGAGTTCTGCCCCGGCCCTGCGGTGCTCTGACAGGGCCTGGTATTCCGGGTCGTTGTACCAGGCCTGGGCAAGTGCTTCCGAAGGGAACTGGAATATGATCATGCGGCCGGGCCTGGGCTCGGAGCCTTCCATGTGCCTGATATTATCGTCGAAAGTGACAAAGGAGCCGCCATATTTCTTTAATATGGGGAAAAATCCCTTCTCATAGGTCCTGTAGCCGGTGTGGTTTTCGTCGGGGACGATGTTGGCAATCATATAGACGGGTATATCTGACACTGTTTGGCTCCTTTTGGTTTTCCCTGGGGCGCAGTGGGGTTAGATCGCTTTCAACCAGTTGGCCACGGCCTGACCGATCTCGGCCGGTGAGTCCTCCTGGATAAAATGGAGACCTTTCACGGTGACCTCCTGCTGGTTCGCCCAGCTGCGGCAAAATTCGCGTTGTGGGCCCACGAGAATAGAACCCGGATCCGCATTGATGAACAACTTGGGAATATCGCTGGCGGCCATGAATGCGCCGTATTGTTTCACCAGGTCGACCACATCTTCGGGTTCACCCTCGATCGGTATCTGCCGTGGCCAGTTCAGCAGGGGCTGGCGATCGTCGGGGGAGGGGAAGGGTGCTCGATAGGCATCCATCTCCGCATTGCTCAATGTCCGGATCACTGACGTGGGCAGTACGGCCTCGATAAACATATTGCGGTTGAGAATCAGGTCCTCGCCTTTTTCGGAACGAAATCCCTTGAAGATTCCCACCGCACTCTCGGGCCAGTCGGCCCAGCTCACGGGCCTGACAATGCCCTCCATGTAGGCCACACCCCTGACGGCTGCGGCATGGCGCATGGCCCAGAGAAAGCCGATGGCGCTACCCCAGTCGTGAATGACCAGGGTGACATTGTCGTTGGCGCCGATGGTTTCCAGCAGACCGTCCACGTAGCTGTAGGCGACTTCCAGGGTATAGCGCCCCGGGCCCTCGCTGGCGGGTAGTTTTTCGGAATCGCCCTGACCGATCAGATCCGGCACGATCACCCGGCCGGATTCCACAAGTTCTGGCACCACATTGCGCCACAGGAAGGAGGAGGTCGGGTTGCCGTGTAGCAGTACGATAGGATCGCCGCTGCCCTCCTCAACGTAGGCGATTTGTCTGTCGTTTACACGGGCGAATTTTTTCTCGTAGGGCATGGTTTCAGACATCATGGTACGCGTTCCTCAGGGCTGTCAGGCGGCCAGTCCGAGCATGGACAGGCTGTTTTCGGTGATGGATTTGAGTGCTTGCCGGGACTGGTTCTGGCGGCTTCGTACGCGAAGGCCGAAGTTAATGGTCATCACCAGGCTGGCGAGTTCTTCCGGGCTGCGCGTGGTGTCCAGTTCGCCTTTCTGTTGCGCTATCTGGAAAGCCCGTGCAAAGGCGCTTTCAATGGCACTGAGCTTTTGCGCCGCGAGTTTATGGAGCTCCGGATCCACATCGGCCAGTTCCAGGACGGTATTGACCATCAAGCAGCCCTGTTTTACCCGGCGCGGCGCTACATCCAGCACGGTAGCTTCGAAAAAAGCACGGGGCAGGGCGGTGGGGGGCAGCCTTCGGGCGTTCTCATCGACGATGGCGAGGGTGCGGTCACCGAATAGTTCCAGGCACTCCGCAAACAGTTGTCGCTTGGTCCCGAAACTGGCGTAAAAGCTGGAGCGGGCTATGCCCATCGCCGCGAGCAGATCGGGTAGCGAGGTTGCGGTGTAGCCCCGGGCCCAGAACAGCTTCATGGCGGCTTCCAGGGCTTTCATGCGCACGAACTCAGGTGGTCTGGCCATCCCTGGTCCCGATGTCGGAAAGAGCGACAATTTTGTACCAATCGGTACAGTATGGCAAGACTTTCCAGTCGTCCATGCACATCACGGGTGATAATCGCGCAGGCAATAGGGGTGTTGTCTGTTTATAACGATATGAGTATAAAGAATGAAGTGCTACGGGTGGACTTAAGGGGGCCGCCCAGGCCACCAACCCCCGCATCAAGAAGATGACAAACTCACTATTTTACCGGGAGCGAAGGTTTGCGTTACCAGCGTGACGCTTCTAACCGAGCCATTGACGAAATGACAACAGAACTGAAAGCCGTGTTATTCGATTTCGGGGGCGTGTTTACGGACTCGCCTTTTCACGCCTTCAACGCCTACGCAGCGAAAATTGGTGCGACGGACGAGCAGGTTACCGCTATAGTTTTTGGTGGCTATGCTGTAGATAGCGACCACCCCTGGCACCAGGTAGAGCGTGGTGAGATTACATTGGAAAAAGCCCGTGAAGACATCATGGCACTGGGGCGAGAGCAGGGTCTGGAGGTCGACATCTGGGACGTGTTTCTGGCCATGGCTGAAAACGGCGGCGGCCTGCGCGAGGAGCTGGTCGACTATGTGCCCAGAATCCGCGCGGCAGGGCTGGTGACCGGCATTATCACGAACAACGTGGTGGAGTTCAGGGATCATTGGCGCAATATGTTGCCGGTAGATGCGTTGTTTGATTTTGTCGTCGACAGTAGTGAGGTGGGCATGCGCAAGCCGAATCCGGCGATTTTCGAAAAGGCCCTGGCAATAGGTGGATTCTCTCCAGAGCAGGTACTATTTCTGGACGATTATGAAGGAAATGTCATCGCCGCAGAGGCATTGAATATTCGCTCGATCCTGGTCGATGGTGATGGCGCAAAAACCGTCGCCGACCTGGAGGCCGTTTTGGGTTTGAATGAGATAGGCTGATGACTGATTTTGAACCAAGGGGTGAACCAAGGGGTCAGACTCCTTGAAGAGGCAAGGAAACTGACCCCTTGATTCGGCTGATGACTGATCTGAAACCTGGCCGTTGATACGTCATTTGGGAACCAAGGAACCAAGGGGTCAGACTCCTTGAAGAGGCAAGGAAACTGACCCCTTGATTCAAGGAAACTGACCCCTTGATTCACGGGGCGAAAAAGCGCGCGATCCAGGGATCAGGGTTTTCGGCCGTGATCTCAACCGCTGGTCGGGCCTCCGGAGAAAACGGCCGAAGCGAGGCCGTGAGTAATAGCCCAAGCCGTCGTAAAGGGTCAATTATTGTTCGTAAAATATCAAGTTTATTCAGCCTGTCTCACCTAGTCTGTAGTAAAAAGATGGCGGCACGGATGAGGTTGCTTGACGGTTTCAGCTTACATCCCCGCCGCTGCAGAAAGCCGATTGATAAATCATATAGCAAAGAGGATCAGAACAATGAGCGAAGCAAATCAGGCGGCACTGTCAGAACTCCTGAAATCCATCAGTAACACGGGCACCGGTGTTGTTTCTATGGCCCCGCGGGCAGCGATTCCGCTTGCCCCGGTCCCTTAAAACCGATGTTGAACAGGATGCATAAATATGAGACTTGACGGAAAAGTGGCCGTGGTGACCGGCGCCTGCGGCGGGATCGGCAGGGAAATCGTTGCCCGGTTTGTCGAAGAGGGCGCCAGCGTGGTCGCCGCCGACCTCAATCATACGCAGGTAGAGGAACTCGCCGGTGGTTTTGACCAGCGTGTCAGGGGGTTCTCGGTGGATGTCACCGATTTCACTCAGGTCGAAGCGATGATAAATGCGGCGACTGAGTGGTTCGGCACCCTGGATGTGATGATCAACAATGCGGGCATCGGCCTGCCGAAACCCCTGCTGGAGCACGATCCGGTTGCGGATTTCGATCCGGTGACAACGGTCAACCAGAAGGGTGTTTACCACGGCATCCTCGCAGCGGGCAGAAAGCTGCAGGCGCTTGGCAAGCCTGGTGTCATTCTGAATACGTCATCCATTTACGGGCAGATGGCAGCAGAAATGACCTTTACCTACAACGTGAGCAAAGCCGCTGTGGACATGATGACCAAATGTGCGGCACTGGAACTGGCGCCCCTCGGCATTCGCGTCGTGGCTGTCGCACCGGGCAGGGTAGATACGCCCATGCTGCGTCAGTACGAAGAGCTGGGCCTTTGGGAGCATATTCGCCGGGAACAGATGCGCAATGAATTCACCCAGCCGCGGGAGATCGCCGATGTCTTCGCCTTTCTCGCCTCTGGCGATGCTAACTGTATCAACGGTTCAACGGTATACGCCGAGGATGGGTTCGTGAATTTCAAGTATCCTCTCGCACCGCAGGGTTAACCCTGCGGAACCCGGGCCGGGCTGGTCTGACTTGCACCGCTGTAACGTTACCAACGCGGGCAGGCCAGCCCAGTGTTCCCTCGAGTAAGGGCCTACTAGCGGGCCAAGGCAGAGGAGGCGCCCGTCGGAAATGCCGTGAAAGCCCATTACGGTGGTCTGCAGGCAGACGTTTTCAAGGAGAGTCTAATCTATGGAACTGTTTAATCCTCATCAATACCGCGGCCGCCACCCGGAACAACCCAGCAATGAGATGCTGCAGGCGGTGATCGACTTCTTCGAGAATAAAGGCCTTAAAAAGATCAAGAAGGACTGGCACGACAAAACCTGGAACCACGATTTTGTCGCGTTCATGAAATCACGGCAGGTGCTCGCGACCCTGATGACACCGGCGGGTTACGGCGAAGCAGCCTCCTGGAACAGCTATCGGAACGTGGAATTTGCTGAAATTACTGCTTTTTATGGCATTACCTACTGGTACACCTTTCAGGTATCAATGCTCGGCCTGGGGCCGATCTTCAACGGTGGCAACGAGCATGCCAAACAACGCGCGGCGCGTCTGCTGCAGGAGGGCGGCGTGTTCGCCTTCGGCCTCTCTGAACAGGAACACGGAGCGGACATCTACTCCTCGGAGATGGAGCTGATCCCCCAGGCAGATGGCACCTATGTGGCGCGCGGCAGCAAGTACTACATCGGTAACGGCAACGAGGCGGCACTGGTAGCTGTATTCGGAAAAAACAGCGAAACGGGTGAATATGTGTTCTTCGTGGTGGAGTCTAGTCACGAGAACTACGAGTGCGTCAAAAACACCGTCAACCAGCAGAATTACGTGGCTGAACTGCGCCTGCACGACTATCCGATTACGGAAAACGACATCCTGCGATCCGGCCAAGAGGCCTGGGACGACATGCTGAATACCATCAACTACTGCAAGTTCAACCTCGGTTTCGGCGCCATCGGGCTCGCCACACATGCACTCTATGAATCGATCAACCATGCCGCTACCCGCACCCTGTACGGCCAACAGGTCACCGGTTTTCCGCAGGTGCAGAGGCTGTTTACCGACGCCTACTGCCGTCTCCATGCCATGCGTATGTTTGCTTACCGGGCCTGCGACTATATGCGCTGCGCCTCTGCGGAAGATCGCCGCTACCTGTTGTTTAACCCCTTGGTGAAAATGAAAGTCACCATGCAGGGTGAGCGGGTCATTGCCGACTTGTGGGATGTCA
>JAHEEV010000088.1 GCA_024640505.1 Halieaceae bacterium
TTGAAGTGACCTCTGCCACTGAGGCAAAGGGGGTCTGGGCGATGGAGGACATGCTGCGCTGGCCTGATGGCCGGGAACTGCACGGTTATGGCCACTACCACGAGACCTACGCGAAGATCGAAGGGTGCTGGCGCATCAAGACCCTGAAACTGACGCGCCTGCGGATGGACTTCAGCGAGCCTTCCGGCGCCTGAGCCAGCGCCCGAACCGGGAGGGTGGCCCTGCCCGCCGTCAATGTAGACAAACCCTGACTTACGTCATTTTTTTTCACCGGTTCCAGATTGCGGGAGGCGTGGCTCTGTGCTACGTTAGTAATCAACATTGATGTTTATAAAATCCGGCTTTGGAATTGGAGAAAAAAATGACCACCATCGGCAACCTGCTCGACGGCACGGCAACCACCAGCGAGGCGGCGGCTGCATTTATTGAAGACCCGCTGTCATTTTTCGAGATGTCGTATACGAAGATGCTGTCGGTGCCCCGTGACCAGCTGCATGCATTGCAGACCGAAGCCCTGAAGCAGCGCTTTGATGATCGCAGGGACCGTATCCCGATGCTCACCAAACTGGCGGATAAGCAGAATATCACCAGCATCAGTGAGATCGATGACGTGCTTCCCCTGCTGTTTGAACACACGATCTACAAGTCTTACCCGGACTTCCTGCTGGAAAAAGGCGATTACGCCAAGATGACCAAGTGGCTGGACCGCCTCACACCCTACGATCTCAGCAAGGTGGATTGTTCAGGCTGCACCTCCATCCACGGTTGGCTGGATATGATATCGGCCGTGACTGAACTCGACCCCATTACCTCTTCCGGTACGACCGGTACCATGTCATTTACCCCGAAAGATCGGAAAGACTGGCGCACATTTATCCTTGGGGGTTTTCGCATCCAGCTGCTGCAGAAGTTCGGCGAGCCCCCCAGTGATGCAGACCTGAACGAAAAACTGCACGTCTGCTGGCCCACCCACTCCGACGGGCACACGGCGTTTTATCGCGCGCCCATGTATTACAAGCAATACTTCGCCAAGGGCAGCGACGCGCACTTCCACCCGATGATGGATACGCCCGGAGACACCGACCTGATGTACCTGGCTGCACGACTGCGGGCAGCGCAGGCCCGCGGGGACAGCCGTGTGAATGTACCGGATGCCCTGCTCGCCCGGGTCGGTGAGCTGCAGGCGGAAGAGAAGGAGCGACCGGCGAAAGCCAAAGCGTGGATAGAGGAGCTGGTAGAAAAACTCCAGGGCGAGCGCGTCTTTATCCTGGCCCCGGCGCAGCTCATCTACGACGTTGCCAAACCGGCGCTCGCCGAAGGCAAAAAATGCAACTTCGCGCCGAATTCCAGCGTCACCGCAGGTACCGGCGGCAAGGGCTTCAACATGCCGGATGACTGGGAGCAGGTTGTCGACGACTTCCTGAACTTCAACCACAACTATGGTTACTTCTACTCGTTTTCCGAGCAGTGCGGGATGCATGTCCAGTGCGAGCACGGTCGCCTGCACCTCTCTCCCTGGTCGATACCATTTATTCTCGATCCGGAAACCAGTGAATTGCTGCCACGAGAAGGCAGGCAGAAGGGGCGCGCCGCGTTTTTCGACCTGGCAATGAACGGCGCCTGGGGCGGGCTTATCACCGGCGACAGTGTCGAGATCGACTGGAGCGAGTGCCCCTGTGGTCGCACCACCGCCCACCTGTCTGACAGCATAACGCGCTTCAGCGTCGAGCAGGGAGGCAGCGATAAGATCAGTTGTACCGCAACCCCCGAGGCTCACGACGATGCCATGGACTTCCTGACCAACTTTTAGGGCCAACCCGGAAAGCGATAACAGGCCCAGGGCCGAGGTTAAAAACATGGCGAATCCTATAGCACCGATCATCATCCGCGGCGAAGTCATCGACACGGACCTGATTGAATACCCCGGACGTGGCGACGTCATGACCTTCGACGCCCCGGATCCGAGAAAATTTGTCGACAGGCTGCCGCTGTCCTCCCCCGCCAAACTGACAGACCTGTACGACCTCAGTCTCGAGGATATCCTCGACTACCTGGAAGAACTGGGTAGCTGCCTCGATATCAACAAGAACGAACATATGCAGCGCTCGCGGGACCTGACCTATGATGCGACCCCCCTGCCGCGGGAAATCATCGATATGGGGTACAAGGGATTCAGCAGTTTCTTCAATCGGGAACAGGTCCGCCAGATCGCGGAAAAAAGTGTCGGCATCGACTACCTGGAGGGCTGGGTTCCCCACAAACTGAATGACGGCGTGATTATGAAGGTCAGGGCGTTCGGTTCCCGCACGCTGCATATCGTTGCCGGCAACGGGCCGGGACTGGGCCTGATCACATTGGCGCGCTGTGCCATAACGCGCAGCGACTGCATCATCAAGGCACCCTCCAACGACCCCTTCACATCCGCCGCGCTGGCCCTGACCATGGTAGACATGGCCCCGGATCACCCTATTACGAAGCATTTCTCTGTGGCCTACTGGAAAGGCGGGGACGCCGAGGTGGAAGACAAGCTATACCAGCCCCACAACATCGAGAAGATCGTCGCCTGGGGCGGGCTGGCGGGCATCCGCCACGTGACCAAGTACATCCAGCCGGGCCTGGAACTCATTTCACTGGATCCCAAGACCAGTATCAGCGTGATAGGCCCCGGCGCACTGGAAAATGAGCAGACCCTGCGGGAGACCGCGGGCCGTCTCGCCGTCGATATCGGGGGCGCCAACCAGGCCGGCTGTGCGAGCTCGCGTGTGACCTACGTGGTGGCCGGCGACCGGGACGATGCCGCCGAGCGCGTGGCCGAGTTGGGTCAGATGACGTATGACGCCATCATGGCCCTGCCACCCACGTTCAGCACCAAGCCAAAGGCCTATGACAAGGAGTTGAAATCCCATGTGGATGCGCTGCGCTGGGACGATGAATGGTTCGAAGTGATCGGCGGCGAGGACGGTGAAGGTGCCATCATAATCTCCAAGCTGCCCCGGCAGGTGGATTTCGCCGCTTACCTGGCGGATCGCACGGCGAACCTGGTTACCTGTGAATCGATCGACGACGTGCTGCTGGGCATCAATGCCTACTCACAGACGATAGGTGTCTGGCCCGAGAGCTACAAATCGGAACTTGAGAATATCGTTCCGCTCTACGGCGCACAGCGGCTGGTAACGCTTGGCAACGCGCTGTATAACGGGCCGCTTCTCGGGATGGCCCACGACGGCATTCAACCGGTGAGCCGCATGGTCAAGTGGATCTCCAACGAGGTCTTCGAGGGGATCACCGACAGCTCGCCTCTCAGTTGAGGGGTTGATCCTGCAGGTAACGCGGATCATCGAATACGTGCTCGTATTCCTCGGCCGCGAAATCAGACACGTAGGGATTGAACACGCGTTCATCGCCAAAGGTGGACAGTGCGTCATGGCCCGGCACGAAGATCACCTCGTCCCCCAGGGGAAACAGCTTACGGCGAATTGAATACAGTAACTGGAGGTGATTTTCCGAATTGCGGGTCGCGCCAATGGCGTTTCGGAATAAGATATCGCCAACAAAGGCCAGTTTGGCCGCCGCGGAATAATAAACGGCGTGCCCGTCGGTATGCCCGGGGCAGTGCAGCATTACCAGCTGTTGATTTCCCACCCGGATAACGTCGCCATGCTCGAACCAGCGCTCGGGTGTGTAGGGACGGCAGCCATCGAATCCATACTCATCGGCGATGGCAATCATCCTTCCCATCTCCTGTGCTTCCGAGCGGTGGGGACCCTCGACGGGGACTGACAGTAACTCCGCCAGGTCGGCGGCAGCGCCGGCGTGATCAGGGTGGCTGTGAGTAACCAGCAAGCGCTCGACCTCGATTCCACACTCGTCGATCATTGCCCTGACCCGGTTGATCTCTCCACCGGGATCAACGACCGCTCCGCGCAGGGTTTCAGTACACCAGATGACAGAACAATTCTGCTTTACGTGCGTGACCGGTATCACCCTGCATTGCAGGGGACTGTCTTCACGAAGCAGTCTGTGTTTCACGGTGCCGGGGTGGCCGCGCCTAGCCGCCGGCTATTTTGGCGAAAAACACCAGCTCGGAGTCGCTGTTGAAAGCCTCCAGGAAGGGGTTGTGGATGATCATGCCATCGATGGCAAGGGCATGCTTGCGGATGGCCTCCTCCGTCAGGGCGGGATAGCGCCCGGACAGCTCTGCCACCAGGTCCCTGTAGTTCACGGACGTCACCTCCACCTCGGCAGTATCGCCGGTGAAGGCTTGCAGATCTGAAGGGAAAATGACTTTCGCCATGGGCAACTCCCGGGTTGAAGGATCACGCCGCCTCGTTATCCGCCCCTGCCCCTTCGATTGCCGCCAACAGTTTGGGGGGAGACAGCGGTAAATCGTACAGCTGTGTTCCCGCGGCCCGGTTTACGGCCGTCGCCACTGCCGGCATGGGCGGGCAGATCGGTACCTCTCCAACACCGCGAACGCCGAAGGGATGAAGGGGGTTGGGGACCTCGACAATCACCGTGTCGATCATGGGAAGATCTGAAGCGACGGGTATGCGGTAATCAAGGAAACCCGCGTTTTCCAGGACGCCCTGGTCATTGAAGAGGTATTCCTCGTTCAGGGCCCAGCCGATACCCTGAACCGCGCCACCTTGCATCTGTCCTTCCACATAGGCGGGGTGTACTGCCTTGCCCGCGTCCTGCACACAGGTATAACGCAGAATGTCCACCTTGCCGGTATCCCTGTCCACCTGCACGTCACAGATATTCACCGCAAAGGACGGCTGGGCACTGTGTGCATGGACGGAAGCCGATGCCGTCAGCGGTCCACCGGTCGCGCCCGCCTGGGCAGCGAGTTCCGCCATTGTGAGCACCTTTTCCGGATTCCTCCCGGCCGTGCCAGCCCTCAGCTCGTCTCTCAGTTCGTCGATGCCAATTCCGCTATGTACCACGGCCATGCCGTCGTACCATTCCACTTCCTTGATATCCACATTCCATATGGCGGCGGCCCGATGCTTGAGTTCCTCCCTCAGCATCCCCGCGGCTTTCATGACCGCGCTGCCAGTGGCCAGGGTGGTACGACTGCCTCCGGTGGTATCGCAGTAACCCACAGAATCGGTATCTACCACGGAGGGGCGAACGGTTTCCACCGGAATGCCCAGAACCTCGGCGGCCAGCATGGCCATCGACGCGCGGGACCCCCCGATATCGGGATTACCCGTCAGCACATTGAGACTGCCGTCCTCCGCCACGTGAATTGTGGCACTGGACTGCAGTCCGGCGTTGATCCAGAAGGCTGCGGCCACACCGCGCCCCTGGTTCTGTTCCAGGGCAGCCTGGTAGTTGGGGTGATTTTTCGCTGCCTCCAGGGACTGTTTCAGGCCAATCGACTGGAAGGGCACACCGAACAGTGGCACATCCCCCTCCTCCACGGCGTTCAGCAGGCGGAAGTCGATGGGGTCGATGCCCAGGCCCTGCGCCAGTTCGTTGACCGCGCATTCCACGGCCATAATCGACTGCGGGGCACCCGGTGCCCGGTAGGCCCACGCCTTCGGCTTGTTGGTCAGCACCTCCCGGCCCCGGCTGTGCATGTTGTCACAGCGATAGCACGCGGCGGCGAACATGGTAGCCGGCAGTATCGGACTGCTGGAAAACGCCCCCGAATCCATCAGGATGTCTGTCTTGATGGCGGTCAGGGTACCGTCCTTTTTCGCGCCTATTTTCACCTGCGTTTCGGCTGAAGAGACGGGACCCGATGCCCGAAATACCTCGTCGCGGCTCATTACAATCTTGACCGGACGGCCGGACTTGCAGGCCAGTATGGTAGCCACGGGCTCCACATAAACGGTTGTCTTGCCGCCGAAGCCGCCACCGATTTCCGAGGCGGTGACCTTTATTTTTCCCAGGTCGATGCCGGTAATCTCGGCCGTCATATTGCGAACCATGAAGGGGCCCTGGGTACAACACCATATCTCGATTTTGCCGTTCTCATCCGAGCGCGCCACGCAGGCGTGTGGTTCGATATAACCCTGGTGACACATCGGGACGTTGTAGGTCCGTTCAATCACCAGATCGGCTTCGGCGAAGCCGGCTTCGATGTCACCTTTTGCCATTTCGAAGTCGGCCGACAAATTGGACGGTCTGGTGGGAGCCGGGTCAATGCCCTGGGTGAAAACATCGTCGTGCACCAGGGGGGCATCATCTGCCATCGCGGCGTGGACATCCAGAACGTGGGGCAGCACCTCGTATTCAACCACGACGCGCTTCGCCGCCTCCGCCGCGAGACTCTCGGAGGTGGCGGCTACTGCCGCGACGGCCTGACTGTGAAACAGGACTTTTCCCCGCGCCATGATGATCGGGGATATATCCTTGAGTTTCATTTCTATTTCTGCCCCGGGCAGAATCCGGTCGCCCGGCTCCGGGAGATCCTCGGCGCTCATGGTCGCTACCACGCCGGGCATGGCCAGTGCCGCTGAAAAATCGATGGACTTGATGACCGCGTGGGCGTGGGGGCTGCGAACAATATGACCGTACAGCATGCCCGAGAGATTCAGGTCGGCGCCGTATTTCGCCCGCCCCGTAACCTTGTCCGGTCCGTCCGGCCGGATGGGCCGCGTTCCTACAGTCTTGAAATCTGTTTGGATATTGATCGACATGACCTCACTCCCCTCTCATGACTGTGCCTGCGTCCAGCACTGCCCGGATTATCTTGTCATAGCCCGTGCAGCGGCAGAGGTTGCCGGCCAGGTAATAGCGGACTTCCTCTTCACTGGGGTCGGGATGCCTCTCCAGCAGTGATTTTGCCGCCACCACAATGCCGGGGGTACAGATACCACACTGCAGGGCCGCGTGCTCCAGTAGCTTCTGCTGTATGGGGTGCAGCGCATTCCCGTCGGCGACCCCCTCCACCGTTTCTATCGTCCTGCCTTCTGCCTCGGCAGCGAGCACCAGGCAGGAACAGACCAGGGCGCCGTCAAGCATGACGGAACAGGCGCCGCAATCACCGGTGCTACAGCCCTCTTTGGTGCCTGTCATGTCCAGGTTGTTCCTCAACGCATTAGAGAGGACCTGGCCCGGCTCACACAGGAATTCACAGGGCTCGCCGTTGACGGTGGTCGAGACGTGGATTTTTTTCGGATTCGACATATTTCCCCCTCAGGATGTCGCTTCAATGCGGGCTTTCGCCACTCCGGCCGCCCTGCGCACCAGCACACCGACAACTTTTTTGCGATATTCAACGGTACCGCGCTTATCCGTGATGGGTGCTGCCGCCTCACTGGCTGCCGCGGACGCCCGGTTGAGGCTGTCTTCGTCGAGCGTACCGCCTATGAGCGCATCGGCAGCGGCGGGAACCAGCAGGGCCGTGGGTGCCACTGCGCCGATAGCGACCCTGGCATCGATACAGACGCCGGCCTCGTCCAGGCTCAGTGCGACGGCGGCGCCAGCCACGGCGATGTCCATCTCGGTGCGGGGAATGAAGCGCAGGTAGGCGTCACTGCTGCGAGGCCCCGGCCGGGGCAGATCGATGGAAACCAGTATTTCATCGGCGGCCAGGCAATTGCTGGCCGGGCCAGTATTGAACGCCTCCACGGCAACGGTACGCTCACCGTCCGGCCCCATGATATTGCAGGTGGCGCGATTGGCGATCAGTGCCGGCACACAGTCCGCTGCCGGGGATGCGTTGCACAGGTTACCGCCGGCTGAGCAACGTCCCTGGATCTGGCTGGAGCCGATCAGCCCCAGGGCTTCCACAAAACCCGGGTAGAGCTGCCCGATCTCCGGGTGGTCGGTAACGACTGCGCCCGGCACGGCGGCACCCAGTCGCAGGCCCTGCTCGCCCAGGGTGATCTCCATCAGCTCGGGAACGTGCTTGATATCCACGACCAGTGCCGGATCCCTCAGGCCCAGCCGCATCTGGACCAACAGGTCCGTTCCCCCGGCCAGTATTTTTGCGTCGGAACGGCCCGCCAGGGCCTGCCTTGCCTGGGCCAGTGACGTCGGTGCTTCGTATTGGAGTAGCGGCATGCCACCTCCCGCTGAACAATGAATTTGCCGCACGCCGGCCCACGGCTCTATGGTTGCGCTAGTGAGAAAAAGTGCCCGGCGGTCGACGCATTATAGGTTAATGTGAGCCATCACGTTTTCGCTTTGGGTTTATAATACGACAACATTGTTGATGATCAAAATCATTTCGCTACACTGACACGAATATGGGTTGTGGCCTGTTTGCAGGCACTACCCGGGGAGCGGCAGGATGGACCTCAATCTCAAGCAGAAGGTGGTGCTGGTTACCGGCGCAACGGCCAATATCGGACGGGCGATCGCGCTGGGCTTCGCCACGGAGGGCGCCCGCCTGGTAGCCATCGGGCGCGATGAAGAGGCCGGCAGTACTCTGGTGGAGGAAGCGCTCTCCCGCGGTGCCGACCGGGCCGTATTTGTGCGGGCCGATCTGCTGGACCCGGAGGCGCCCGCCCGCATACTCGATGCCTGTGCGGCGCTTGGGCCTGTTGCAGTGCTGGTCAACAATGTCGGGGGTAATGTGGGCGCGGGCCTGTTCGTCGATACCGACCCCGATACATGGCAGGGTGATCTCGACCTCAACCTGTTGACGGTATTGCGCATGACGCGCGCCGTGTTGCCGGGCATGATCGACCGGCAGGCCGGGCGAATCGTCAACATCGGGTCGACCGCGGGCCTGGTGGGCGACTACATGCTCTCGGTCTATTCCGCGGCCAAAGCGGCCGTACACGGGTTTTCCAAGGTGCTGGCCAAGGAGGTGGGCCAGCACGGGATAACGGTCAACTGCGTGGCGCCCTATGGGACGGTGGCGGACGACCCCGCCGCTTTCAGTCGCGGGAGTCGCTTCCACCCGGACAGCGACTTCTTTGGGAAACTGGCTAAAGCCGCGCCTGAAGACCGGGAGAAAATGGCGCGACCGGGGGGCGCCCTGCCCCGTTCGATCGCGAAGCCTGAGGAAATTGTCGGCGCGGTACTGTATCTCGCTTCAGACCAGGCCGGTTTTGTCACCGGCCAGGTAATCCAGGTCGACGGCGGGACACTGCTTTGAAGGTGAAAAGTTGAGTAACGAGGCACACAAAATGGAGACGATCATGCGCACACTGGGCGTTCATCACATGACAGCGCTGGAAACTGACCCGCTCTCGTTTGTGTCTCTGGCGGCGGAAACCGGCTGCCAGGAGGTATCCGTATTCACGCAACAACCCGGGTCGAATGCAAAATTCCCACTGGTGACACGGGAAAACCTGTCGGCTATGCAGGCGAGACTGGCGGATACGGGCATCGCGGTCGCCAATGTCGATGCGTTCATTGTTGCGCCGGGCGTCGACGTGGCAGGGTTCAGGCCGGCACTGGAGCTGGGGGCCGAACTCGGTGCCCGTGGTGCGGTGACCATCGTATACGATCCGGAGGAATCGCGGGTGGTCGAAACCCTGGGCGTGCTGTGTGAGCTGGGCGCGGGACTGGGTCTGAAAATCGCCCTTGAGTTCATGGCCTTCACCCCCGGCTGGAATACCCTCCCGGCAGCGGCGGAGCTGGTAAAGCGCGTGGGGCAGCCCAATCTCGCACTGGATATCGACGTACTGCACCTCGCACGTTCGGGGGGCTGTGCGGCAGATGTCGAGGCAGTCGACCCCGGTCTTATAGCGCACGCGCAGCTGTGCGATGTCGCAGACCTCGCGGTCACTGCCGATTACGCTGAAGAGGCAGCAGGCAACCGCCTTGCTCCCGGAGACGGTGTTTTCCCGCTGGAATCATTCCTGCGGGCGCTGCCCGCCGCTACCCCGCTGGAACTGGAAGTGCCGCAACCGAAGGACCGACCGCCACTGGAGCGCGTCCGTCATGCCGTAACCGCTGCGCGGCGGCTGATAGCGGCGCTTGAGACATGATTGGTACCTCGCCATCTCAGGATTTCACCGGGATAGCGAAGCGTTCGCAATAGTCCCGGTAACGCTCGCGTACCTGCTCCCTCGTCAGGCCATAATCCTCGAGGGAGTAGGCATGGCTGCCGTGCTTTCCCTTCGGATTGGCCTGCATATAGTGATTCATCGCCGCTTCCGCCTCGGCCGTAAAAGGCTCGTCGAAGTGTTGGTAAATCTTCCTGATCTCACCGATAGGGTCGCGCATCACGTCCGCGTATTGCATATCGTAGATTGAATCCCAGCCGTGTTTCTCCTTGTAGGCCAGGGTTCGTGCAATCATTACGTCGAAGGTTTCCAGGAGGTTGTGGCCGATGGCCTCAACATCGACCGCGTCGCTGAACATGGGGCGTATGGCTTTGACCAGGCTGCAGGCCGAGCCCACGACTTCGACGGGATCGCGGTGCGTCATGACCAGTTGTGCATCAGGGTAGACCGTTGTGAGCTGATCGAGATAGAGCGGGTGCCATGGGTTTTTGAGTGTCCAGCGACCACCGGTTTCTGACTGAAGCAGCTGCAGGAAGCGTTTATGGAAGCGGAAAGCAGGCAGGTAGTCTGCCTCGTGAAGGAACCACTGGTGATAGCCGGGAATATCGTACATCGAGTCATAGTATTGCGCGACGAACGAGGGGGTCATCGAGAACTGGCACTCGGTGGGGCTGTCGGCTTCCTCGTAGTGGATGGCCGCGATGTGTGGTGCGTATTTTAGGGACAGTTCTGTCTGGGCCTGGCAGGCCTCATAGCGAGGACCCGCGTGCAGCTCCGACGGCTTTGGCGGGGGAACCGAATCAAATGCCTCCCAGCGCAGAAAACAGCGACGGACCGGATCGACACTCAGCAGATTGATCACCAGCGTGGTGCCCGTCCGCGGCAGGCCGAACACAAACAGCGGTTTTTCAACCGGCCGTTCCAGCAGTTCCGCGTGACTTGCAAGGTAATCCTCTATGCGCAGGCGGTTGGACAGCGTCGCCACCAGGTTGCCCTGTACGCTCTGCTCGCCCCGGTCATTGAGTTTTGCCTCGCTATTGAGTGCATCGACCAGGCGGTTGAGCGCCTCCAGGACGCTGTCATCCCCGAGGTTGCTGAGTCCGGTCTGTTGTTGTGCTGCGGCGATTAAGTCGTCAACTTGCATAGTATTTTCCAGGGGTCTGGTCACACCATCGATCACGGTAGCCCGAGTATACCGGCGTTTGTAGAGAGGATTATGAGAAAACCGGGTCAGGCATTAAAGTCTGAACTGGCCCGGGTTATGGTGATGTGACGCGAGTTTTTGGCGTGTTTTGGCTCGTCATCCCCCTGTATTTCGACAGCCAGTGAGACATGCGCCAGGCTTAATATCAGGTTCATCAGGCGCGTTTCCCGATCGTCGAGCTGGTCCAGGGGTTTCTGGTCGAGTAACGCCAGGGCCGGACCTGCCAATTCCTTTGCGGCGTTGAAGAAAGCCACCCGCTCCTGTTCACTGCTGTCGATACGCCGCCGGGAGCGATTGGCCGCCCCCGCAATTGACCAGGACTCGACGTAGGGTTCCAGCTGCTCGAAGCCCTCCGGCAGGTTGCGTTCAGTATTCATGCCTTTGCTCTCGCTGCGTCGCGCTCGGCCCTGTAGGCTTCTACCCGCTTGTCGACCTCCTGGAACAGGTGCCGACAGAGAATTTCCTGGGACTGGAAATGAATATGGGACAGAGCCCCGCTTTCCAGACCGCGCTGACCTGCCTGGATCACGGCCCGGTCCTCGGAATGGATATCCCTGGCCGTGGCCATCGCGTATTCACGGGCAAAGCGCCGACTGGCGCAGTCATCCTCACCGATCCAGTACATGCGGATAATACCGCGGGAGCGGTTGGCGGAAATCGGTACCACAGACTGGGAAAAGGGCGTCATGGGCGAGCCCAGGATGAACAGGTTGGGGAAAATGGCGTAGTACTCCTTGCCCTGGGCGCTGGCCCCGAAGCCGTCCTTTATCGCAAATTCCGCGCCCTTCATGAAGCCAAAAGTCTGGAAGGGCTTGGGCCTGGCATCCGGGTTGGACCAGATCGTCTGCGTACGATGGGGGCCGTGAAAACCGTACCTGATCGGGTAACCGAAGGGATTTTGCGGGCCATTGGCGGCTTCCCCGGAACGGGGATGAATGAAGCGCAGGTGATAGTTTTCCTGGAAATTGTCATAGGTCAGTTTCCAGTTTCCCTCGATCTCATAGGTATATTCAGAAAACGTGGTGGCCCGCGCCACTGGCAGCTGCTCGAGCTCCTCCGCGAAAGGCCCCAGGTATTCACGCAGGCTCTGCTCCGGCGAACTGTCGAGGTTGATAAAAACCAGCCCCGCGCAGACGTCCACCGCTACTTTTGACAGGCTGCATTGCGATTTGTCGACATAGAACCGTTCGAAGTCGGGAGCGCTGCGCAATTCACCGTCATCGCTGAACGTCCACATATGGTAGGGACAACTGAACAGGGAGCGCTTGCCGCTGTCGTCCGACACCAGCTGCGTGCCGCGATGGGTGCAAACGTTGTGAAAGGCACGGATTTCCCCGTCCCTGCCGCGAGTGATCAGAATCGAGGCCCTGGCGATTTCGACGGGCCGGACGATAAAGCTCCCCGGTTCAGGCAATTCCGAAATATGCGCGATCTGCAGCCACGTGCGGCGAAATATCGCCTCGCGCTCGAGGTCAAAGTATTCCGGTTGGTAATAGGGGCCTGCGGGTATGGGCCCGGTTCCCAGGTGCGCGTGATCCTCGTCCAGTTCAATGTGCTGTGTTGCAGGTGATTCCGCCATCGATGCCACCTCTATCTACTGATGCCCCTGGGAAGGGTTTGGGCTGTAACAGTTTATAATTACAACACATGTGTCGTAAAAGCAAGATGAATCACTCCTTGAGCAGGGATTCCTGGCGCAGCAGGCGTTGCCATTCAGCCCTGAACCGTGCGACGACGGTCTCGACATCCTGATCCGGATGGATGCTGCTCCTGAACACCCGTGGACCGATGACGGCCCCTACCAGCAGGTTGATGCAGAACACTTCCGCGTCCACTGACTCACCCTCCGGCCTGCCCACCGACAGCTGCCGGATACCATTCACCAGTTCGTCCCACAGGGGGTAGCTCTGGTGGATATCACTGCCGGAGACCAGATCCTCGATCCATAGCTTGATCAACTCGGGATTTTCGAGGACGAAACGGGTGATGTAATCGATGCGTTCCTGCTGGGGAGCGGCGAGATCGAAGGCTTTGGCCAGTTGCTCCGAGGACCAGCGCCGGACCTCCGCGAGCAAGGCTTCGCGGCTGTCGAAGTGATAGTAGACGGTCGTGCGGTTTACTTCCATAGCCCGCGCCAGGCCCGCGATGGAGAGGGCTTCAATCCCCTTTTCGGATATCAGGCGAATGGCGGTCTCGATCATTTTTTGATGAGTGCCGGTGTACCCCCGGTTGCGGCGCTGCGGGGAACTGTCGTGATGGCGGGCAGTCATGCTGTCGCTTCCGGTTCCTGGTTTACAGGGTTCAACCCTACCAGATTCCGGTTTGCGCGATGTCAGATTCCTTCGACCAGGATCGCCCGGTAATCGGCCGCTTTCTTGCGATGCTCGGCTGCGGCCTGGTAGTCGGGACTGTAGTACCAGGCCCTGGCGTCTTCGGCAGAGGGGAACTCCAGGATCACGATACCATCGGGCGCGTCACCCTCCATGGTTTCCATGTCACCGTAAACCACCAGGGGCTTCAGATTGTATTGGCCTGTATTTTCCCGGTTGGCGCTCTGGTACGCCGCCATCTCCTCGGGATTGAAGATTTCGCCCTCGCGAATAAAAATCATGTAGGTGGCCATTTCCTGCT
>JAHEEV010000225.1:0-1372 GCA_024640505.1 Halieaceae bacterium
GGATAGCTGTCGCTGCCGATCCAGCGCACGGTGACGTAGCCCTCGAGATGCCCCGAAGGATCGAGCCAGTTGGGTACACCCGGATCCTCGTGGGCAACCACGAGCAACAGCTCCCCGCTCTCTTCCAGCACCGCATGGTGACAGTTGGTGCTGCACAGGCGATAGCGGTAATCCATGGTCTCCCACCAGTAGTTGCCGAATTCAACGGACCAGTAGTCCGCCGCGGGCGGCTCTACCGTGATCAACAAGGCCTCATCCTTCGGTACACGCCAGTAGCAGATCAACGGCTCGCCGCCAGGGGTGGCATCGATGGCGTTGTCGTCCAGCTGCCGGTAGGAAAGAAACCGGTTGGGCGATGCCTGCCACTTGTCCAGCATATCGGCCCAGTACCGGGTGGACTCCCGGACCCAGCGAACGGACTCCGTCAGCCCCCCGACGATAGCCTCCACACTGAACTCGGGATCGACCACAGGGTCACCCTCCCGATCGATGCGGGCCGTCATAGGCTCCTCGTTCTCCCAATCGGCGAAAAACTGTCGCACCGTCACCCGCCAGCTGCCCGGAGTGGTCCGGATCCAGTTACCGGCGTGCTCATCGGGGCTGAGTACCACCTCGAAACTGCCGTCCGGCGCCAGATCGATCTGGTCCCCGAACAGGGTGCCGACCACCGCGCCTCCCCAGGGCGTATTGCCATCCTCCAGCACGGTAATGGCGAAGTAACGCGCGGTACCCCGCTGGCCAGTGATACGGTACGTGTGCCGGCCATTGATGGGGGCGCCCACATAGAGCGCATCCGTATTGTCACCGCCCTGTTTGCGCAGGGGGTCGAAGTAGCGCAGCAGTTCAGGCAGATCCGGGTTGTTATTCTCCAGATTGAACTGCAGCGCCAGGGAAATATTCCGCGCCAGCAGACGCAGCCCCTTGGCCCGGTCTATATCATGGACTGGCGTGGTGTCGCGAAAAATCAGTTCACCGGCGGTTTTCAACTCTTCGCAGAAACTCTCCCAGCTGGCTTTCAGGGCCGCATCGTTTATATTGTCTCCATACATGGCTGCTTGCTCCGGAAAAATGCATCGAGTGACACGACGACCATACTACCGCAATCGGGGAAGCAAGCGTTGAGCCGCTTGTCGGACCCGCAGTGGACACCACCGCCCCACCCCGAATGGCTGGCGGCGATGAACCGCGAGGGGGACTGTTTCGACCTGGCAGCGGTGGTACCGCTGGACGAAGCATCACTGACTAACAGGGCCTGCGCGGCCACCGGCCTGACTGACTTCGGCGATGACCTGTGGCGGGAACCCTTCGGCGTCCTGCTCCGGGCGCTGGAAGAAGAAGCACAGCTCACCCTGATGGGGCGCCTGATGGCCCG
>JAHEEV010000225.1:1472-3870 GCA_024640505.1 Halieaceae bacterium
CCTGCGCGGCCACCGGCCTGACTGACTTCGGCGATGACCTGTGGCGGGAACCCTTCGGCGTCCTGCTCCGGGCGCTGGAAGAAGAAGCACAGCTCACCCTGATGGGGCGCCTGATGGCCCGCCATGACATCTTTCTCTGGCTGTGCAACCGCCTGCAGATCACCGACGTATTCAAACAACACCCGGAAATCGAAGAGCAGGAAATCCGGGCGCCGATGTTCATCCTCGGCCTGCCAAGGTCGGGCACCTCCATCCTGTTCGAACTGCTGGCCCGTGACCCGGTCGTGGGCGTACCCCTGATGTGGGAGGCCCTGATGCCCTGCCCGCCGCCGGAAGCCGCCACTTATCATTCGGACCCGCGCATCGAACGCGCCCATGGCCTGTTCACCCAGTGGCACCGGGTCGTGCCGGAATTTGCCACCATGCACGAGATGGCGGGGGATATCCCGGCTGAGTGCGGCCTGATCATGGCCAATACCTTCATCAGCGACCACATTGCCTCGCTGCACCAGACCCCGAGCTACAGCGCCTGGTGTGCCGGGGCGGATTATCGTCCCGTCTACGACTATCACCGCAAAATACTGCAGATCCTGCAGTGGAAGAATCCTCGCGGGCGCTGGCTGCTCAAGGCCCCCGAGCACCAGGTCCACCTGGAAACCCTGCTGCAGGTCTACCCTGACGCCAGCGTCGTGCAGACTCATCGGGACCCGATCAAGTGCATGGCCTCCACCACCAGTCTCCTGGGCGCGCTCTACCTGATGCGCAGTGATCAGCCGTTTAACAGTGAGCAGTTCGAGGACATCGTGATGGGCGAAGCCACCGCGCAGCGACTGGAGCGTGTCATGCAGCTGCGAGATGAAGCTGGCGTTGGTGCGGCCACTATCACCGACTCGCGCTACCAGGACCTGATGGATTCCCCGCTGGATTGCATCGAGGGCATCTATCACCACTTCGGACTGCCACTGACGGCAGAGGCCCGGCAGCGCATGGAGGACTATCTCGCGCACAAACCCAAGGGCAAGTTCGGTGAACACGCATACCACATCGACTCCGACAGGGCCGCCCGGGAGAGGCCCCTGTTCCGCCGCTACCAGGAGCGGTACGACGTACCCAGCGAGGTCTGACGCTGATGCGAGTGGCCCCCGATGTTGCCGACAGAAACGCTCGCGCCCATAGCCATTGCGAGGAAACCATGCGATGAAAAAACTCAACCATGAGGCGGAGCTGGTCACCGAGGCCCTGCGCGTCGGTGCCATCTACGCCAGAAAAAGGGGCGTGGGGCAGTTTGACACGACCGATTCGGCCAAGGAGAAGGTCACCTACCTCTACCGGCTGCTGGTCCATGACAAACTGATACAGCCGCTGGCCCGGGGGCAGGAAAACGAACCCAACATGAAACACAAGCTGGCGCTCTGGATATCCCGTCAACTGCCCGAGGACCATCCGCTCCTGAAATAACAGCCCCCCAGGATCGCGCAGGGCGCGATTCCCGGCTCCTCTCGGGAACGGATTTGATCGGGGGATACGGGACGCCCTGAGGTATACTCTGCCGCCATGAACGGCGCCCTGCACACCCTGCAATCCATCTTCGGCTACGAATCCTTCCGCCCGCCCCAGGATGAGATCATCCACACGGTCGTCGACGGAGGCGATGCGCTGGTGCTGATGCCCACCGGCGGCGGCAAGTCGCTGTGCTACCAGATTCCCGCCCTGGAGCGTCCCGGTTGCGGCATCGTTATCTCACCCCTCATTGCGCTGATGCAGGACCAGGTGAGCGCCCTGCGCCAGGTGGGCGTGCGGGCCAGCTTTCTCAACTCCTCCCTGGATGCGGCAGCGGCGCGCTCGGTAGAGGCGGAGCTGCTGTCCGGCGAGCTCGACCTGCTTTACATAGCGCCGGAACGGCTGACCCAGGAACGGACACTGGCGCTGTTGCAACAGGCGCCGATCGCCCTGTTTGCGATCGACGAGGCCCACTGCGTCTCCCAGTGGGGGCATGACTTTCGCGCAGATTACCTGCAGCTCAGCCTGCTCCATGAGCGGTTCCCGGCGGTTCCCCGCATCGCCCTCACCGCCACCGCCGACGCCCGTACGCGGGCGGAGATCATCGCGCGCCTGGACCTTGGGCGCGCCCGCCAGTTCATCGCCGGTTTTGATCGCCCCAATATCCGTTATCGCATTGCACTCAAGCACAATGCGAAACAACAGCTGTTGCGCTTCCTGAAGGACGAGCATCCGTCGGATGCGGGGATTGTCTACTGCCTCTCCCGCAAAAAGACCGAGGACGTGGCCTACTGGCTGCAGGAGCAGGGCTTTAACGCCCTGCCCTACCACGCCGGCCTGGATGCGTCCACACGGGCGGACTACCAGTCGCGCTTTCTGCGGGAAGACGGCGTAATCA
>JAHEEV010000089.1 GCA_024640505.1 Halieaceae bacterium
GCGTTCGGCAGCCTCTGTATCGACCCGGCGAAGATGCACGAACTGATCGGGGAAACGCGCGTCGACTGGCGCGACGGCGTCCGCAGCATGATCCAGAACCTGGCGCCGGACCTGCTGAAAATCCGCTGAGGCAACGGCCGCTCCCGCCGGATTCACCGCACCGGCAACGCGCTGCTCTCCTTGATGGCCATGAGGCTGAAGTTGGACTCGATGTTCTTGACACCCGGGAACTTGAGTATCCGCTGCATGGAGAGCTCGGAGAAGTGATCCATACTTCTGGCCACCACCTTCAGCAGGTAGTCGTGGGAGCCACTCATGGCATGGCACTCCACAATGTGTTCCTCCGCTTCCACCCGGGCGAGAAAATCCCGCTGTTTGCGGTCGTCCTGCTTGTCCAGCGACACCTGCACGAAGGCGGTCACCTGCAGGCCCAACAGGCGTTGATCGAGGCGCGCCGCATAGCCCTTGATCACACCCGATTCCTCCAGCTGCCGTACCCGCCGGAAACAGGGGGACTCGGACAGGCCGGCACGCTCCGCGAGTTCCACATTGGAAATACGCCCTTCAGTCTGCAGAACCTGCAGGATCTCCCGCTCTGCCCGATCTATCTTCATAGAAGGATTTCCTTTATTTGACAGTAATTACCGGTGGATTATGCCTTTTTTTAGCACATTTCAGGATTATTTAGAAGAATATCCTCCGAAACGCGAGGTTATGCTGTAGCAAGTTGCAACGTGACCAGCGAGGAGCAGGACAATGGCTGATCTTTTCGACAATCCCATGGGTCTGGATGGTTTCGAGTTCGTGGAATACGCCGCCGCCCGGCGGGGCATCATCGAGCCGGTTTTCGAGATGCTGGGCTTCACCCTCGTAGCCAGCCACCGCTCCAAGGATGTGGACCTGTGGCGCCAGGGCGGCATCAATTTCATCGTCAATTACGAGCACGGCTCTCCCGCCGCCTACTATGCCGAGGAGCACGGCCCATCCGCCTGTGGCATGGGGTTTCGCGTGAAGGATGCGGCAAAAGCCTACCAGCGCGCCCTCGACCTCGGCGCGCAACCCATCGACATTCCTGTGGGCCCGATGGAACTCAAGTTGCCGGCCATCCGCGGCATCGGCGGAGCGATTCTCTACCTGATCGACCGCTACGACGACGGCGCCGATATCTACGACATCGACTTCCATTACCTCGACGGGGTTGACCCCCACCCGGCGGGCTGCGGCTTCGAGGTGATCGATCACCTGACCCACAACGTCTACCGGGGCCGCATGGATTACTGGGCGAAGTACTACGAGAAGCTCTTCAACTTCCGCGAGATCCGCTATTTCGACATCAAGGGCGAATACACCGGCCTGCGCTCCCGGGCGATGACGGCCCCCGATGGCAAGATCCGCATCCCCCTCAACGAGGAGGCCGGCGGCGAGGGCCAGATCGAGGAGTACCTGATGGCCTATAACGGCGAGGGCATCCAGCATATCGCGTTTGCCTGCGACGACCTTCCCGCCTGCTGGGATCGTTTAAAGGCTCGCGGTATGCGCTTCATGACACCCCCGCCGGATACCTACTACGAAATGCTGGAAGAGCGCCTGCCCGGCCACGGCGAGCCCCTGAAGGACCTGCGTTCGCGGGGCATCCTGCTGGACGGCAGCACCGACGGTGAGCAGCCGCGCCTGCTACTGCAGATTTTCTCAGAGACCCTCATCGGACCCATTTTCTTCGAGTTCATCCAGCGCAAGGAGGACGAGGGCTTCGGCGAGGGCAATTTCCAGGCCCTGTTCGAATCCATGGAGCGGGACCAGATGCGACGTGGCGTGCTGGACAACAGGGACTCTGCGGCCTGAGGAGACAGCCATGAACCTGAAGCGCATTCACCACGTCGCCTACCGCTGCCGCGACGCCCGGGAAACCGTGGAGTTCTACCAGCGGGTGCTGGGGATGGATTTCGTACTGGCTATCGCGGAGGACCAGGTGCCATCCACCAAGGCCCCCGATCCCTACATGCACGTGTTCCTGGATGCCGGCATGGGCAATGTGCTGGCATTTTTCGAACTCCCCAACTCCCCGGAGATGGGCACCGACCCGAACACACCGGACTGGGTGCAGCATATCGCCTTCGAAGTGGACGACACGGCCGCGCTGGAAAAAGCCCGTGAGGCATTGCTGGCGGAGGGCCTGGAGGTGATCGGGCCGACCAACCATGGCATATTCCAGTCCATCTATTTCCGCGACCCGAACGGCCACCGTATCGAACTCGCCGCCAACACCTGTACTGACGACGAGATGCAGCGCCTCCACGACGTAGCCCCTGCTATGCTGGAAGAGTGGAGCCGCACCAAACGCGCGCCCCGTCACGCGGCCTGGCTGCATGACAAGGAATTCACCGGAGAGCAAGCATGAAGTTAGCCAGCCTCAAGTCCGGCCGCGATGGCCGGCTGATCGTGGTTTCAAGAGATCTGGCACGGGCGGTGGCGGTGGGCGATATTGCCGCGACGCTCCAGGGCGCCCTGGACGACTGGGAGGCAAAAAGACCCGCCCTGGAAGCCCGCTATGAAGCACTGAACGCGGGCCGTGCAGACGGGGCTTTCGATTTCGACCCGGCGCTATGCGCCGCCCCCCTGCCCCGCGCCTATCACTGGGCGGACGGCAGCGCCTATGTCACCCATGTGGAACTGGTTCGTAAAGCGCGAGGCGCAGAGCTGCCCGAGTCGTTCTGGAGCGACCCGCTGGTCTACATGGGGGCATCCGACGCTTTCATCGGCCCCGGGGATGACATCGAGGTGGAGAACGAAGCGTGGGGCATCGACTTCGAGGCGGAGGTGGTGGTCATTACGGATGACGTTCCCGCCGGCGTCACCCCGGAGCAGGCGAAGCAGCATATCCAGCTGATCGGCCTGGTCAACGACGTCTCATTGCGCAACCTGATCCCGGCGGAACTGGGCAAGCAGTTCGGTTTCTACCAGTCCAAACCCTGGACCAGTTTCACGCCGGTACTGGCGACGCCCGACGAACTGGGTGACGCCTGGGATGGCAGCAAGCTGCATCTCCCGCTGCGGGCGACCCTGAACGGGACATTGATCGGCGCACCCAACGCCGGAGTGGACATGACCTTCGACTTCCCGACGCTGATCGCCCACTGCGCGAAATCCCGCGCCCTGATGACCGGGACTGTGATCGGCTCCGGCACGGTATCAACCGTGGGCAGCAAGGATGGCTCCTGCTGCCTGGCAGAGGTTCGCTGCCTGGAAACCATCGCGAACGGCAAGCCGTCCACACCCTTCATGTCCTTTGGTGACCGGATCGAAATCGAGATGCTCGATGCCAGCGGGGACAGCATTTTTGGCAAAATCGACCAGATCGTGGTGCAATACCGACCGCCGGGCTGACAACAGGAGGTTCCGTGAAGCTCTACTCCTATTTCCGTTCCACCGCGGCCTACCGGGTGCGCATCGCCCTCAATTTTAAGGGCCTTCCCTACGACTATGTACCGGTGAACCTGCTCGAAGGCGAGCAGAAATCGCCGGACTACCTGGCGCGCAATCCCCAGGGACTGGTTCCGGCCCTGGAGCTGGAAGGCGGCGAACTGCTGTCCCAATCCGTGGCCATCCTCGAGTGGCTCGAGGAGACGCACCCCTCCCCCGCCCTGCTACCCGAAGATCCCCTGGAGCGTGCCCGGATACGCTCGCTGGTCAACAGCATTGCCTGCGACATCCACCCCCTGAACAATGTCTCGGTGCTGAACCATCTCAGGGAACAGCTCGGTGCGGATGCACGGCAGGTGCACAACTGGTACTGCACCTGGGTGCAGCGGGGTTTTGATGCGATTGAACAGACCCTGGCAGAAAACGGCGGCCCGTGTTGCTTTGGCGACCAGCCCACCCTGGCGGACGTGTGCCTGGTGCCGCAGGTATTCAATGCCCGCCGATTCAGAATTCCTATGAAGGGCTACCGCCACATCCGGCGGGTCGCCGATCACTGCGGTTCGCTGCGCGCCTTCGCCCGCGCGCATCCCAATGCACAGCCCGATGCCTGACCCGGTCCGAGCAGAGACCGTGACCCAGCGGGAGATTCTCGACAGCCTGCCCGTGCACCTGCGCCCGTTCGTCAGGGAGCAGGACTACGCGCGCTACACCCCGAGGGACCAGGCCGTGTGGCGCTTCATCATGAAGCATCTCACCCGGCAGCTGGCCGATACGGCCCACCCGGTCTACCTGGAAGGGCTGGCACGGACCGGCATCGCCCTGGATCACATCCCGTCTATAGACGAGATGAATGCCTGCCTGGCACAGCTGGGCTGGCGCGCCGTGGTAGTAGACGGCTTTATACCGCCGGCAATCTTCATGGAGTTCCAGGCGCTCAAGGTGCTGGTCATCGCCCTGGACATGCGCAGCGTCGATCATATCTTCTACACACCGGCACCGGACATCGTGCACGAATCCGCCGGCCACGCGCCTTTTATCGTGGATATCGACTACGCGGAGTTTCTGCAGCGCTTCGGCGAAATCGGGATGAAAGCGATCGCCACCAGGGCGGATCTCGAGGTGTATGAGGCGATCCGACGCCTGTCCATTGTGAAGGAGTGCCCGGGCAGCAGCGCCGCGGAGGTCGAGGCGGCGGAGGCCGACCTGCACCGGGTGACTGAAGCGAACAAAGCCTTGTCGGAGGCCGCCCTGCTGACCCGGTTGCACTGGTGGACCGTGGAGTACGGACTGGTGGGCGATACGTCTGACTACCGCATCTTCGGCGCCGGCCTGTTATCGTCACTCGGCGAAAGCCGGCACTGCCTGGACGATGAGAAAGTCCGCAAGATCCCACTCACCGTGGACGCGGTGGCATGTCCCTACGATATCACCAACGAACAACCCCGGTTGTTCGTCACCAAAAGCTGCAAGCACCTGAGCCAGGTGCTGGAAGAATTTGCCGCAACCATGTGTTTCCAGCGTGGCGGAGCGGAGTCGCTGCGCAAGGCGATCGCAGCGGGCAGCATCTGCACCGCAGAGTACGATTCCGGCATGCAGGTCAGTGGCATCGTGGAGGAGGTTTTATGTGACGCGGTGGGTAATGTCACCTACCTGCGCACACGTGGCCCCACCCAACTGGCTCGTGGCGACCGGGAAATTTTCGGGCACGGCGTCGATTATCACCGGGAGGGTTTCGGTTCACCCGTGGGTCACCTGAAAGATTTCAGTCGCTGCCTCTCCCACTACACGGTGGACGAACTGAAAGCCCACGACATCGTCATCGGTGCGCCCGTCTGTCTGGAATACCTGTCGGGCATCACGGTATCAGGCCGTCTGCGAGGCGTGTTCCGTCAGGATCACCGCAACCTGATTCTCAGTTTCGACGACTGCACGGTGACAGACCTCTCCGGGCGTACCCTCTTCGACCCTGCGTGGGGAACCTATGATATGGCTGTAGGCTCACGCATCAAGTCCGTCTACGGTGGCGTGGCCGACCGCGAGCAGCTGCAGCTCTACAAGCCGATGCCGGAAACGGAGACCATCCGGGTGGAGCAGGATGCCGAACTGATGGAATTCTATGCGCTTGTTGATCGCTGTAACCGGGAGCAACAACCCCTGGCTGGCGAAACACGAAAGATGCTCGAACAGGGCCTGGCGGCCTATCCACAGGAGTGGCTGCTCAGAGTGGAAATGCTCAGCAGCAGCGACGCGGCGCTGGCAGATCGAGCGCGGTCTGAGCTGGGGGAAATTCATCGCTCGCGGCCAGCGCTGCAGGAACTGGTGGGCATGGCGCTCGACAGCTAGCCGGGATCGCGTTGTCTACCCTGCGGCGGCCTCGCGGGCCACGTCTTCCCCGGACTTGCGGATTCTGAAAAATACCGCGTACAGGGTCGGTACTACGGTCAAAGTCAGGATCGACGCAAAACCCAGCCCCGCCATGATGGTCACCGACATGTTCTCGAAGAACACGTCGGAGAGCAGCGGGATGAGGCCGAGTATGGTCGTCGCCGCCGCCAGCACCACCGGCCGCATGCGGCTGACAGAGGCATCCAGCAGGGCTTCATAGCGGTCCTTGCCGCTGTCGATCTGCTGGTCGATCTCCTCGATCAGCACGATGGCATTCTTGATCAACAGTCCTACCAGAGACAGGGCTCCGAGCAGGGACATGAAATCGAAAGCGCCACCGGTCGTGAGCAGCCCCGCCGTGATGCCAACGATGGCCAGGGGCACGGTGAGCCAGATGATGGCGGGTTGGCGCAGCTTACCAAACAGAAAAATGCTGGTGAGTATCATCAACAGAAAGCCCACTGGAAGCGAGCGACCCAGCCCCGCCTGGGCATTCTGGGAGTCCTCGTATTCACCGCCCCATTCCAGCCGGTAGCCTGCCGGCAGCTCGATCGCTTCGATCTGCGGCCGCAGGCGCTCGAACAGCAGACCGGCCATGCCATCATGCGGATTGCATGAGGCGATAATCGTCTGGATGCGATTGCGCCCCCGGATCACGGCGTTTTCCCAGCGGGTTTCGTAACCCGATACTACCTGCGACATGGGCACGGATCGACGCAGCACCGGGCTCCATACCTGGACGTCGCGCACATGTTCGACATCCCCCCGCTCCTCTTCCGGCGCACGCAACCGGATGGGGAGCAGACGTATACCATCGCGGTATACGCCCACATCCGAGCCGTCCGAAGAATATTTCAGGGCGCCTCCCAGGGTTTCCCTGTCGACCCCCAACTGACGGCCTACCTGCTCGTTGAAGATCGGTGTCGGCACTTTCACCGGGGAGCGCCAGTCATTGCGAATATCAACGGCGTAGCCGTCGTCCCGCATGATGGCCTCCGCCTGTTCCGACAATTGCCGCAGTATCTCCGGCTCCGGTCCGGAAAACCTCGCCTCTATCTTGGCGTCCCGGCCGGGACCGATCCTCAGCGCCTTGATGATGGGGTCGGTCCAGGGCATTTCCTCCCGCATGAAGTCCGCCGTGGCCTGCCAGACAGCCGGGATCTGCTCCCGTGTTTCCGTGCGCACGATAATCTGGGAATAGACCGATGCCGGCTCCCTGGAATCGTAGACCAGGGTAAAGCGCTGGTGGGGGCCGCCCACGACCGAGGTCGTCTGCACCACACCCGGCTGCCGCCGGATAAATTCGCTGACACGCAGCGTGTCATCCCGCGTGGTGCGGATATCGGTCCCTTCCGGCTCCCAGACATCGACGAAAAACATGGGCGTGTTCGAATCCGGGAAGAAGCCGCTCTTTACATAACCGAAGCCAAACAATGCCAGCGCGAACAGGCCTGCGACGCCGCCCAGGTAGAGCCAGCGGCGGTCGACGGCAAAGGCGACGATGGCCCGATAGGCGCGAAAGGCCACTCCGCCGTAGGGATCTTCGTTCCCGCCACTTTCCCCTGAATGCAACAGCAACGCACACAACAACGGCGTCGTGGTGATAGCCGTGATCCAGCTCAGTGACAGGGAAATAAGGATGACATAGAACAGGGAGCTGGCGAATTCGCCCGTGTTATCGGGGGACATACCGATCGCGGAAAAGGCCAGGATGCCGATCACCGTCCCCCCCAATAGAGCCCAGATGGTTTTCCCCACGGCCTCCCTGGCGGCTTCCGCAGCGCTCATGCCAGACTGCATGCGCACCTGCATCCCCTCCGCCACTACAATGGCGTTGTCCACCAGCATGCCCAGTGCAATGACCAGGGCGCCCAGGGAAATGCGCTGCAGTTCGATACCGTAAATCTTCATGATGAAGAGCGTGCCGGCGACGGTGATCAGCAATACGGCGCCAATGACGATCCCGGTGCGCAGTCCCATAAACACCAGCAGAACCACCAGCACGATCGCGACTGCCTGGCCAACGCTGACAATGAATCCGCCCACCGACTTGTCCACTTCTGCCGGCTGGTCGTAAACCGGCACGAGTTCCATGCCCACCGGTGTAACGGGCAGCAGGTAGTCGAATTTCTCCTTGACCCGACGGCCCACGTCGACCACGTTCTCCCCCGCTGCCATTGATATGCCGATACTCAGCCCGGGCTTGCCGTTCACATAATAGAACTTGTTCGGCACGTCCTCGTAAGCCCGGGTAATCGTCGCGAAGTCACTGAGTCTGACCAGGGTCCGATCCTCTGAGCTGACCAGCAGGTCGCCCATTTCATGTACCGATTGGAAATCTCCCGTCGGACTGAAGCGCAGATAATCGTCACCCACGGCCACCTTGCCGGCATCCACCACCACGTTCTGTGAACCCAGCACGTCGGCGATTGCCCCCAGGTCTATCCCCAGCTCCGCCAGCCTGCTCCGTGACACCTCCAGGTTGACCACCTCGCGCTGCTCCCCGTCGATCACCACCTTGCGCACGCCAGGCACGAGAATCAGCTGCTTCTTGATGGCATCTGCGGTGTCATACAGGTCACGCCAGGTGTAGCCATCCCCCGTCAGTACGAGGTAGATACCATATACATCACCAAAGTCGTCCAGCACGATCGGCGCCATGGCGCCGGGAGGCAGGGAGGGCGAGACGTCGGCTATCTTGCGCCGCAACTCATCGAAGATATTGGGCAGATCGGCGGACTGATACTCGTCCTTGAACTCGACGAGGATGTCTGACAACCCCGGACGCGATACCGACATTTTAATGCGCTTCAGCTGCGGCATGCGCTGGAGCGCATCCTCCAGGTGGTAGGTGAGCTCGTTCTGAACCTCCTTTGCCGTGGCACCGGGATAAGGCGTGAGGATCTTGGCCGCCTTGATGGTAAAAGGCGGGTCCTCCAGCTTGCCCATGCTGTTGAAGGCCAGCATGCCGCCGCCCACCATAATCACAACCACCAGCCAGGAAATGACCTTGTTGCGGACCGAGTATTCACCGATATTCATGTGTCCGGTACTCCGTGGCTTACTGCGGGTCATCCGCGCGAGGCATGGCCTGCTCCGAAAGCGCCATCCGCGTCACTTGCATGCCCTCTGCCAGGTAGGGTGCGCCGACCGCGACAATCTCCTCGCCCCCCTCCAGCCCCTCACGGACTTCGATCATCCGGCCCGACATACGCCCTATGGTCACCGGCCGCGCAGACACGGTCATGGTCCCGGAATCCAGGATCCAGACCCGCGGCTGGAGACCGCTGTCGGCCTGAACCGCGCGCACCGGGACCCACTTCACGCCTTCCCTGTCCACCACGGCACTCAGGTCCAGGACCACCGTTGCCGTCATTCCCGGCAGCACGTTGAAATCGGTGGGCGCGTCCATGCTGAGCGTGGCGCGAAAGGTCTGGGTCTGCGGGTCCGCCTGGGTAGCGATCTCCACGGGCGTCAGGGGGAATTGCCGTTCGCTGCGCCCCTCAAAACGGGCAAATGCCCTGACCGAGCTGGCGGTCTCATCGGAGCGGTGGTCGATATCCCTGCGGGTACTGCCACGGACGCTGCGCATGACCGATTCCGGAAGGTCGATAACAACATGCAATTTATCGATATTCTGAAGCCAGAACACGGTCTGGCTCGCCGCCACGTCTTCAAAGTTCTCCACCCGGCGCTGGGCGATACGACCCCGGAAGGGCGAGGTTAAAACCGTGTACTCCAGATTGAGACGGGCCTGTGACAGAGCCGCTGACGCGGAGCGGAAATCCGCCTCCATGCGATCGTAATCGATGCGCGATATGTTCCCGTCTTCAATGAGTTCCTTGCCACGATCGAAATTACGTTTGGCGTTGTCGTAACTTGCCTGGCGGTCCTCCAGCACCACCTCGTAATCGGCGGGGTCGAGCCGGGCCAGTACCTCTCCGGCCTCCACCAGATCGCCCTCCCGCACCAGGATTTCCTGCAGCTGGCCCGGAACACGGAACGCCAGTTCCGCGCGTCGGGAGGCATCAACACGGCCGGGGAAGGTGCGCACCAGGTCAGATCTTCCACCCTCTACGGTAAAGATTTTGACAGGCCGCGTGGATGGCGGCGGCGCGACGGGCTCTGCTCCACCGCACCCCGCCAACAACGAAAATAACAGCAGCCCGGATAAGGATCGCAGGGAAAATCCTGTCATGAAGGGTACTCCAGGGAACGTTTGGCGTATGATAGCATCTCACTTATCCCCGATCCCCTGCTTTGCCGAGGCGAGACTATTATCAACCGGCTGTTTTCCATCGCCCCGATGATGGACTGGAGCGACCACCACTGCCGTTTTTTCTGGCGGTTGCTGACCCGGCAGGCGCTGCTCTACACGGAGATGGTCACTGCGGGAGCGCTGATCCATGGCGACCGGCAACGTTTCCTGCACTTTAATCCGGAAGAGCATCCGGTGGCGCTGCAGGTGGGGGGTGCTGTTCCGGCCGACCTGGCACGCTGCGCCCGGTGGGCACGCGACTGGGGTTACGACGAGATCAACCTGAACTGCGGCTGCCCTTCCGACCGCGTGCAATCGGGCCTGTTCGGCGCCTGCCTGATGGCGCGCCCGCAGCTGGTCGCCGATTGTGTGGCGGCCATGGTCGATGCCTGCGACATCCCGGTGACGGTGAAACACCGGATCGGTATCGATGACATGGAAACCTACGAAGAACTGGTCGCGTTCGTGGAGCCGGTCGCCGCGGCAGGCTGTGAAGTCTTTATCGTCCACGCCCGCAAAGCCTGGCTGCAGGGCCTTTCGCCAAAGCAGAACCGGGAGATCCCGCCGCTCAACTATCCCTGGGTCTATCGTCTCAAGCGGGACTTTCCCCATCTGACCATCGTCATGAACGGCGGTATCCAGACACTGGAAGCGTGCCAGGCACATCTGGCACAGGTAGACGGCGTCATGATGGGCCGGGAAGCCTACCAGAATCCCTGGATGCTGTCGGAGGTCGACTCACAGTTGTACGGCATTGAAAAACCCGCGGGATCCCGCGATGATGTGATGGCAGGCCTGCTTCCGTATGTGGAGCGCCAGCTTGCTCGCGGTGTTCACCTGAATCACATGACACGCCACATCCTGGGACTGTACCAGGGCGTGCCGGGGGCGAGGAAGTTCAGGCGACACTTGAGTGAAAATGCGTACAAAAAGGGGGCGGGAATAGAGGTACTTGAGGGCGCATTTTCCCTGGTTAAAACCCAACAGCGCTCCGCCCGGGGCATCGAGCCTGCCCGATAAAGTAAGGACATGAAGTTATGAGCAGCAAACTGGAACAACTCAAGGCGATGACGGACGTGGTCGCGGATACCGGTGACATCGAGGCCATGCGCCGCTTCAAGCCGCTGGACGCCACCACCAACCCGTCACTGCTGCTGAAAGCTGCGGCCCTGCCCCATTACGCTGAGCTTCTGGACCAGGCGAAAGCCTGGGCGCAGAACCAGGGCGGTTCTGACGCGGAGCAGCTGGCCAACTGCTGCGACCGGTTTGCCGTGGATGTGGGCAAGGAGATCCTGGCCATCATTCCCGGCCGCATCTCCACCGAGGTGGATGCCCGCCTCTCTTTCCAGAGCGAGGCCACCATGGAACGGGCCCGCAAACTGATTGGCCTTTACGAAGAGGCCGGCATAGGCCGGGATCGCATTCTGATCAAGATCGCCTCCACCTGGGAGGGCATTCGCGCCGCCCAGATCCTCGAGGGCGAGGGCATCAATTGCAATCTCACCCTGCTGTTCGGCTTCAGCCAGGCCGCGGCCTGTGCCGACGCCGGCGTCTTCCTGGTCTCGCCTTTTGTCGGTCGCATCCTGGACTGGTACCTGGCAAATACCGACCTGGTGATAGAAACCCCCCGGGACGATCCCGGTGTGCGCTCTGTCACCCGCATCTACAATTACTACAAGCAGCACGATTACGACACCGTGGTAATGGGCGCAAGCTTCCGTAACACGGGGGAGATCGAGGGTCTGGCCGGCTGTGATCGCCTCACCATCAGTCCGGCATTACTGCAGGAACTGGCGGCGGACGATGGGGAACTGCCGCGTCAACTGTCCCCGGATCGCGCCCGCTCGGACGACACCCGGTCCGCGCCCGGTGAAGCCGACTTCCGTTACGATCTGAATGCGGACGCCATGGCGACGGAAAAGCTCGCCGAGGGCATCCGCAATTTTGTGGCAGACCAGGTCAGGCTGGAGCAGCTGATCAGCGACCGATGATTGGTGCCCTGAAAGCCCTTTTTGAGCCCCCGGAAAGGGAAACCCCCGAGCAACGGGCGCACCGGCAGCATCTGGCCGCCGCCGCGCTCCTGATCGAGACCGCGCGCGCGGACTTCACCCAGGACGGGGAGGAACAGGCAGCGCTGCAGGCATTGCTCAGCTCGACGCTCGACCTGACACCGTCCGAGGTGGGCGAACTGGTCACTCAGGCTACCCGACAGCTCGACCAGGCCACCTCACTCTACGAGTTCACCCGGGTCATCAACGACCATTACAGTGCCGGGCAGAAGCTGCAGCTGATCGGCGACATGTGGGCGGTAGCCTACGCGGACGGCAACCTGGACAAGTATGAGGAGCACCTGATCCGTCGGGTCGCAGAGCTGACCTACGTTCCGCACCCGGATTACATTCGCAGCAAGTTGCAGGCCAGACCCGGGACTGACAAGCCCGCGTGAAATCGGGCCTGCAAGGAACACCCCCGCAGGCCCTATGGACTTGCGCGGCTACTCCACATCTTGCTTATGGCGGAACTTTACTCCGTCGGTGCGGTTAACACCCTGCTGCCACTGAGGGACAGCGGGTTCAGCCGTGCTCGAGGACGGCCATGAGATCCTTGAAGCGGGCCCGGTTTTCCTCACTGAGCCCCATGAGAACCCTGTGGGCCTCAATCACCTTCTTCTTCACCGCGTCCTCACTGCCGTGCACCACCGGGATCTCGTCGATATCATCGGGATTGGCACAGGACTCTTCATACAGCACGAACAGGCGCTGAAAGCCCATACTCTTGAGCAGCCGGTTTATGCCGGGATCACAGCAGTAGATGGCCGGTTGAAAGCCAAAGCGCGCCTCCACCTCGAGAGCCAGCTTCGCCAGCAGTCCGAGGGTTGTGCTATCGATACCCTCCGCATCACACAGATCAACCCAGACACTGACGAATTCCGGATCGTCGAACATTTTCTGGAAGTAGTCGTCAATGGTGGTGCACAGGGTGAGGCGTACGTCCCCTTCGAGGCGGATAAGATAAGCGCCGTCATGGCTGGCTGCCAGAATCCTCCCTTCCTGCATCTCAACCTCGCTTGCTGATAAACAGGGCGGCAATATCATCCGGGGCCGTATCCACCCGGTCCAGACCAAGTCGCGTCACCAACTCGTCCGGCGAATCCGCGGTCTGTTCGAAGACGTTCAGGAAGTACTTCTCTTTCTCTATCAGGTTTTTCGGCGGCAGTATTTCCAGGATACCATCAGAAAACAGGGCGAGCATGAAGCTGTCCGGCAGCTCCAGGATGTACTCCTCATACTGGGCATCCTCCATGATCCCGACCGCTGACCCCTCTCCGCTCAGGTAGCGCGCCCCCTCGGCGGAGACCAGAACGGGCTGGGGCAAATGCCCGGCTATGCTGTAACGGAGAGTATTTTCCTCCATATCCAGCAAACCCACCACCATGGTGGCAAACTTGCCTACCTCCAGGTCCAGCAGCTCGCTGTTGGCACGCTGGAGCATGGCGACCGGGCTTAGCACGGTGTCATCGTGGCGCCGCAGAAAATCAGAGCGCTTGCGCGCGAACAGGTTCTTCAACAATACCGTGGCAAAGGCCGAGGAACTGCCGTGGCCGGATACATCGGCCATGAAGAAGGTGACAAAGTGATCCCCGAC
>JAHEEV010000021.1:0-5768 GCA_024640505.1 Halieaceae bacterium
AGGGCTATCTGGTTGGCCATCCTGACCAGCTGCTCTACCTGTTTGCTCGATGACACGCTCAACATTCCTCCACGACACGCTGCGGGTGAGTATAAATCACCTGTCTTCCCGGTTGAACATAGCCGGCCAGGGTTACCCCACACTGCAGCGCCTGTTCGATCGCCAGGGATGTGGGGGCAGAGACCGCCGCCAGAAGCGGTATATCGCAGCTGGCCACCTTGGCAACCATCTCATAACTGGCACGACTCGTGACGAGCACAAAACCATCCCTGGCAGGCCGATCACGACCCAGCGCACCCAGCAGTTTGTCCAGCGCATTGTGTCGACCCACGTCCTCGCGCACCAACCTGATCTCGCCGCTCAGATCACACCAGGCGGCACCATGCACACCCCCGGTGCTGCGCTTCAGCGTCTGGGCCGCATCCAGCGCCTTGACGGCCCGCTGCAGGACTGAGTGCGCTACCCGGTAATCCCTTGCCACCGGTACGGGCTGAGGAATTGCCTGTTCCAGCGATTCCAGCCCGCAGAGGCCACAGCCGGTGCGGCCGGTCAGGTTGCGCCGCCGCTGCCTGAGTCGGGCAAAGGGTTCCGCAGTAATCGTCATCGCCAGTTCGACACCTCGTTCCCGGGAGTGCAACTCCCAGTCCAGCAGCTGCTCCGCTGAATCGAGAATACCCTCCGACAGGCTGAAACCCAGGGCGAGATCCTCCAGGTGTGATGGCGTCGCCATGGTCACCACGTGAGAGACCCCGTTGTAAACAAGCGCCACAGGTGTCTCTATCACCACGGCATCGGTATCGCTGACCACACCCCCGGTCGTCCAGGTAAGCCGCGAAACCGACTGTGTCTCCCCGCTCATGTTTCGGTAGCGTGTTCCAGCAACTCCCGCTGCTGCCGGTCAAACTGTTTGTGGCGGGCCTGCCAGGAGGACGGTTCGGTCACGCGGGTCACCTGCACCGCCGTTACCTTGTACTCGGGGCAGTTGGTGGCCCAGTCAGAGTTGTCGGTGGTGATGACATTGGCCCCGGAGACGGGATGATGAAAGGTGGTGTAGATCACACCGGGGCGCACACGTTCCGTGATCTGCGCGTGCAGCACGGTATTACCCACCCGGCTCTGGATTCCCACCCAGTCGCCCTGTCGGATACCACGCTCTTCGGCATCGTGGGGATGGATTTCAAGCACGTCCTCGGAGTGCCAGGCCGTGTTGGCGGTGCGACGTGTCTGGGCGCCCACATTGTACTGGGAGAGAATGCGTCCGGTGGTGAGCAGCAGCGGGAAACGACGATTGGCCCGTTCGTCGGTGGGAACATAGTCAGTCAGTGCAAAGAAACCCTTGCCGCGCACAAACCCGTCCACGTGCATGATCTCTGTCCCTTCCGGCGCATGCGCATTGCAGGGCCACTGGATACTTCCCAATTGATCCAGCTTATCGTAGCTGACGCCCTGAAAGGTCGGTGTGAGACGCGCGATTTCGTCCATTATCTGTGACGGGTGGTCGTAGTCCATCGCACAGCCCATGGCATTGGCCAGCGCCACAGTCACCTCCCAGTCCTCCATCCCGCTGATGGGTGGCGTGATCTTGCGCACCGGTGAGATGCGGCGCTCCGCGTTGATGAAGGTGCCGTTCTTTTCGAGGAACGTCGCCCCGGGCAGGAACACGTGGGCATACTTGGCGGTTTCGTTGAGAAAAAGGTCCTGCACCACCAGGCAGTCCAGGGACGACAGGGCTGCCTGGATGTGCTGGGTGTTGGGGTCAGACTGCGCCACATCCTCCCCCTGGCAGATAAGTCCGCGAAAATCGCCGTCCACCGCGGCATCGAACATATTGGGTATGCGCATACCGGGCTCAGGATCCAGGGAAACGTTCCACTCCTCCTCGAACAGGGCCCGAGTGGCCGCGTCGGACAGATGGCGGTAGCCCGGCAATTCATGAGGAAACGAACCCATGTCGCAGGAGCCCTGAACATTGTTCTGGCCACGCATGGGGTTCACGCCCACACCCTCACGACCCAGGTTACCGGTCAGCATGGCGAGATTGGCTATCCCCATCACAGCCGTGGATCCCTGGCTGTGCTCGGTAACCCCCAACCCGTAGTAAATGGCGCCATTGTCGGCTCCCGCATAGAGTCGCGCCGCACCACGCAACCGGTCGGCGGGGACACCGGTGGACTCCGCACTGGCTTCAGGTGAGTGGCGCGGATCGCTGATAAATTCCCGCCAGTGCTCGAACGCCTCAATGTCACATCGCTCCCTGATGAAGGGTTCGTCGTGCAGATTTTCCGTGACGATCACGTGGGCCAGTGCGTTGAGCACAGCCACATTGGCCCCGGGGGTCACCGGCAGGTGAAAGTCGGCGTGGACATGGGGAGCATCCACCAGTTCGATCTTGCGCGGGTCGATGACGATGAGTTTTGCACCCTCTCGCAAGCGGCGTTTCAGGCGCGAGCCGAAAACAGGGTGCGCTTCGGTGGGGTTGGATCCCATGACGACAATCACATCCGACTTGTCTACCGAGGCGAAGGTCTGGGTGCCCGCCGATTCTCCCAGTGTCGTCTTCAGGCCATAACCGGTGGGGGAGTGGCAGACCCGGGCGCAGGTATCCACGTTGTTGTTGCCGAAACCGGAGCGCACCAGTTTCTGCAGCAGGTAGACTTCCTCATTGGTGCAGCGCGATGAAGTGATTGCGCCGATGCTGTTGCGCCCGTGCTGCTGCTGTATGTCACGCAGGCGCTGCGCCGTGTAGGCAATAGCCTCCTCCCAGGAGACACTGCGCCAGGGCTCCTCGATGCTCTCGCGTATCATGGGCCGCGCAATGCGGTCGGCATGGGTGGTATAACCGAAGGCGAAGCGGCCCTTGACGCAGGCATGGCCGGCATTGGCTTTGCCGTCTTTCCAGGGCGTCATACGCATCACGGTGTTGCCGCGCACCTCGGCGCGAAACGCGCAGCCGACCCCGCAGTAGGCGCAGGTGGTCACCACGGTGTGCTCCGGTATCCCCTGCTCGATGATGGAATTCTCCGCCAGGGTGGCCGTGGGGCAGGCATCGACGCAGGCACCGCAGGACACGCAGTCGGATGCCATGAAGGCCTCATCCTGCCCGGCACTGACGGTGGAATCGAACCCCCGGCCCTGTATCGTCAGGGCGAAGGTACCCTGTACCTCCTCACAGGCACGCACGCAGCGGGAGCAGACAATACATTTGGACGGATCGAAGGTGAAATACGGATTGGACTCATCCTTTTTCGCCGCCAGGTGGTTAGCGCCGGCAAAGCCATAGCGCACCTCCCGCAGGCCGACCTCTCCCGCCGTATCCTGCAGTTCGCAATCGCCATTGGTGGGACAGGTCAGGCAGTCCAGGGGATGGTCGGAGATATACAGTTCCATCACGTTGCGCCGCAGGCGTGCCAGGTCTTCCGTCTGCGTTCTGACCACCATTCCAGGTGCCACGTTCGTGGTACAGGAGGCTGGATAGCCTTTCACACCGTCGATCTGCACCAGGCACACGCGGCAGGAACCGAAGGGTTCAAGGGCGTCGGTGGCGCAGAGTTTCGGCACCTTGATTCCCGTCTCCGCGGCGGCGCGCATAACCGAGGTACCTGCCGGCACGGTAATGCGAACTCCGTCGATCATCAGCGTTACCGACTCCGCCGCCGCGCTCGGCGGCGTGCCGTGGTCTGCCTGTGGTTCGTAGAACTGCAACATGCGTTCAACTCCCGGGCTGCTACCCGAAATCCTCCGCGAAATGGGCCAGCGCGCTGCGCACGGGGTTGGGTGTCAGACCACCCATGGCGCACAGTGAGGCGCTCTCCATAGTGTCACACAAATCGTTCAGCAGGGCGCGATTCTGCGCCGGCGCTTCGCGCGCAATGATCCTGTCGATCACCTCCAGTCCCCGGGTGGAGCCGATGCGGCAGGGCGTGCACTTGCCACAGGATTCCGCCGCGCAGAACTCCATGGCGAATCGCGCCTGCGCGCCCATGTCCACCGTGTCATCGAACACGACCACGCCGCCATGGCCGAGCATAGCGCCGATCGCGGCGAAGGCCTCGTAATCAACAGGCGTATCCCATTGGGGTTCAGGCAGGTAGGCTCCCAATGGGCCACCCACCTGTATCGCCCGCATGGGCCTGCCACTGAAGGTGCCTCCGCCAAAATCTTCCAGCAACTCGCGAAGGGTGGCGCCGAATGGAATCTCCACCAGCCCGCCGCGCCGGATGTTGCCCGCCAGTTGCACGGTCAGCGTACCGCGGGACCTGCCGCTGCCGAAGTCATGGTAATACTGTGAACCCCGCGCCAGCACGGTGCTGACCGCAGCCAGGGTCAGCACATTGTTCACCACGGTCGGCTGGCCGAACAGGCCCCGAATGGCCGGGAGTGGCGGCTTGGTACGCACCATACCGCGTTTTCCCTCGAGGCTGTCCAGCAGGGAGGTCTCCTCACCGCAGATGTAGGCGCCGGCGCCAACGCGAACCTCCAGGTGGAAGGCCCTGCCGCTACCACCGATGTCATCCCCCAGGTAGCCCGCGGCTTCCGCCCCTGCGATGGCCGCATTCAATACCCCGAGCGCCGCCGGATACTCCGAACGCAGGTAAATGAAGCCCTGCGTCGCCTCCACGGCCAGGCCGGCGATGATCATGCCCTCGATCAGTTGGTAGGGGTCCGCCTCCATCAGCAGGCGGTCGGCAAAGGTGCCGGAATCACCCTCATCCGCGTTGCAGACGATGTACTTCTGCTCCGCCGGCGTATCCAGCACCGTCTGCCACTTGATCCCGGCGGGGAAAGCCGCGCCGCCGCGACCGCGCAGTCCCGATGCGGTGACTTCATCCACGATGCCCTGTGGCCCGAGTTCCAGGGCCCGTTCGAGCCCCCTGAAGCCCTCCTGCCGGCGGTAGGCATCCAGGGAGAGGGGATCGTCTTGACCGGCGCGGGCGAAGGTCAGCCGCTGTTGGGAGGCCAGCCAGGGTATTTCGTCGACGGGACCCAGGCAGAGCGGATGTTCACCGGGTACGCCCTGCAGGGCGTCGAGCACACCGGGGAGATCCGCCGCGGCGACCGGCCCGAAAGCGAGGCGTTGTCCCGCCTGCTCCACTTCCAGCAGCGGTTCCAGCCAGAAAGCACCGCGGGAGCCATTGCGCACGACGTCCCCTGCCAGGGAACGTGACGCGAGTTCCGCTCCCAGTGCGACAGCGACCTCGTCAGAACCCAGCGCCAGGGCCGTGGTATCTCGCGGGACAAAAAATCGCGTATTCATTTACCCGCACCACCGCCGCGCAGGCCGGCGACGAGTGCGTCGAAGCGATCCGTACTCACCCGGGCGTGGACGCGTTCGTCGATACGCACCGACGGGGAACAGGCGCAGTTGCCCAGGCAATACACCGGTTCGAGGGTGACGGCGCCATCGACGGTGGTCTCGCCGAAGTCGATCCCAAGCGCAGCCTTGGCATGCGCCTCCAGTAACCGGGATCCCATGGCCTGACAGGCCTCCGCCCGGCAGATCTGAATCCTATGCCTGCCGCGGGGGTCGCTGTGGAAATCGTGGTAAAAACTGATCACGCCGTGCACTTCGGCGCGGGAAAGGTTCAGGGCGGTGGCGATGGCCGGCACAGAATCCGGGGGAATATGACCAAGCCGATCCTGGATGGCGTGCAGCAACGGCAGCAGGCCGCCAGGAGTATCGCGGTAGCGATCCAGTAGTTCCGCCAGAACCTGATCAGACTGCATGCACCTACCTCACCATTGCCTGTAGGAGCGCTCTCCGAGCGCGA
>JAHEEV010000021.1:5868-13716 GCA_024640505.1 Halieaceae bacterium
TCGCGCTCGGAGAGCGCTCCTACAAGGGAGTTCACAGGAATTGCGCATGGAACGCAAGGTGCTCCCCGATAAACGTGGCGATAAAGAAATAGCTGTGATCGTAGCCGGGCTGCATCCGGATAGTCATGGGGTAGTCCGCGTCCCGTGCCGCCTGTTCCAGCAAGGGCGTCCTCAACTGCTCCTCGAGAAAATCGTCTGCATCGCCCTGGTCCACCAACACCGGTAGCCGCTCTTCCACATTCGCCAGCAGTTGTGTGGTGTCGTACTGCCGCCAGGCGTCCCGATCCGGTCCCAGGTAACCGCCCAGGGCCTTCTCGCCCCATGGGCAGTTCATGGGCGAGCAGATGGGTGAAAACGCCGACACGGATTTGAAACGCCCGGGATTTTTCAGGGCAATGGTCAGGGCTCCATGCCCACCCATGGAGTGACCGGCGAGGCTGCACCGTGCGGCATCCACGGGAAAGTGCTGCGCGATCAGGCCGGGCAACTCATCGGTGAGATAGTCGTACATCCGATAGTGGCGGCGCCAGGGCTCCTCGGTGGCATTGACGTAGAAGCCCGCACCCAGGCCGAAATCGTAAGCGCCCCCGGGGTCGTCCGGCACGCCCTCCCCCCGGGGACTCGTATCCGGTGCCACCACCGCAATCCCGAGGACTTCGGCGTAGCGCTGGGCGCCGGCCTTGGTAACAAAGTTCTCGTCAGTGCAGGTCAGCCCCGAAAGCCAGTAGAGCACCGGCACGCTGCCATCTTCCGCCTGCGGCGGCAGGAAGATGCTGAAGGTCATATCGCAGCCGAGCGTCTCAGAGGCATGCCGGTAGCGCAGTTGCTGGCCGCCGAAGCAGCGGTTGGCACCAATCTTTTCCATCGACACGATCTCCCGCTAATCGTACAGCACAACCGACCGGATACTTTCCCCGGCGTGCATCAGGTCGAAGGCCTTGTTGATATCGTCAAGGGGCATGGTATGGGTAATCAGGTCATCGATGTTGATCCTGCCTTCCATATACCAGTCGACGATGCGAGGCACATCGGTACGGCCACGGGCGCCGCCGAAAGCCGAGCCCCTCCAGGAACGGCCGGTCACCAGCTGGAACGGGCGGGTCGCGATCTCCTGCCCTGCCCCGGCCACGCCGATGATGCAGCTCTGTCCCCAACCCTTGTGGCAGCATTCCAGCGCCTGGCGCATCACATTGACGTTACCGATGCACTCGAAACTGTAATCCACACCACCGCCGGTCATATCGATCAGGTGCTGTACCACGTCGTCCACCTCAGACGGGTTGACGAAGTCGGTCATGCCGAACCGGGTGGCCAGCGGTGCCTTGTCCGCGTTCAGGTCGATACCGATAATGCGGCTCGCCCCCACCAGCTTCGCCCCCTGGATCACGTTGAGACCAATACCACCCAGGCCGAAGACCGCCACGGTGGAACCCGCCTCCACCTTCATGGTGAAGGCCACTGCGCCAATACCCGTGGTGACGCCACAGCCGATATAGCAGATCTTGTCGAAGGGCGCATCCTCCCGCACCTTCGCCACGGCGATTTCCGGCAACACGGTGAAGTTGGAGAAAGTGGAGCAGCCCATGTAGTGCAGGATCGGTTTGCCGTCCAGGGAAAAACGGCTGCTGCCGTCGGGCATCACACCCTGGCCCTGGGTCTCGCGGATCGCCTGGCACAGGTTGGTTTTCGGATGGAGACAAAAATCGCACTCCCGGCACTCCGGGGTATACAACGGTATCACGTGATCACCCGGCTTTACGCTGGTGACCCCGGGGCCCACCTCCACCACGATACCCGCTCCCTCGTGTCCCAGGATCGCGGGGAAGGCGCCCTCCGGGTCGTCGCCGGACAGCGTAAAGGCATCCGTGTGGCAGACCCCGGTGGCCTTGACCTCCACCAGCACCTCTCCCTGCCGTGGCCCCTCCAGGTCCACCTCGGCGATTTCCAGGGGTTTGCCCGCCTCGAAGGCGATAGCTGCGCGTGTTTTCATAGTGCTGTTCCTTACTGTCGGTCTATCGGGGGTTCTTAATGCTTACGTCAGGGCCTTAGTTGGTATAAAACACCCCAACTACCCATCATCGCGGGGCATTTTCAGTATAGTTTGCCTCCTCGAGAGTTCACAGGCTATTAGAGCCTCGCCGGCTCGACACTCCCCCGAATTGTGCCGCCATTCCGGTACACTCATGCAGACCAGGCGGGGTGCCAGGTCGTGACCCGGGTAAACGTATCAGGCATCCGGTATGCCCAGGGCGACATTGGTCATATCGGACCAGGTCGTTTCACCGATCATCGCAATCACTGACTCCTCCGTAAGATCAGGATTCAGCCGTTTGGCCTCTACCAGGGCTTTCTGCGCCTCGACATGCTGCTCCAGTCGGAAATGGGCCAGTGCCAGCGCCATGTAGGCGCCAAAATAACGGGGGTCCGCCTTTACCGCCCTGTCGGCCCACTGCAATGCCTGCTGCTCGTGACCCGAAAAACATTCCCCCATGCTGAGTATGGTCGACCAGGGCGCCATGCCCGGGTCCGCCGGACTGATCCTGATAGCGTGCTTCAAATCGTCTATGCCCTCCTGAAGTTTTCCGGAAATCACCTTGGCAGCGCCCAGCGCGGCGAACGCCTGGGAATTCGACGGGTCAAGCTCGATAGCCCGGTCGATGACCGGGATGCCTCGCTCGGGATGCCCCAGATCCGAAAGGGCACAGCCGACAAAGCCGAGAACCTCTGAAGATTCGGGTGCCAGTTCCATGGCCTTTTCTGCTGCGGCGATAGCCGTCTCATACGCCGAATCACGGTCGGTAATCATCCGTGTCCAGTGGCCCAACGCGAGAATGAGTGAGAGGAACGCATGGGCGGGTGCAAATTCCGGATCGATCTCGATAGCCTGGCGCAACAAATCGGCCGTCTCGCTGAACGTCTTCTTATTCCAGCCGTAAAACTGCAGCATACCCCTGGCCTGCTGGTAAAGCTCCCAGACGCCCCATTCCGCGGGGGGTCGGCGCCGGGACAGATTCATCTCCGCACGGGTAAGTTCCGAACCCAGCTTGAAGACGATGGCCAGACATAACTCATCGTGCAATTGCTCGAACTCGTCAGCATCCCGATCGTATTTTTCCGCCCATAAATGGGTCCCGGTGGCCGTTTCAATCAGCTGTGCCGTCACGCGCAGGCCCTTGTCGGAACGGCGAACACTGCCTTCAAGCACGTAGCGAACGCCCAGGTCCTTTCCGACGGCGCGCACATCGACACTCTTGCCTTTATAGGTGAAGGCCGTGTTTCTGGCGACAACGAAAAACCCCGGGATACGGGATATCAGCGTGGTGAGGTCCTCGGTCAAAGCATCGGTATACCAGCGGTCTGCCACCTGCTCCGAGTAGCAGTCAAATGGCAGCACGACGATTGAGGGTTTATCGCCAAGTCCAATTAGCGCGAGCGGCTCCGTCGAATCCTGAATAGACACCGCGTCACCGGTTTCCTCAACCGATCGCGCGTCCAGCATCCAGGAAACGAAGAGCGCTACGGGAAATCCCAGCGTGGCAGCCACGATCAGGCCCTGCATCAGCCAGTCAGGGCCTGGAAAGCTCTCCAGGACCACATCTGCGACCTGCAACAGCAGCCACGCTGCCGCTGCATACAGCGCCGCTACGCGATAGATGTTGCGCTGCTGCAGTTCGTTGAAAAACTTGTCCAGTTTCACCCCCACAGGCACTCCCTGGGATCAATCTCACTGTCCACTAAGAATTGGGCTGAACAGTTCGACGAGACAGGCATAAGGAACAAGCATAGAACCACCCACGCATAAACACCAGACAGGCTGCGCCCAGGGGGAAGTCGCGCGGATATGCTATCTTTCAATCCTTTCCCAACACCCCTGTGGATCAAGGAGTGCACCATGGAGCCAGTCTGTCTTGTCATCGGGGCGGGGGCCGGTATCGGCGGCCACGTCGGCAAGCGCTTTGCCCGGGAAGGCTATCACGCCGTCCTCTGTAGACGCAGCGATGAGGAAGGCTTACGCAAACTCGTCGAGCAGATTGAGGCGGAGGGCAATTCAGCATCCGGCTTCCTGCTGGATGCCAGCGAGGCTGACAGTATCGAAAAACGGGTTGCGGAGGTGGAGGCAAGCATCGGCCCCATCGAAGTCGTCGTCTTCAACCTGGGCGCCCAGATCGGCGACCGCTCCCTCGAGGAAACCAGCTACAAGGCCTTTGAACTGGGATGGCGACTGGCCACCTTCGGGCTCTTCCGGGTCGCATCGGCGGTCTGCCCGCTGATGGAGCAACGCGGCAGGGGCACCATCCTGGTGACCTCGGCGACAGCTGCGGTGCGCGGAAACGCCGGGCAGCATTCCCACGCCGCGGCCATGGGCGGGAGGCGCATGCTGTGCCAGACACTGAATGCCGAGTTCGCACCCAAAGGCATACATGTCGCGCATATCCTGATCGATGGCGCGGTTGATGCGCCCGACACATTGGGGAAGATGCTCGGCCCCGAGCGTTTCCAGCAACTCCGTGAGGAGCGCGGCCTGGCAAACGACGGGTTACTGCTTCCCGAGAAAGTGGCGGATACCTACTTTCACCTGGCGCAACAACACCGGTCTGCATGGACCCATGAAATCGACCTGCGCGCGTTCTCGGATCGCCCCTGGTGGAATCACTGACGGGATCGGCGGTACCGTGCAGCCACCCCCAGTGCCAGAGTAATGACCTGGCACGCCGCCTTGCGTATAGTGAGCTCCCCCTCACGAGGTGATGCACGATGCAGAAAATCGGACTGGCACTGGGCGGCGGTGGCGCCAAGGGCCTGGCGCATATCCCCGTCCTGGAGGTGCTGGACGAATTCGGCATACGCCCCCACTGCATTGCCGGCACCAGCATCGGGGCGGTGGTGGGCGTGCTGTACGCCTCCGGCCGCCGCGGCCGGGAAATCCGCGAAGGGATAGAGCAGTTTTCCCTTCACGACGGTGAACGACTGACCGACCTGGTCAACCGTCGCGGCGATATGCTCAAGTGGCTGAACATCATCAACATCAACTGGGGCGGCAACGGACTGCTCAAAGCTGACAGCTTCCTCGAGATGTTGATGCAGCTGACAAGGGGCAGCCGCTTTGACGACCTGGCGATTCCCCTCCGGGTAGTCGCCGCGGATTTCTGGAAACGCGAACAGGTGGTGCTGGACAGCGGTGAACTGAAACCGGCCATTCGGGCCAGTATGGCCCTGCCCGGTGTATTCGTGCCTGAAGTCATGGGCAACCAGGTACTGGTGGACGGCGGCGCGGTCAACCCGGTCCCCTTCGACATCCTGGACGATTGCGACCTGGTGATTGCCGTCAACGTGATGGGCACCCGCACCGAGAGCATCCACCGGGTGCCCTCCATGACCGAGGCGGTGTTCAATACCTTCCAGATCATGCAGGCCGCCATCCTGCGCCACAAGCTCGAGCGCTACCCGCCGGATATCCTGATCTCCCCGGAGATCGTCGATATCCAGATGCTGGAGTTCTACAAGGCGGAGCAGGTGTTCAGAGGTGCCAGGACGGCCTGCGAGGAGTTGCGCTCCCGGCTCAGGGCCAGGGGGTTCACACCGACCAACCCTGCAGGGCCTGCAAATTCGGCCTCACAGACCGAACCGGGCAAGGCGCGGGCCTAGGCTCGAAGCAGGTTTTCCCAGGCTGCAGTCATTTGCCGCCAGAGAAAAAATCCCAGATAACTGTCGCGGCATCGAACTCATGGCTGGTGCGGCCGAGTATTCGCGGCAGCCGATACTCGGTGTGGGGAATGGTGTGGCCACCGCCGACGACGGTGATCAGGGTCACGGGTGGTCGCCCGCCAGCGGACCACTCTGTACTCTCTACAGAGGTCCCGTCTTCGGCTGCCCTCTCGGGCCAGACGCGACGGGTACCCTCACCGGCATACCCCGCTATTCCCGCCCAGTAATGCACGGTTTCCATGGCCGATAGCACCTGGCCGCGACTGGTATTGCCGGAAATCTCCACCACCCCACCGCCATAGGGATTGACCGGATCTTCCGTGCCGTTGATGATCAGTGTCGCAACCGGCTCGCCCGACGGCTCGCAATCCATGTTTTCCTCCGCCGGCAGATTAGCGGCAATCGCGGCAATGCCCGCTACCAAAGCGGGCGCCTCGAGCCCCATGCGATAGGCCATCTGCCCGCCGTTGGACATCCCGGTGGCATATACGCGGGACGGGTCGATTCCGTGCCGCGCCCCCATCTCACGCACCAGCGCCTGCAGGAACCCCACGTCATCTATATTGCGGGCATTGGCGGTATAGTCGGCCCCCGCGCGACAATCGTTCCAGTGCTGTTCAAAGCCGTCGGGGTAGACGGGAATGAAACCATATTGCTCCGCCAGGATATTGAAGCCGTACCGGGTTCCCTCGAGCATCCGCTGCCCGTCGCCCCGGGAGCCATGCAGCACCAGTACCAGCGGAACCGGCCCCTCGCGCAACGCGGGAATGTAGGCGCGCCAGGTGCGCACCAGTCCGTCGTGCTCAAGCGAACCGGCCTCCATTTCCCCTGCCAGCCGGGGCGGCTCCATGGCGTCCGCGTGCAGGTACCACCTCCATGCCAACAGGGCCGAAGCCAGCACCAGGACCACCAACACGGCCACTGTTTTCAGGAACGTTTTCATCGCGGGCCCTACCCTGATTGACCGGCTCTACAGTGGCATCGCGGCCACCGCCGGCATGGTCAGGCTGCCGAGGTACAGAACCCCATCGCAATCCACCGCGCTGGTGATGTTGATGTAGCCGAGTTTGCTGTCCTGGAGGTTTGCCTTCACCGCGCCATCCAGGCCCAGGCCCACGACGAAACTGTAGTTGTTCGCGTTGGCACTGAGGACGCCGGGCGGCAACAGGGAAAGAACACGGCGCAACCAGGGTTTGCCGGCCATCTGGTCCATACTGCCGCGCAGGGAGGGCATGGCCACCCAGAATGTATCCCTGCCATCAAAGGTGATGTTGTCCGGGGCACCCGGCAGGCCCCCATGGAACAGGTCGCGCTGGCCGGCCCGTTCACCCGCCAGCCACAGGCGATGGATGAGACCCGCTCCGGTTTCATTGACCAGCACATAGTCGTCGCCGGGACCGAGGGCCACCCCGTTGGCGAAAAACAGCCCGTCGAGACGGACCTCGGTGTTGCCGGTGTCGGGGTCGTAACTCAGTAACCGACCCGTACGCTCTCCCTCGAGGAAGTCATAAATACTTTCACGGTAGCCCCGCCGGGTCGACGCGTCGGAAAACCAGATGGTGCCATCCCCGGCAATATCCAGATCATCCACGAACAGCATGCGCTCGCCGTTTACGCGGTCGGTGAGAACCTCGATCCCGCCATCCGGCGCGACCGACAGCAGGCCGCGCACAGCGTCAGCCACGATCAGGTGCCCCGCCCCATCGACCTTCATGCCCAGGGGTCTGCCGCCAGTATTGACCAACTCGCGGTAATTGCCGGCGGGATCGAACGCCATGATCCGGCCGTCATTCAGTCCCGTGTACAGTTCACCCCCGGGTCCACAGGCAACTGCTTCCGGGCCGGAGCCCACACCCTCGAGCAGACGCCCGGCCTTGGCCAGTTCTGTATTGGGGGCGAATTTGCCACTCAACCCCGGATTGGGCGCCGGCTCCCAGGCTACCGGATCGATGGGCGAGGCGACAAAAGACGCCGCTGCAACAAGAGCTATCAGGACAAGTACAACAGAGAGCAAGATACGCACGCCAATACTCCAGGAATTATTGTGACCGGGCAGCGGCCACACCGATGACCTGTTCGCCCGAGCCAGTGTAATAGAGATAAGCGGATCCATCGATATCGCGGAACAGGTAAGGGTCGCGC
>JAHEEV010000021.1:13816-47127 GCA_024640505.1 Halieaceae bacterium
GGCGGATTATTCGCGCAGTTCGCGGCGCAGAATCTTGCCCACATTGGACTTGGGGAGCTCATCCCGAATCTCCACATGGCGCGGCACCTTGTAGGCGGTCAGCTGCTCCCGGCAGAAACCGAGAACGGTATCCGCATCCAAATCGGGGTTGCTCGACACCAGATAGAGTTTCACCGCTTCACCGCTCTTCTCGTCGGGCACACCGACCACGGCACATTCAACCACGTCCGGGTGGGTCGAGACTACCGCCTCGATTTCGTTGGGATACACATTGAAGCCGGACACCAGGATCATGTCCTTGAGACGGTCACAGATCTTCACGAAGCCGTCTGCCTGCACTTTGGCGACGTCCCCGGTGCGGAACCAGCCCTCCTCGTCCAGCGCCTCGGCCGTGGCTGCCGGAAGATTCCAGTAGCCGTGCATGACCTGGGGGCCGCGCACCAGCAACTCGCCCTCTTCGCCTGTGGGCAGGGTGTTGCCATGCTCGTCGACGATTTTGATCTCCTGGTAGCCCATGGGTTTGCCCACAGTCCCCAATTGACGATCGCTGGGATTGTTACCGGTCAACACGGCGCTGGTCTCGGACAGGCCGTAACCCTCAAAAATCTGGCTGCCAGTGCGTTCAAACCACTCATTGGCGACGTCCTCCACCAGGGCGGCACCGCCGGCAATAATACCCTTCACGTGGCTGAAGTCGATCTCATCGAACTCCGGGTGTTGCATCAGGCTGGTGAACAGGGTGTTGATACCCGCCATGGCGGTGAAGGGGTACTGCTTCATCAACTGCACCATGGCATTGGTATCTCGCGGATCCGCGATCAGGACCGAATGGCCACCGGCGCAGAAGGTAGAGACGATATTCATGGTAAAACCGTAAATGTGGTACAGCGGCATCGGCGCGAGCACGATTTCTGCCACATCCGGGTCTATATCCACCACCTCGGCGGTCTGCTGGGTACTGGCGAAGACATTGCCGTGGGTCAATACCGCACCCTTCGCGGGACCGGTTGTACCTCCGGTGTACTGCAGCAGCGCGACGTCGTTCATACCGATTTCAAGTTCCGGCAGTTCCCTACCGGCGCCAGCCGCCAGAGCCTGGGGCAGGCTGGTCAGATCGCGCAGGGAAGACTCCGGCAGAGGCTGCGCTTCCAGCAGATCGAATAGGCTGGTGGAAATCACCCGGCGGATACCGGTTTTGGGTATCACCCCCTCGATCTGGGGCAGCAGTTCCGCCAACGCCACCAGGGCGACGGCGCCGGAATCGTTGAACTGATGCTCCAACTCCCGAGCTGTGTATAGGGGATTGGTGTTAACGATCACAAGTCCCGCCCGCAGGACTCCCCAGGCGACTACCGGGTACTGGCCGATATTGGGTAGCTGGATGGCGACCCGGTCGCCGCGGGACAGACCGGCCTCATTGACCAGGTAAGCCGCAAATCCAGCACTCATCTGCTCGATCTCAGCGAAAAGGATATCCTGGCCCAGTGCGGTATAGGCCACCCGTTCTGGGTAGTTGCGACAGGCCTGCAGGAACATATCCACCAGGCTGCCATAGCCTTCAGGGTTCAGTTTACCGAGCATCGCCTGTTCATAGGGAAACAGCTTGATATTCGCATAGGGTAATGACATCGCTGCACTTGCTCCCGACGGGTCCAGTTGAGGGGCAAATCCTAGCAGCAAGAAGTCGCGACGGCTGTCACCCAGGTGACACTCAAACGTGGTAATGGGCAGTTATATTGCCAACCTGCTAATTTGGTTTTGATTAAGAACCCGCCCCATTCCTCGGGGCAGAATTCATTCAACCATTGGGCTCACCACCGACTGTCGAGTGAATTCAGCCCGTCGCGCTCACAAAGCCCCCGGAGTTATTCTGACATGCGCCAACTCACCGGCCTCGACGCCTCCTTTCTCTACATGGAGACGCCCAACGCCCCGATGCACATATCGGGGCTGGGCATCTACGACCCCTCCACGGCTCCCGAAGGCAAGGTGCGATTCAAGGAGATCATCGAGAACATTAACAGCCGCATGCTGGGGCTGCCCACCATGACCGAGCGATTGATGACCGTGCCCTTCGAACTCGACCATCCCTATTGGGTCACGGACGGCAGCTACGATCCGGAGTTCCACATTCGCCACATCGCACTACCCAAACCGGGTGATTGGCGCCAGCTGTGCATTCTGGTGTCCAGGCTGAACTCGCGGCCGCTGGACCGGGCCCGGCCTCTTTGGGAACTCTATGTCATCGAAAGCCTGGATAATGTGGAGGGTGTACCCAAGGGTAGTTTCGCCCTGTTTTCCAAGACCCACCATGCAGCCATCGATGGCACGTCTGGCGTGGAGATGACCGTGGCGACCCACGACCTGTCCCCGGACTACAAGCGTCGCCATGATCCGGCGATCATCAACGTGGACCGGCGTCCCTCCACGGCGGAATTATTGCTGAGATCTTCTCTGAATAACGTGATGAAACCCTTCCATTTCCTGGGTGTAGCCAGAAACACGATACCGGGGATGGCAAAGGCAGCGGCAGGGCTCACTCGCGGCAAGCTGAGCCGGGTCAGGGACGTACCGCGTACCCGCTTCAACGGCACCGTTTCACCCTATCGCGTATTCGATGCGATCTCCGTCTCGCTGGATGATGTCAAGAAGATCAAGAATGCCGTGGCAGGGGCCACGGTGAATGACGTGGCCATCACCATCGTCGGTGGCGCCATGCGCAAGTACCTGGCGGCCCACGAGGAGTTACCCGAGGGATCCATGGCGGCCATGGCACCCATCAATGTGCGCTCCGACAAGGATATGGCCGGCGGCAATATCGTCTCCAACATGACGGTACAGGTGCGCAGCGACGTCGAAGATCCCATGGAGCGCCTGCAGGCAGTCCATGAAAGCACGCGCAATGCCAAGGAACTGACCAACGCCATCGACGCCAAGGCGATGACCGACTACACCCGGTTCATCCCCTCGATGCTCACCGCCGAGGCCGCCCGTCTGTCGAGCCGGCTCGGCCTGGCCAACCGGATCCGCCCCAGCTTCAACTGCGTGATCACCAACGTTCCAGGACCATCCATTCCCCTGTATTGCACCGGCGCCGAAATGGTGGCAACGTATGGCAGTGGCCCGGTACAGGACGGTCTGGGCCTGTTCCACGCCATAGGAAGTTACTGCGGAAAGTTTATGATCAGCGCCACCAGTTGCAGACAGATGATGCCGGATCCCGCGTTCTACCGGGAATGTTTGCAGCAGAGCTATGATGAATTGTTCGCCGCTGCCGGAGGAGCCACTTGAGTGTAAGACCACCCCACATGGCCCTGGCCCTTACCGACGGGCCACGGGCACTGGCCGATGCAGCCTTTCTGGGCGTATCACAACCTCTGCTGCGGCGCATGCCCAGGGCGAGGAAAAAACACAGCGTAATGGTGATCCCCGGCTTCCTGGGCGATGACCGCGGCAACGGCCCGCTGATTCGCTACCTGCGCAGCCTCGGCTATATCGCCACCGGCTGGCGCCAGGGACGCAACCTGGGACCGGGGAGCTTCAGGGATGAGAACCTGAGGGATGCAATGGAGCGGCTGATCGAGCAGGGTGGCGGCAAGGTATCCCTGGTAGGTCATTCCCTCGGCGGCATCTACGCCAGGGAAATTGCCCGCATGGAACCGGACACCATCCACCAGGTGATAACGCTGGGCAGTCCGTTCGGCCGGGGTCATGCACGCGCCTCCCACGCCAGCCGCCTGTATAACCAGCTGAATCCGGATCCCAATCCGCGGGACAACGACGACCTCATATCCGTGCCTCCACCGGTACCCACCACCGCGATCTACACCAAAGGCGACGGCGTGGTGAACTGGCGCACCTCGGTGCAGAGTGGCGACTATCAACACGTCCACAATATCGAAGTGCTGGGCAGTCACATCGGCCTGAACCTGAATGCCGCCGTATGGTACTGGGTCGCCAAGAAACTCGCAGAAATCTAGCGCCGCAGTCAGCGCTGACTTCAAACGGGGTTATAGACTGACTCCTCCAACTCATCGAAAGCCTCTTCGATATAGCGTGCGAGATTGGGCAACCCGACCACCTTGCGAGTCGCTACGAGACCGAAATAAAGCGTTCCATCGTAGCTGTACAGCGTAATGTTCATCTGGCTGCCCGGCGGCAGGGTGCTCACCGGCAGCGACTGCACCAGTTTTGCCCCATCCATGTACATGGTCTCCGCAGGCCCCGGGACATTGGACACCAGTGTGTCGGATACCGCCGGCAGGAAGCGGTTCAGCTCCAGCACCTCGATCAGTTCCATCAGCACCGCCATCACCGCGGTGTACTGCTGAACCGCGATGGCCGGCACGCCGTCGATCTGGTTGCGCACCGCTCGCAAGGTAAAGCCGATCTCCCGCAGCCGCTCATAGGGATCGTCTGTCGGCGGCGCCAGGTCGACCAGCACCAGCCCCACCTTGTTGCCACTGATCCTGTCATTGCTGTCCCGCAGGTTCACCGGCATCTGTATGCTGATGGGCCGGTCGAGGTCGATGCCGTTATCCAGAAGATAGCGCCGCAGCGCGCCGTCAATACAGGTCAGGGCGATATGGTTCAGGGTACAGCGGGTGGCACCGCGGAGTCTGGCCAGGCGCTGCATATCGATCCTGGCGGATGCCAGCTGCCGATCCGGAGTGACATGCCCGGTAAAGGGGGTGTCTTCTTTCGCCTTGAAAGGAATCGATACGGCGTTGGTCGTTAGTCCCACACCTTCCAGGGCAAGCTGTGCCACCAGCTTGCTGACGCCGCCCAGGACCTGCGCCCACTGGGTAGTGCCGCGGGTAAGGGTTTTCATGAGAGCAAGGTTCTGTTTCTTGCGCTCTTTCTGCCCCGCCTCGATGTCCTTCTGTTCCCATACAGCCGTGGGCTGCGTGGTCGTCGCGGACTTGCTCAGGCTATGGTTGAGCCAGCGCGACATGGTGACCCCATCGGCATAGGCGTGGTGGATCTTGGTGTACATGGCGAAACGGTTGCCCTGCACATTATCGATGATGTGGAACTGCCACAGGGGCTTTTTACGATCCAGCACGGGCTCGTGCAACTCGGCCACCAGGTCATAAAGCTCCTCCTCACTCATCACTTTTTTCGAGCTGTGGTAAAGAATGTGATCGCGAATGTCGACCGACTCTGCCTCGTCCCATCGAGGCCCGCCGAAAGCGCGGAAATTGATGACGTGGTTGAATGGCGGCTGCACCTGGTCCCGTGACAGCAGGTCCTCGTAGAACTCCCTCACCCAGGCCTTGCTGGCACCGGGGGGCTTTTTGAAAACGGATATCCCACCGACATGCTTGGGACTCTCCTCGGACTCCGTCAGGAAAAAAACCAGATCAATCAGAGAGAGGCGATTCATTTGTCATCTCCGGGAACAATCAGCAGGCAATAATGCACGAGAGTGGGAAACGGGTACATCCCCGTTGCCGCGCCGGGAGGGCCATCAATCCAGCAGCAGTGCCGCGAGTCGCTTGCGATGGTGCCGGGCATCCCCGAACTGCTGCTGGCTCCACTGGGCGCGGCGGATATAGAGTTGTGCATCGCACTCCCAGGTAAACCCCATGCCGCCGTGGAACTGTACTGCCCGGTCACTGGCATAAAGCAGTGTTTCCGTGGCCTGGGCCTTGGCCATGCGACAGGCGATTTCGGCATCCCTGTCCAGCGGCAGATCGCTCACCAGTGAGGCCGCGTGGTAGACAAAGGAGCGGGCCGAGTCCAGCGACGTGAGGATATCCACCGCCGGGTGCTTGAGTGCCTGGTAGGAGCCGATCAGCTTGCCGAACTGCTTTCGCGTCTTGAGGTATTCGACTGTTGTGTCCAGGCAACTGGCGGCACTGCCGGTAGCTTCTGCCGCGATGAGGAGGGCCCCCAGCAGGCGCAGGTCTCGCAGTGCGCAACCGACCTGCGCTCCGGTGACCAGGTTGCCCTCCGACACAGTCACCCCGCTGAAATCGACGGTGGCCGAGCGCCTGGTCTGGTCGATCAGGGTATTGGGAGTGACCGCTCCAGGCGGCAGTTGCCCGGCGCGCACGGTGACCAGCGCCGGAGCGCCTTCATAGTCAATGACAACGACGAACAGCTCAGCGACTCCGGCATCCGTAACAAATTTTTTGCTGCCCTGCAGTATCCCTCCGGCGTCCACCGAACAGCACAGTGTGTCATCTCCCCAGTCGGCATTTTCCAGCAGGGCCACACTCGCCGGAGCGCCTGCCGCTATCTCCGTGAGGACGGCTTCCATGGGGCCGGCACCGGCGGCCCGCAGCAACAATTGCGCTGCCAGGGTGGAACTGACCAGCGGTGTGCCAAGCATGGCCCGGCCCATCGCTTCGACCACAGGTACCACCGTAGCCACTCCCATGCCGGATCCGCCACAGGACTCCGGCAGGGCGATACCGGCCCAGCCCAGGGAGACCATCTCGTCCCACAGCGAGGGATCGAACCCGGTTGGTGTTTCCAGGTGCGCGCGCACCGCGCTCATCGGTGACTTTTCGCGACAGAACTCCCGTGCCACCTCCAGCAGCATGGCCTGTTCCTCGCTGAATGCCAGAGTGGTGTTTCCTGTGACAGACATAGCTCCCCTCACTTTGGCAGACCGAGAACGTGTTCGGCGACGATATTGGCCTGCACCTGGCTGGTGCCGCCGCCGATGGTCGCGGAAAAGCTATTGAAATAGGCGCGCTGCCAGAAACCTCCCTGGCGGGCCTGCGGGTCCCCCACGTACAACCCCCCCTCGGCACCCTGCAGGCTGATGGCGAACTGGCGCATCCGGCGCGTCATTTCCGTAGCGCGCAACTTGTGGGAGAGAGGCAGGGAGCCGGGATAGTCGCTGCACAGGGGAGCGATATGAGCACGCCGGTCGCCCAGTGAAAGGGCCTTTTCTTCCATGATCAACTCCACCAGGCGGTCGCGTACCGCCGGGTCCTTCAGCACCGGCGCGCCATCCCGGGTCAGATCACCTAACTGGCTGATCATGTCGTCGATCGTGACTCGCACCATGGCCAGGCCACCGGCGGCACCCGCCTCCGCGCCGCGCTCGTACTGCAGGGTTTGCATGGCGATACGCCAGCCCTGCCCTTCCTCGCCCATCAGGCAGTCGGCCGGAATGCGGGCATCGGTGAAGAAAGTCTCGGTGAACCCGTATTCGCCGGTGATCTTGCGGATAGGGCGGGTTTCGATGCCCGGCACGTCCATGGGGGAAAGAAAGTAGGACAGGCCATCGTACTTGCGTTCGGTATCGGGGTTGGTGCGGGCCAGCAGGATCATGTATTTCGCGAAGTTGCCCATGGTGGTCCAGATCTTCTGCCCATTGATCACATACTCGTCCCCGTCGCGCACCGCCCGGGTCCGTGCGCTGCCGAGGTCGGAGCCATGATCCGGTTCGGAAAAGCCCTGGCACCAGATATCCTCCGCGCTGAGAATTCCCCTGAGATACCTGGCCTTCTCCGCCTCGGTACCGATATCGTTGATAAGCGGTCCGGCCCAGCCGAGACCGATGACGTTGAAACAGATCGGCACGCCGTGCCGGCGCATCTCCTGGTCGGCAATGCGCTGGTACTTCGCGTCCACCCCGCCGCCGCCATACTCCTTCGGCCAGGCCATCCCGAGGTATCCAGCAGACCAGACTTTGTGCTGCCACTCCCGCAAAAATTCCAGCTGCTGTTCGTCCCCAACTTCCATGAAAGTCTGGGGCAGCAGAAAGCCCGGATCGGCGGGCTTGTTGTCCTTCATCCAGGCCGATACCTCCGCCCGGAAATCATTCAGTTCCTGTTCGGTAGCGCTCATCCCTCAAACCCCGTACTGGCGCGCCGCCAGGTCACGCATGATCTCCTCGGAACCCCCGCCGATGGCGTTGACCCGCACCTCCCGGTAGATGCGCTCAACCCGGTTGCCACGCATATAGCCGATGCCGCCCAGGATCTGCATGGCCTCCCGGGCGCAGAACTCCATGGTCTCACTGGCCTGAACCTTGAGCAGGGCGATATCACCCGGATTGGCATTGCCCGCCTCGATCGACTCGTAGCAGATGCGGATATAGGCCTGTGTCGCGTTGAGCTTCTGTTTCATCTGGGCGATCTTGTGGCGGATTACCTGGTGGTCCGCCAGGCGTTTGCCGAAGGTCTTGCGCTCCCGGGCCCACTCCACCGCCTCCTCCAGGCACACCCGACCCAGGGCCTCCATGCCTGCCGCCATGGCCATGCGCTCGGCGTTGAAGTTGGTCATGATCACCAGGAAACCCTGGTTTTCCTCACCGATCAGGTTGCTCACAGGTACCCGCACGTTATCAAAGTACAGGGTGGCGGTATCCGAGGCCCACCAGCCCTGCTTGCGGTCGAGCTGGGTCCGGCTGAATCCTTCCGCGTCAGTGGGAATCAGCAGCATGGAAACACCCCGTGCGCCCTCCCCGCCCGTGCGCACGGCAGTGGAGACCCAGTTGGCCCGCATGCCGCCGGTGATAAACGTCTTGGAGCCGTTGACGACGTAGTGGTCACCGTCCCGTACCGCCGTCGTGGCCAGCTGCGCCACATCGGAACCGCCGCCGGGCTCGGTGATCCCCAGGGAGATATGCTTCTCGCCGGCCAGCACCGGCGGCGCCACCCTCTCTTTCAGGGCCTGGCTGCCCCAGTTCATTACCGGCGGCAGGCCGATGCCGTGCACCATCAGGCTGGCGGGGATCCCCCCCACGCCGATGCGGGCCAGTTCCTCGTTGGCGATCCAGCTGTGCCAGGAGTCGATGCCCTCCCTGATGCCACCGAATTCCTCGGGATACCCCAGGCCCAGCAGGCCCACCGCTGCCGCTTTGGGCCAGAGCTCGATCGGGATATGGCCCGCCTCGTCCCACTCTTCCGCGTACGGCATGATCTCGGCATCGATGAATTTGCGCAGTTGGGTGCGCCACTCCTCGTGCTCGGGTTTCAGGTTGGGGTTGGGCAGGCGGGCGCCGTCAAAATCCAGTGACATGCTTTGTTCTCCTCGTGTAGTGCTTGCTGTGCGGCTAAATGGTGAGCCGTAATACTAGTGGAGGCAAGCGGCTCGTGCCTGGGCATAGGCGCCAACACGCCGGGAAAAGGCGCCAGTCACGCGGCAATCTGCACGCCATTGCAGGCGGTCAGGACCAGGTGATTGAAAACATTAAAGAATCAGTATTCGCCGGGCATCGCTAAAGCCGGTCGTCCACCAGCATCGTTACCAGCAGATCCGCGTGGGCTTTAATCAGGGATTCCTCTCGCGAATCCACGTCGAATAGCAGCTGGCACTCGGGTGCAAAATAGAAAATGGTGGAACTGGCACTGATCATAATGTAATACCAGTGAATGAAGGCATCCCTGTCCAGCCCGAGCGTGTCGTGGACCAGCGACTCCAGAGCCTGGCAGCCTGATCTGACATGCCTGTCGATCAGGTACTTAGTTCTCCAGGAGTGCTTCCTGGCTTCCTGGCTCATCAGTGCGCTCACACCTGGATCTCTGGCGTTAAACTGGACATAAAACCTTACGATAGTTGCCAGACGCTCCCGGGGGGAAAGCTCGTTGAGAATAGCCAGGCGATGATTGATTTCATCCCGCATTTTCCCGAATTTTTTGTCGGCGACCGCCTTCCAAAGTGATGCCTTGTCCTGGAAGTGGTACGCCGCCAGGCCGCGATGTACGGCTGCCTTTTTTTCGATATCCCTTACTGTGACACCGTCATAGCCCTGCTCCATAAAGAGCGCTGCAGCCGCCTTCAATAGCTTGTTGCGCGTGACTTCCGTGCGTTCCTGGGTGCGCTTGCGCGGCTTTTCGGTGATTTCAGTGGTCATTATCGGAGTATATCCCAGCTTGCCAATCGAAGTATTAATTTGTAGACATACTAATTTATATGATTTAAATTAGCACACAAGCTAATAAAATGTATCCCGTGAGGCAAATACCCATGAAAAACCAGTTGCACCAGATCTCCCGCCTTTCCCTGATCGCGGCCGGCCTTGCCCTGAACTCTGCATCAGTCGACGCCCAGATGGTGTTGGAAGAAGTCATTATCACCGCAAAACGGGTTGAATCCGGCCTCATGGACACAGCCGTCGCCGTCAGCGCCTTCGACTCAAACGCCATGAGTGAGCGGGGTATCGAGAATCAATACGACCTGGCTGGCTTTACCCCCTCACTTACGGTGGCGCCAAGCCGGGTCAGTATCCGCGGCGTGGGTCGACAGAACCTGGCCCTGGGCTCGGACCCCGGTGTAGGGCTTTACTGGGATGGGGTGTACACCACCGAGACGGATATATTCGGCTATTCAAATTTCCTCGACATCGAGCGCGTCGAAGTGCTGCGAGGTCCCCAGGGCACCCTGTATGGGCGCAACTCCATCGGTGGTGCGGTGAACCTCGTCAGCATCAGGCCGGACACCGAAGAGTGGGGTGGCAAGATAACCGGCGAACTCGGCAATTACGACTACTGGGTTCTCCAGGGCCTGGCCAGCGGCCCGGTGACGGAAAAATTGTCTGCCCTCGTCGCGGCCTCCCAGATCGAGCGCGACGGCTTTCAGACCAATGTCGTCAATGGCGACAAATATGATGACAGGGACCAGAGTTACTGGACCATCGGCCTGGACCACCAGACAACGGAACGGTGGAATAACAGCCTGAAAATCGGCAGTGCAGACTCCGATGAACACCAGTCTGCAGGGTATGTCCTGAGTCCCTACCGCACCGAGCCGGTGCAGGAAGTTTTCAACCAGAGCGCACCCTTCCAGCAGCTCAACTTCGTGGGAGCTTATCCGGGGACAAACTTTGCCAACCCCAACCAGGGTATGACCCGGGAGAATCCGGCGCTGCGCAGTGACGGTGAAAAGGTGGCGGTAGATACCACACCCTGGCAGGACACATCGCGCGATTTCGCCACGTTTATCAGTGAATATGAGGGCGACAGCTACACGCTGAAATATACGCTCGGGTATACCGACTTCAGCTTTGAGCGCATGGATGACGGCGACGTGAGCAATGCGGCCGACTCCGGACTGGACTACAGCCTGCTGCCCATGGCAGGCCTGGGGGGGCTGACGGTGGATGTCTTCACCGGCTTTGCACTGACCCCCTCGATTATTACGGTTCCCTACGAGCAGAACAACGAGACCTGGTCGCATGAACTCCAGGTAATCTCCGAGCTGGAGGGGCCCCTCAACTTTATGGCCGGACTGTATTACTACAACAGTAAAGAAGACCAACTGCAGACCTTCATCGAGAACAACAGCGAGCTGGTGGCAAACTACACCTGGCTGGGCAGTGTGCTGGGAGGCGGTTTACCCACCAACCCCGATGGCATCCTGTATCGGGGCGAGGGTAATCTGGAGACTACCTCTTATGCCGCCTACGGGCAGATGTACTGGGACTGGACCGACCGCACCCTGGTGACGGTCGGGCTGCGCTACTCCTACGATGAGAAAGAGGCGAAGGATAACACCTATGTCAACTGGGTGATCCCTGAAGATCCCGCCAGCGAAACCGACCCGACCGTATACCGGGAGGGTGACGACGATTGGAGCAAGGTGACCTGGCGGGTAGGCGTCGATCACATCCTGTCAGACAACCATTTCCTCTATGCCTTCCTTGCCTCGGGTTACCGCTCCGGGGGCTTTAACCTGCTGGCGCCCACCACAACGGACGATTTGCCGACGGTCGACCCGGAGGAGGTCGTCTCCCTGGAACTGGGTTACAAGGGCGGCCTGTGGAATGATAGGCTCAACCTCGCCACGGCGCTGTACTACTACGATTACACTGACCTGCAAGTACTCAAGAGCGATGCAGTCAATGGCGTGAGTGTTGCCACCTTTGAGAATGCCGCCGATGCGACCGCGTGGGGTATCGAGGCTGAAGTAACGGCCCTGGTCACTGAGGGCCTGGTGCTCAGTGGCTCCTATTCCTACAACGATACCGAGTACGAGGACTTTGATTCTGCGGACTCCAGTGCCTGTGTCCTTGATTTCTACAGGGTGGGCGACACGGCAAACCCTCTGTGTAATGGCACCCAAGACCTGAGTGGTAATGAATTTCCGCTCTCTCCAGAGCACAAGCTGTCGGCTTTCCTGTCCTACGGGTGGAATATGGCGGATCTGGATTGGAGCACTTCGGTCAGTTACGTATACACCAGTGAACAGCAGCTCACGGCTTTCAACTATGACAAGTACGACACACTGGATGATTGGGATCGCTGGGATGCGCGGTTGAACATTGCATCCCCTGAGTTGACCTGGGAAGCGACCCTGTGGGTGCAGAACATCTCTGATGACAGGAATGAGATCAACCGCCCACGCCCGAGCCCGGTCTCAGGTCTCGCGGCTTCGAGCCTGAGTGCCCCCCGAACCTATGGTCTGAAGCTGACTTATAATTTCTAGTCCACAGCTTACGCAAGGGCGACCAGCAGGTGTCATTCCTGCGGTCCGGTCGCCCTTCCATACTCCATGGGAGTGCTTATGCCATGACACACCCCCCCTCGCTGTCTATCAAACAGGTATTTTGCCTGTTGCTTGTGCATCTTCTGTTAACAGGGGGTGCTGTCGCCGACACCTCGGTGGCGGATGAAGTCGTTCATGAAGAGATTACGATCTGGAGTGAAGGGGTTCGACTCGCAGGTGACATCTATAAACCCAAAGGTATGCAAGCCGGCGAAAAGCTGCCTGGTCTGCTGTTAATACACGGCTGGGGAGGCAGCAAGACACACCTCAACCGCGCCTACGCGCCCCAGTTCGCCAGCCGGGGATTTGTCGTTCTGACTTTCGATTACAAGGGTTGGGGCGAAAGTAACGGCCCTCTCTTCCATCGGGAGTCGCTGCCGGCGGCGGAAGAGCTCACCGTCGTCAACGTGGACGCGGAGCACATTCGTCGGGTCATCAACCCACGCTCGATAGTGGAAGATGCCAGGGCCGCTCTGAACTACCTTGCCGGCGAACCCGGGGTGCTCTCGGATAATCTGGGTGTCTGGGGAACCAGCCTTGGCGGCGGGGTCGCGCTGGTAACAGCGGCTCGTGATGAACGCATCAAGGCTTATGTGGACCAGATTGGCGCGGTAAATTTCAAGGCCAATCTCAAGATGATTACGGATGAGATGGTCACGCGCTGGGAAATACAGCGGGCGAGGGGCGATATCGCTTCCTACCCCGGGGCGGAATCGGTAATCAATCCGGCACTCAAGGGCTATCCAGACTGGATCTACCTCAAGCGCTTCGATTCATTCGCTTCCGCTGAGAACCTGAACGTGCCGACGCTCATCATCGACGCCGAGGATGAAGATCTGTTTGCGCGGGAGGTCAACGGCGCCCTGCTGTACGAGACCATCAAGGATCGTGTTCCCAGCAAATACGTTGTTATCCCTGGCAAGCATTATGATATTTACCGGGGTGAGCCCTATAAGAAGGCACTGGGTGAAGCCCAGGACTGGTTTGTGAAGCACCTCAAGGGCAGCACGGAAGGCGCCGCCCTGTACCAGCAGTACTGCGCATCCTGCCACTCCAACCCGATAGCGAAGGCAAGTGCTTTGAGTACGCTCAGAGCCATGAGCTATGAGAGACTGCTGGGCTCCATGACCGACGGCAGTATGAGCCAGCAGTCAGCCGGCATGAATGCTGCACAGCTCGAAGAACTGGCCCGCTACCTGTCAAAGGGGAATATGGACCCGCGAGCCTGGGAACTGGCTGTGGCCTGTGATGCCGACAACCAGGAAGCACCCGGGGATATGGCACCCAGCATTACCGGTTGGGGTTATGGCACCGCCAACCGGCGTTTTCAGAATCCGGAGTCCGCAGGATTGGGCGTCAAGGATCTCCCGGGGCTTGAAGTAGTTTGGGCGCAGGGTTTTCCGGGTGCTACGGTGATGCGTTCGCAGCCGGTCATCACAGCAGATACCTTGTTCATTGGCGTGGACGCCACCAGGACCGTGTATGCCTTCGACCTTGCGTCAGGTTGCCTGAAATGGACCTATCGATCCACGGGACCCGTGCGTTCGGCACTGGGGTATGGTCGCATGCCGGATACGGAACAACCGGTCTTATTCTTCGGCGACGCCAGGGGTAGTGTGCATGTTGTCAGCGCCGTGGACGGCAGTGAAGTCTGGTCCGTCGATGCCGGGTTGGACAGTGCAAGCACTATCACCGGCACGCCTGTCCTGCATGATGCTCGACTCTACGTGCCGATCTCCAGTTTTGAGGTTGCCAGGGCCGACATGGGTAACTATGAGTGCTGCAGGGAACACGGTGGCGTACGTGCCCTTGATATCCGCACCGGGGAAACCCTCTGGACTTACACAACCACGGATGATGCAAAAGTCACAGGCAAAAACGCCATTGGCACCAGAACCTGGGGGCCGTCCGGCGCCCCCGTATGGACGACCCCGGCTATCGATGTAAAACGCAATCGCCTCTATATCGGAACGGGGCAGAATTACTCCTGGCCCGCGACCAATACCAGTGATGCCATTATCGCGCTTGATCTCGATAGCGGCGAGCCCGCCTGGATTTATCAGGCCCTGGCGAATGATATCTACACCGAGGCTTGCATAGCTCGTTACCTGGGATACCCGGACAACCCCAACTGCCCCGAGGACTCCGGCCCCGATTTCGATTTCGGCGCTTCTGTCGTCGTTACGACCAATGCTGCGGGTAAGGATATATTGGTGGCAGGCCAGAAGTCAGGTGACGTATATGCACTGGACCCTGATGACGGTGGGTCGGTGATATGGCAGAAAAAGTTGTCTGAAGGAACACCGGTGGGCGGCATCCACTGGGGAATGAGCGTGGAGGACGACACCGTATTCGTGCCGGTAGCAGACCCTGAGTGGAAACTCATAGGGTGGGACTATTCTCCCCGCCCGGGTATCACGGCGCTTGATCTTACAACCGGTAAGGTCAAGTGGCGCCACAGTATCGAGCGGGGATGTGAACTGGATCGTACCAGGATCGACCCACTGAACGGACGCCAGGATGAAAACTGGCCCGACTGTCCCTATTTCTACGGTTACTCTGCTGCCCTCACAGGTATTGAGGGGGCGGTTTTCGCGGGGTCCCTGAACGGCACGCTTCAGGCGTTTTCCAGCGAGGATGGCAGGGAACTCTGGCGATTCGATACCAAAAAGTCCTTCCCCACCCTGAACGGAGTACCTGCCCACGGTGGCGCCCTGGACAACGCAGGCCCTGCTGTCGGCAACGGCTATATGATATTGCAGAGTGGTTACAGCTACTTCAACCAGATGCCGGGAAATCTCCTGCTTGTACTCAAAAAGCGAGACTGATTCCAGACTGGCGCCCACCGCGCCTTGAGGTGCTTGCAGACTATCCTGGTTTACCCACCCAGACCCCTGCGGGAAGGACTCACCGGCTGGTGTTTAGCAGACAGATAGCACTGGCTTACCGCTTTGGCGACAGAGGTCAATGCGGGTACGCGCTGGGGGCGACGCCGGTCCAGCGATGAAAAGCCCGGGAGAAGCTGCTGGTATCGGAAAAGCCCAGCAGGAAGGCTATCTCCGTCAGGGAGTGTCGCTGCCCCGCCTGCAGGTAGGACTTGGCCAGGTCACAGCGGGTCTCGTTGAGCACCTGATTGAAGCTCGAACCCTCCGCACTCAGTTTACGTTGCAGGCTGCGCCCGCTCATACCCAGTATCGCCGCGTAGTGGTCGTGCGACCGGACGCCACTGGGCAACTCTTTGGTGAGCAGTGTTCGCAGGCGCGTGGCCACGCTGCCCAGCTCGAGTCGCGCCAGATATTCCTCGACCACACGGTCATTGGAGCGGGCTAGATCCTCGTTGCCCCAGGGCAGCGGTTTCTCCAGGTCCTCCACACGAAATTCCAGTCGGTATTCCCTGGCGCCATAGATCACCTCAGAACGGAAGAAGTCTCGGAATAACTGCTCGCTCTCGGGTTCTGCGCGCATCAACTGCACGGCGACGGGCGAAAACTCCGCTCCGTAAAGTCTGCGGCTGGCCCTGATAATGGAAGAGATCACGGCCTCCATGGCCTGTTCTGCGGGACGCTGCACGTCCGACACCAGTTTCCAGCTCATCAGGTAGTAATCCCCGCGGCGCTCGGTTGTCACTTCTGCCGCATCACTGACCATGCCATTGAAGCGCACCACCCGTTCCATGGCCTGCTGCAGGCTGCTGCTGGCCATAAACGCATAGCCCAGCGCGTGAAAGGTTGTCTGGCTGGAATACCGGGACACCCAGAGGCCGAGGTTCTCGTCGCCGGTCTCCCTGACCGCGAGCTGCCATAATCGTGTGGTGGACGGTAGCGGAAGGCGCTCATCCGGCCGGGCAATGTCACCCGGATCGATTCCCGCCTCCAGCAACAGGGCGTCCGCGTCGATACCGCGCTCGCGCAGCGCACTGACCAGCACCCGGGTCCAGCTGGAGAGCACGGTCGGTGTCGTGCCGGCCTGAAATTCAGCCTCTGGCATCTTCAGTCATAAATCTGGCGTATTGAGTCATGCAGACCGGATTCTAATTGGTTAATTTGACGGTCGATATTACTGACACCGCAATGACAGGGGCTACGCAAGCATGATTGCACCACGCATTCCCCGCTACCCGGACGAGGATTATACACGGGAAGCGGCAGCCTCACGACGCCGGTTCCTGCAGGATCGGACCGGGGTAGACCTGGCGCATACCGGTCAGTATTCGTTTGACCCTGCCATGCTGCCCGGCAATATCGAAAACTTCACCGGGGTGGTGCAGATGCCCCTGGGCTTTGCCGGTCCGCTGCGGGTCAACGGGGAACATGCCCAGGGAGACTTCTATGTTCCCATGGCGACGACAGAAGGAACCCTGGTGGCCAGCTACAGCCGGGGTATGGGACTGACCCGGGAGGCCGGTGGTATTACTACCACCGTGGTGGATGATGCGATGCAGCGCTCTCCCGTCTTCGCTTTCGAGGATGCCCGCGGGGCCCGCGATTTCGGCCTCTGGGTCTCGGAAAACTTCCCCGCGATCAAGACGGCCGCGGAAACCACCACCCGCAGCGGCAAGCTGCGCGACATCCAGCAGTTCGCCGCCAGTCGCATGCTGTACCTGCGCTTCAACTACACCACCGGGGATGCCGCGGGCCAGAACATGTGCGGCAAGGCCACCTACGCCGCCTGCCAGTGGATCATGAGCAACTACGACAAACCAATCGCACGCCACTTCCTGTCCGGCAACATGGACACGGACAAGAAGCACTCGCAGCTGAATACCCTGCACACACGGGGCAAACGTGTCGTGGCCGAGATCACCCTGCCCCGCGACCTGCTGCAGAAAAAAATGCGTACCACACCGGAGGCCATGTATGCCGCCCGAATGACTTCCCAACTGGGAGGCCTGATGGCAGGTGCGGTGCATAACGGCGTACATCCGGCAAATGGCATCGCCTCGGTCTTTATCGCCACAGGGCAGGACGAAGCCAACGTGGCCGAATCCCATGCCAGCCTGGTACATGCGGAGGTCACTCCACAGGGAGATTACTACTATTCCGTCACACTGCCGTCACTGATCGTGGCGACCTACGGTGGTGGCACGGGCCTGGCGACCCAGAGGGAATGCCTGTCGTCCATGGATTGCTACGGTGCTGGAAAAGCAGGTAAGCTGGCGGAGATCGTCGCGGCCACCGTACTGTGCGGAGAAGTATCACTCGGAGCAGCGGTCGTTTCGGAAGAGTGGGTCAGCAGTCACGACGAACTCGGACGCAACCGGCCATGACATCATCGCCAGCGCAATGCTGGTGGAACTATAAATATAACTGAGACGCCTGTAAGGAGCACAAGATGAACCGTACCGATATAACCTCAGGATTTGCACGACGCACACTGGTCTCCGCGATAGCAGGGATCGTCGCCGCTGGCAGCCTGACGCTGCCGGCCCAGGGGCAGGAGGCCCGCAAAGGATCTACCGCAGTCATGCTGGAAGAAGTGGTGGTCACTGCCCGAAAACGAACAGAGTCCATGCAGGATGTTCCCCTGTCGGTGACTGCCTTTGGCGCGGACCAGCTCGATGCCCTGAAGGTACGAGACCTGACCAACCTCTCGGTGGGTATGCCCAACGTGGCACTGGACGACGTGGGCACCACACGGGGTTACGCCAACTTTTCCATCCGTGGTCTGGGCATCAACAGCTCCATCCTCTCCATTGATCCCACTGTGGGCCTGTTTGTCGACGGTGTTTACATGGGGGTCAATGGCGGGGTCGTCTTCGACGTATTCGACCTGGATAGCATCGAGGTGTTGCGTGGCCCACAGGGCATCCTCTTCGGGCGCAACGTGACCGGCGGCGCGGTACTGATGAACACGAGGAAGCCGGGCGATGAGCTAGAGGCCACCATAAGGGCTGCAGTCGACGGCGGTGGTGACGGGGGCCTGAACAAGTACCTGATGGGCAGTGTCAGCGGGCCGCTCACTGACAACTTTGCCGCCAAGCTGACCGGGTATTACAACGACGACGATGGTTGGTTCGAAAACAAGGCGACCGGCGACGATTTCGGTGCGATCGAGCAGAAAATGTTTCGTACCGTCGGCGTATGGACACCGAGCGACGGCCTGGAACTGATCGCCCGCTGGGAACACTCGGAAATCGAGGGGGATGGCCCTGCGTCGCAGACCCATACCAATGGCTCCGGCGTACCGGGCGCGTTTGTGAACTTCGACCGCGACAGCCACGATTTCTCCATCGATGAGGAGGGCAAGGGCGATATCGAGACAGATTTCGTCACTGTGGAGTTGAACCTGGACGTGGGTTTCGGCAACGGCACCATCACCAACATTTTCGGTTGGCGCGCCTACGACTCCGAGACGCGCGGTGACATCGATGCCCAGCCCGTCTGGCTGTTCCACGCCGGCAGCTGGTCGGAGGTCGAGCAATACAGCAACGAGCTGCGCTATAACGGAACCTTCGCCGACAGGGCAAATGTCACCACCGGCATCTACTACTTTACCAACGAGGTCGATTATGCCGAGCGTCGCGATCTCGCCGGGATCGCCACGGGTGGCGTGGTTCCGGCGGTCACCTTCGACGGGGGCGGGCTCTATGACGTGGAGACCATGGCCGTGTTCGGCTCGGTGGATTACGATCTCACCACAGCTCTGACCCTGACGGCGGGCTTGCGCTACACCTACGAGGAGAAGAAAGCCAAAATCGCTTCCCTCAGCGAGAACATAGCGCGGGTGGGGGAACCGACCTGTAATCTCGTCTCCCCCAGTGCTGGCGAGGCGGTCTGCCCCATTGATTTCAAAGACGATGAGAACTGGGACAGCTGGTCGCCGAAACTGGGACTGACCTGGCAACTCTCAGACGATGCCCGCCTTTACGGTCACTGGACCCGCGGTTTCCGCTCCGGCGGCTATAACCTGCGCAACACCTCCTTCGACCCCGCTGATTCACCCGGGCCCTTTGACGAGGAGCAGGTGGACAGCTACGAGATCGGTTTCAAGTCCGAACTCGGGCGGGGTCGCCTCAACGCCGCCCTGTTCTACAACGATATCCAGGACATGCAGCGTGAGCTGAACTTCCCCGGACCGGTGGGTACTATCCAGATCGTGCGCAACACGGCGGATGCGGAAATCCTGGGCGTGGAGGTGGACGGCACCTTCGGGCTCACCGAAAACCTGCTGGTCATGGCCTCGGTGGGGTGGATCGACGCGGAGTACTCCGACGTCAAGGCAGACCTGAACGGCGACGGGGTGATCGATGGTACCGACAAGGCCCTCGACCTGCCGCGTGCGGCGGAATGGACCTACAGCCTGGGCTTCAACCACGACCTTGCACTGGGTGACTGGGGTTACATGAGCTCGCGCATCAGTTACGCCTATCGGGACGACTCGGCCTATACGGACAGCAATCTGGGCTATATCCTGGACCAGGAAATTCTCGATGCCGGAATTGATTTCAGCTCCGGTGACGGCCACTGGGTTTTCGGAATCTACGGCCGGAACCTGCTGGACGACGTCAAGCACGGCGGGGACACCCAGCTGCCCGATGATATCGTAGGCGCGCCCACCGGAGGCACCTTCTCTCCCCTGGCCAAGGGACGCGTGTATGGCCTGGAAGTCACGTACAATCTCTAAGCGTTATTTCTGAAATTGCAGGGGCGGTCGATTTGGCCGCCCCTTTTTTCTGGCACCTGAGCTCGCCCTACCGACTCCACAGGCTTACACCGGATCGGCCCTGGTGGCTCTCTTAAGCATTGAAAAACCAGGGTTACCGATCCGCAGCAGCCTTGCTGGCAAGATCGCCGGGCAGTGCGCGGGCCGCCAGGAAGAACAGCAGGATGGCCGGGGAACTGAGCACTCCCACCGTAAGCATCGCGTAGCGCAGGCTGTTCTCGCCGAAGTAATTGGCGTAAAAATCACTCAACAACCCGACCGTCAGCGGCCCCAACCCGAGCCCGATCATATTGAGCACGAAAAACAGCACCGCAGAGGTCAACGCTCGCATGGCGGGCGGCACCAGGGAATGAGAGATCGCCAGGCAGGGTCCAAGGTACGTGTTGAGACTGATGGTCACGACAAACATGAAACCGATAACGGCAATCCGGTTGTCCAGCAGCAGGTAGGGAAAGCCCAGGGGGACGGCCAAGATCCCCGCAATAGCCGGCACCCAAAGATACCAGCGTTTGTCGGCGACACCGAGCCGATCAGCGAGAAAGCCGCCCATGAACGTGCCAAGCAGACCGGCGCCACCACCGAATATGGCCAGGACGATGCCCACCTCACCGACGCTGAAGCCGTGATTACGGATCAGGTAGGAGGGCGCGAAGTTACCGTTCCCGTAGCCGGCAAAGGCGGTCAGGCCGGTGGCGATAGCCAGGTACCAGAAGGAGCGGTAGGAGGAAAGGAGCTTTACCGTTTCGCCGAGGGTGGGTTTGTAAGCCGCCTCCGCCTCACTCTCCCAGCGACCACGTTTCGGTTCCTTCACCGTCAGCAGGAAGATCACGGCAAACACGACGCCCGGGATGCCTACCGCCATAAACGCCGCGCGCCAGCCATAGGCCTCGCTGATCAGCCCTCCGAGAATAAAACCCATCAGTACACCGACGTGCACGCCGGTGGAATAAATGCCCAGGGCGGTACCGCGACGTTCCGGCGGGTAGTAGTCACTGATCATGGAGTGAGCCGGCGGGCTGCCGCCCGCCTCGCCGATACCGACGCCGATACGGGCCAGCAGCAAATGGGTATAGTTCTGGGCCAGACCCGAGAGGGCTGTCATGCCGCTCCAGACAGCCAGCGCTGCCGCGATGATGTTGCGACGATTGGTACGATCCGCCCAGTAGGCAATGGGTATACCGGCGGTAATGTAGACCAGGGCAAAGGAAAAACCGCTCAGCAGGCCCAACTGCGCATCGCTGAGGCCCATATCGTTCTTGATGGACTCCTGCAGAATCACCAAAATCTGCCGGTCGATGAAATTGAAGGCGTAGACCACGGTCAACATGAACAGCCCGTAGCCGGCGACGCGGTTTCCCAGTTGATTGTTTTCGCTATTAACCGTCATTGCCATCTCCGCCAGGGTTAACGTAGTTATTATGAAGCCACGAGCTGGCTGTCGCCCTGGTGACAGATACCATACTGTCTCAACTGCTAGATTGCACCAGAGAAAAATCCGAGAGAGGCGAAGGAAATCAGCCCATGTCTGAAAAATATGTAAAAGCCAACGGCGTGCGCCTGGCTTATGAGGAATTCGGCGACCCCACCGAGCCGGCCATGGTACTGATGATGGGCCTGGGTACCCAGTTGATCGGCTGGCCCCTGGTCCTGTGTGAGGGCCTCGCGGCGCGCGGATTCAGGGTCATCCGCTTCGACAACCGCGATATCGGGCTATCCGAAAAAATGGAAAATGCCCACATCCCCCAGGCCGCAAACCTGCTGGTGCGCGCCCGGTTCGGCCTCCCCATGAATGTCCCCTACACCCTCGAGGACATGGCGAGAGATCTGGTGGGTCTGCTGGATGCCCTGCAGATCGAGCGGGCCCACCTCGTGGGCGCCTCCATGGGGGGTATGATCGGCCAGATTGTAGCTGCCCGCTACGGTCAGCGGCTGTTGTCTTTCACGTCCATTATGTCCAGCAGCGGCAACCCGAAAATACGCGGTGCCCGGCCCGACGTGGTGTTCACGATGGTCAAGCGGGCCCTGGGCCTGGAAAAACCCACCCTGGAAAGCACCATGGCTTACTGGCGCAAGATCGGCAGCCCCGGTTACCCGCCCAGTGACGCGGCGCTGAAGAAGAAAATCATCGACAGTTACAAACGCAATTATTATCCGGAGGGGTACTCGCGTCACATGGCCGCCGTAATAGCCAACGGCAGCCGGGTGGACCTGTTGCAGCAGATCACGACCCCCACCCTGGTGATCCACGGCAGGGATGATGCGCTGGTGCCGGTGGAGGGCGGTATCGATACAGCGCGACTGATCCCCCACGCCAAACTGAAGCTATTCGACGGCATGGGGCACGACCTCCCCGAAGAACTGCTGCCCGCCTTCACTGAGCTGATAGCGAATCATGCCCACGGCAGCGAAGCCAATCCGGCCGGGCCTTACGTCGGGGAGGCGGCAGGTAACAACTGAGTAGCGTCGACCAGCACAACAGGGAAGCACCATGAGCCAGAAAAACCCATCCAGCGGCGAATCCCTCCCCGTCACCGAGCGCTTCGATGTGCTGATCGTTGGCGCCGGCATTTTCAGTATCGGCGCCGCCCACCACCTGGGGACTCCGGAGGCCTCCAAATCGGCCTGATCCAGTCGCAGTCTTAGCCGTTTTAAACGCTACTTTGCGGAAATCTGGCGTCGTGACAAGGTAAATAGTTGGGATTGTTGACCCATGAAGCTATCACGTGGCTGACCTATAATTTATCCTAACCGCTGAGTATCCCCCGTTAAAAAACCTCCAAGAGTATCGAGACAATGACTATTCTGCCCCGAAATAAGGTTTTCACCCTGCTGATCAGCTGCGCCATTCTGCTGACACCCGCGTTCGCCAGCGCCGACGGCGTCGGTCTGATGGTTGGCGGTGGTCTCTACTACACCCAATTGGACGACGACTTCGACCGCGACGATTTCGACTGGGACGATATCGAAGACATCGAAGATATCAAGATCCAGTTTGACGACAAGAGTGGCGGTTTCAACGGCAGCGTGGGCTGGCGGTTCAACAAGTGGCTCGCCGTCGACGCCGGCTACTGGGATCTCGGCAGCTTCAAGTCTGAACGCTTTGAAGACAGCGATCGGGTGAAGTTTGATACAACCGCCTGGACGGTGGGCGGCATGGTATCGGTTCCACTTTGGGTACTCGATATTTATGGCCGGGCTGGAGCCGCCTTCTGGGAAGCGGATTCGAGAAATCTCAACGAGGATGGCAACGACCCCTACTATGGCGTGGGTGTGGCGCTGAATGTCGGCGGCAGTCTCGACATCTATCTGGAAATACTTCGCTTCGACCTGGAAACCAGCATCGATACGGCCGGTCTGGGCGTACGCTTCACCTTCTGATCCCGCCTCTGGGGGGCGTTGAGCGCCCCCACTCAAACCCACTTCTGGAGCCATCCTGGTGGATCTAGCTGGAGAGCGGTGCCAGCTGCCCGGTTTCTGTCTCTTTCCGCGCCTGGATGGCCGCCATGATCTCTGCATGCCGACCTACGGTCATCGGATAGCGATTGGAAATCATCACCGTCGCCGCAAACAGGATGAACATGACCGGACCGGAGAATATCGCGAGGTTCAGGACCGCCTCTGCCGGGACGTTTTCCGGGGTGGCATTCTGGGGAAAGCGTATGATGTCCAGCCCGATACCGGCGAAGAAGCTGCCCAGTCCATAACTCGCCTTGGTGGCGAAAGAACGGGCGGCGAAAAAGAGTCCCTCCTCGCGTTTTTCACTCTCCAGTTCGTGTTCATCGATGCTGTCTGACAGCATCGAGTCGAGCAGGATGATGTAGCCGATGAAAAATACCTGGGAAACACCGTTAACGCAGAATACCAGCACGAATTTACTGGTGGTGCCCAGGTACCCGAGAAGACCCCCGAAGTAGAGTACCTGGGGGGAGAAAGCGAACACGCCGCCCATGATGACGCAGATGGCCAGCGCTTTTCGCTTGTCGAAACGACGGGACAGCGCCTGGGCCACCGGCGATGCGAACAGGATGCCGATCAGCACAGAACTGGCCAGTCCGGCCAGGTGTCCCGGCTGGAACTCGAACACGTAGGTGGCCACGTAGACCAGCAGGGTCTGGGTCACCCCCGCCAGGGTATTAAACATCAGCACGGCGCTAAACAACACCCTGAAAGACGCCTGTTTCAGCGTCCGGAATACGTCGACGAAGGCCAGCAGCGCGCTACCCTCCCTCCCCTTGTGTACCGGCTTGCTCAGCCGGGGAATTGCACTGCTCGTCCCGAATACGGAGACCAGCATCGCCACCGTCCCCAACACGCCACAGAACAGTCCGAAGCGGGGATAGCTGGACTGGTTCAGCATGCCATTGCTGTAGGTTTCGCTCGGTGGAAAAAAGAAAGCAAAACCGATAACACTGGTGAGAAGGATGCCCGCATAGGTGAAGAACACGCGGTAGCCGATCAGCGAGGTTCGCCCGTGGTAGTCGGTCACCAGTTCCGCACCCAGCGACAGGTGTGGCACAAAGAAGAGAGTGAGCATCAGCCGGACGAAAATGGCACCGCCGAGCATCCACCAGAAGAGAGCCATCTCACCCAGGCCAGCGGGAGGCGAGAATAACAACACCATGGCCAGGCCGAACGGGATCGCCCCGGCCAGCATGAAGGGATGGCGCCGCCCCCAGCGGGAGTCGAAACGGTCGGACAACTGCCCCACCATCGGGTCGGTAATGGCGTCCACCAGCAGGGCCAGCAGCGCGGCGGTACCCGCCAGGCTGCCGGAGAGTCCCAGCACCTGGTTGTAGTAGAAAAACAGGAACGTGGTAAACGAGGACTGCTTGATACCATCGGAAAGCTGGCCGACGCCATAGCTCAGTTTGGTCGCAAGTTTCAATTCAGCCATGGCTGCGCGCTTTCATTCACTGATCGCCATCGGAGAGCACAGCATGCTGGTGATTGATCGACGTGCCTCCATCGACGGGGATTACCGCCCCATGCGTGTAGGCTCCGGCCCTGGAACTCAGGTAAACGGCGATTCCCGCCATTTCCGCAGGCTCTCCCACGCGCTGCAGCAGGCAGTTCTGCTCTATCTCTTCACGAGCATTATCGAACACGTGATCGGTCATCCTGCTGGGGAAAAACCCCGGAGCGATCGCATTGACAGTGATTTTTCTCGCACCCAGTTCCACTGCCAGGTGGCGGGTCAGGTGGTGTACCGCCGCCTTGCTGGCCGTATAGGCGTAATTGCCGAAACCGTGCACGGTGGGAATGTGCAGTCCTTCCATGGAGCCGATATTGATCACCCTGGCCGGGTCATCGGAGCGGGCAGCCGCCTGCAGCAGCGGGGTCAGGTCCCGGGTCAGGCAGAACATGGCGCCCACGTTGGTGCGCATCACCTTGTCGAAGGCTGATTGCGGATACTCCTCGTAGGGCGCGCCCCAGGCCGTACCGGCATTGTTGACCAGGATGTGGAGGCACTGCTCGTCCTTCGTAATCCGCTCACACAGATCGCGCCTGGCGTTTTCGTCGACCACGTCACCCGGCAGACCGATGCAATCACCAAATCGGCCTAGTTCCTCCGCGGCCTGCAAACAGGGTTCGGCCTTGCGCGCCGTGATATAGACGCGCGCGCCAGCCTGGAGCAGGCCCTGGCTGATCATGTAGCCGATGCCCCTGGAGCCACCGGTCACCAGGGCCACTTTTCCATCCAGGGAAAACAGGCGTTTGATATCGAGACTTTCTGACATTCTTTCGCTCCTCTGTTCTGTGGCTACTGCCCCTTCTAGTGATCGTGAAGATACGTCTCAGCTGCCCCTGCCTGCTCAGGCGAAAGACGCCCTGCCGCTACCTCCTCAGCCAGTGCCGCCAGGAAGGGTGCCCTGCCCGTTCGCTCGAGCATGGCGAAGGGGCCGGTATCGAGAAAGGTTCCCACCATCCAGGCCCGGTCGATATCTTCCGGTTCCGCAACAGACTGCGCAGCCAGCGTCAGGGCGCTGGCCACCAGCGCGGTGGCCAGCGGACGGTAAACGTCTGGATAGTGTGCGTCGGAATCGATGAATCCGGGTTGCTTATAGGCCGGCTCCGGATAGTGGTAAAAGCCTTTGCCCGATTTCATGCCCGCCTCTCCCGCGTCCACCATGGGTTGCAGGAGTTCCAGCACCGCGGGTTTGAAAGTCTGTTGCACCGAGTCACCTGCACGGTGCCGCCAGGTATCCAGGATGAGGTCGAGCCCGAAGAGGTCCATCATGCCAAAAGGCCCCATCGGAGCCCGACGTTCCTGCATCCAGGCCCGATCGATATTTTCACGGCTCGCCGCGCCGGTGACCACCAGCGCGAGGGCAGCTCGCAACAGCGGGCCCAGCATGGCATTGAGCACATAACCCGGGTGCTCCTTCTTCAGCACCAGGGGCACACCGGACGTGCTCTTTACATACCGCTCCAGAATTTCAATCACGGCGGGATCGGTGCGCGGACCGGCGACGATATCCACCAGCGGAGACCCCAGGTGCGAGTGCAGCGCTGCGAAGCGATCGCCCCGGGCCACCACATCCTCGATATCCGACACTTGCAGGACGGAGGAGTTGGTGGTGAGGATGGTTTTCGCAGGGCAGACCTCGTCCAGCCGCCGGTGTATATCACGTTTCACATCCAGCCGCTCGAAGACCGATTCGCTGACGAGGTCCGCTTCGCGGGTGGCCTCGACCAGGTCGGGAGTCACCTTCACGCGCTCCAGGGCAGCGGGTATTTCTTCCTGCGAACAGTATCCGCCGCCTACCAGGAAAGCCGCCATCTCGAGATGCCTCTGTGGTACCTGCTCGAGCGTGTTGTCATCCACGTCGTAGAGCACCACGCTGTAGCCGGAGATCGCTGCAGCGATGGAGTTGTAACAGCCCATGGTGCCGGCACCGACATAACAGACCGTACGGATTTCATCGATTGGCATGGCGGTACTGCTCCCGAAAAATGTCGTGGGAAGCCATCTCAGCGAAGCACCCGCGGCAATCGGTCCGGCACCAGCAGATTAGTGCTGCCCTTCGCTACGGTGGCGGGCAACCACTCCAGCACCGGCAGGTCGGCCAGGGCATTCACGATGTGGAACTGGGTCGGGTTCTGCTCCCAGGTAAGGTGCTGCCATTCGGCTCTGCCCTCCCCCACCCAGGCCTGGTCGATGACACTCTCGGAGGGATAGGTCGTTGCCTCGCTGACGCTCTGGCCGAAACCCAGGATGCCGGGCAGGAAGCGCCAGGCCATCGGGTTTTCCCGCCCGGCCCTGTTTTTTTCATCGACGGCGAGTTCCTCCGGGGTGGGATCACGCAGATGGGAGACATCGATATCGAGAAACGTGTGACCGAAGTGGCTGGCACCGGCGTGCCAGTCACCGTCGATAACACTGTGGTCCCCGATATCGGCAAACACCTTGGGAATCCCCTGCAGTTCCCGGCCGGTCAGAATCGGGTCGGCCAGGTTCTCCCAGATGACCAGGGTGTAGTGGCCGGCACAGTTGTCCTGGTCACCTTCGAAAACCGCATTCGCGTTCACTGCAATCATGTTGTAGCCGTGCCCCGCGAGCCAGTCGACCTGGCGGTTGCAGGCGTAGGTGATCGTCACGATGGGCTCCTCACCCACCGCAAACAGCCCGGGCAGGTAGGTGGCCAGTTTGTCCCGGTCGGTCACGAAAGCAACGCTCATGGAGGTCACGTCGCGATACCAGAGTGTGGCCCGGGGTGATTGCGGCCGGGGGCCGAAATGCGCCGGCATCATGTGGGTGGCGTGAGGATCGAGTTCATGCATGTTGGATTCCCGGGTCTACTGGCGCACGCGCCACAGGAGGACGGCACGTCCTGGTTCAGGGTAATTCAGGTAAGAGTAGCAAATGAGCACAGCGCACACCTGTCACCCAGGTGACGCCCCGGGGCGACGGCGGCCATTACTCGAAAAGGTTGATTTCCTCTTCCAGGCCCCGGATATCGCGGATCAGCAGGCGATCATCCCGGATAACCACCAGCCCCCTCGCATTCCATTCGCGGAATATTTTATTGACCCGCTGGCGGGAGCCCAGGGCGAGGCGGGCAAAGTCATTCTGGCTCACCTTGATGTCCAGCAGGATGCCATCATCGACTTTCTCCCCGTGCTCTGCAGCGAGCGCGAGCAAGCGCCCCGCCACCCTGGAATGGAGCGGATAGAACAGGATGCCCGCCATCAATTCGTGGAAGCCCCGCAATACCTCCTGGGTATAGATGAACAGGTTACGATAAAGCAGCGGATGCTGCTGCCCCACTGCCAGCACGACATCACGGGGGATAAAGAGCATCTCGGAGGGCTCGATCACCCGGGCATCTATCACCCGGCCCTCGTCCCCGACCAGCCCGGGCTGCCCCAGCCAGGTGTGCGCTTCGTGATCCACCAGGGCGAACTCCTGCCCGTTGGGGCTCGATATGGAAACCCGGACCCGACCCGTGAGGATGCAACAGACTTCGGTAGTGGGCAGACCCTGTTCATACACGTAGCTGTTGACCGGCATGGACCTGACCTGGGCGGCGGCGGCAAGCGTGTCCAACGCAGACTCCGGCAGGCCTTCGAACCAGGGGGAATCGGCGATGATGTCACGGGGCGGGGTCGTCAGTGCCATCGCTCAGGGCTCCAGCACGACCTTGATTGCCCCCGCCGCGCGATCTGCTGCCAGGGCGAAGGCCTCCTCGGCCGCGTCCAGGGGCAGGCGATGGCTTATCAGCGCAGCGGCAATCTGCGGGTGGCGACCCAACAGCTGGGCGGCCACATCCACATCCCGTGACAGGCCGCGCTGACTGTACATGAAGGATGCCTCGATCGTGAGGTTCTTCATGCTCACCTCGAAAGCGGGCAGCTGCACCCCTTCCCAGTAGGTCGCCAGGAGCAGCAGACGGGCCCGCGGGCCACACAACCCCACGGCTTCCGCCAGGGACCCGCTGTTGCCGGCGCACTCGATGACAACATCGTATTCACCCTGCGGACCCAGACGAGCGCCCAGTTTTTCCGCAGCGACTTTCTGCGCATCGTGGCGTGCAGCGACAGCCACCTCTGCGACCACCGGGGCGCACAGGGCGGCAGCGCAAAGACCCAACGGCCCGGCGCCGATGATCGCGACCCGGCTCCGGGAATCCAGCGACAGGCGCCGGATACCGTGGGCCGCCACCGCCAGCGGCTCCACCAGGCAGGCGTCCTCCGCCCGCACGCTGCCGGGCAAAGGCACGATGCAACGTTCCGGAACGAGGATCTCCTCGGCCATGCCGCCGTCGAGTCCCACGCCGTGGACAACGGCAGCACCCTGTCGGCACATGCCGTAGTCTCCCTCTACGCAGCGGTCACAATGACCGCAGGGCGACAGGGGCTCCAGCGCCACGGCACGGCCATCAGGCAACACGCCCGCGACCTCATGGCCCAGGGTACGGGGGAGATCAAATCCGGCATTGACCATATGCAGGTCCGAAGCACAGATCCCGGCTGAGCGAACTTTTACCCTGACCCCCGCCCCGACCGGCGGCGGGATATCCACCAGCTCGATCCGTTTGGCGTGAGCACAGCTGCGTACGGCCTTCACCGCAACGCTCCAGTGTCAGCGATAGCGACCGGGTAAGGGATCACGCTGCGTCGAAATCCCATTCAAAACCCACGAGGCGCTCACTCTCCTCCCACAGCCGCGCCGCGACGGCTTCGTCACGAGCATGCCGGGCAATGGCCGCATCCCCGACTGGGCCGCGGGCCCCACCCAGGGAGCGGGGACCATAGTAGGCACCGGGGACTGCTTCCACACCGGCGGCGGCCAGTACCGTGGGTATCGCGCCCTTATGGGACGGCTGGGCAACCAGCGGGTTGAGAACTTTGTAGAAGGCGTTCAACAGGCCGCTGGGACCCGTGCTCTGCAACTGCGTGGCGGCATAACCGGGGTGACAGGCGATACAGCTTACCGGGCTGCCCGCCGCTTTGAGTCTGCGATCCAGTTCCAGGGCAAACATCAGGTTGGCCAGCTTGCTCTGGCCATATGCGCGGCTGGCATTGTAGCGTTTGCGAAACATCAGGTCGTCGAAGTTGATCCTGCCCAGGAGGTGGGCAATGCTGCTGACCACAACGATACGGCCCTCCGCCCTCTCCACCAGGTCAAACAGCAGCCCCGCCAGGAGAAAATGGCCCAGGTGGTTGGTGCCCAATTGCAATTCGAAGCCGTCTTCCGTGGTGGTCTGCGGTGTCTGCATGATGCCCGCGTTGTTGACCAGGCCATCGAGGCTGTCCCAACGCTCGTGGATTTCTTCTGCGGCACTGCGCACAGAGGCCAGGCTGGAGAGGTCCAGGGTAACCACATCCACCGAGCCGGGGCCGGATCGGGCGATATCAGATGCGGCCTGCTCTGCTTTTTGTGGGTTGCGGCAGGCGATGATGATGTCGGCACCCGCTTCGGCCAGCATCTTCGCCGCATCGAGACCGATACCCGAGTTGCCGCCAGTGATCAGGTATCGCTTGCCGCTGATGTCCGGAAGTCGATCGGGAGTCCAATTCCTGATGTTGCCGCCTGCCTTTGTCGCATTCATGTTTATCTGCTCCTGGGTGGGTGTCACCGGGCGCATTCCGGACCCGGCATCCCGGGTCAGGCACGCTTCCGATCATGCGTCATTAAAATGGCGGGCCCGGTGGATTGCAAGCTCGGACAGTACCCCTGCGATCGGTAGCCCCGGGGCAAGGCCCCTGAAGATGGGCCAGAACGTGACCCGGCAACCATGTCTGCCGCGAGGGGGCGAGACCTTCATCTCCCATTGACGTACAATCCGGCCTTTCTCCCCATCCCGCGAACGACCACGAGCAACAGTGAGCAAGGTTACAGAGCAGCAGCACACCCCCATGATGCAGCAATACCTTCGCATCAAGGCGGAGCACCCCCGGGACCTGGTCTTCTACCGGATGGGAGATTTTTACGAGCTGTTCTACGACGATGCCAGAAAGGCAGCTGAACTGCTGGATATCACCCTGACCGCCCGGGGCAAGTCCGCCGGGGAGCCGATCCCCATGGCCGGCGTACCCTACCACGCCGCCGAGAACTACCTGGCCCGACTGGTCAGGGCGGGTGTATCCGTTGCGATCGCCGAGCAGATCGGTGATCCCGCTGCCAGCAAGGGGCCGGTGGAGCGGAAAGTGGTCAGAGTGGTCACCCCCGGCACGCTGTCGGACGAGGCCCTGCTGGATGACCGGGTGGACAACCTGCTGCTGGCGGTCACACATCACCAGGAGCAGTACGGCATCGCGTACCTGGACCTCAGTACCGGTCGCTTCCGGGTGCTGGAGGTGGCAGGGGACGAAGCGCTCACGGGCGAACTGCAACGCCTGGACCCTGCCGAGACCCTTTACTGCGATACCATCGGCCACACGGCCATTACCGGGCGCTCCGGTGCCCGCAGCCAGCCCGCCTGGGAGTTCGATACCGAGAGCGCGCGACGGGCCCTGAACACCCAGTTCCAGACCCATGACCTGAAGGGCTTCGGCTGCGACGATCTGGAGCTGGCCATCGGGGCGGCAGGCTGCCTGCTGCAGTACGTCAAGGACACCCAGCGCAGCAGCCTGCCGCATATCCGCAACCTGGGACACGAGAGCCGCAGCGAGAGCGTGATCCTGGATGCCGCCACCCGGCGCAACCTGGAAATCGATACCAACCTGGCAGGCGGCGAGACAAATACCCTGTTCTCGGTGATGGACCACGCGGTGACCGCTATGGGCAGCCGCCTGCTCCGGCGCTGGCTGCACCGGCCCCTGACAGACATTGGCGTGCTGGAGGCCCGCCAGGCCGCGATCCGTTCACTGTGCAACAACTACTACTACGAAACCGTACGCGAGGCCCTCAAGCCTATTGGCGATATGGAGCGCATCCTGACCCGCGTCGCCCTGCGCTCTGCCCGCCCCAGGGATCTGACCCGCTTGCTCGGCTCGCTGGCCACCCTGCCACGCCTGCGGGGGGAACTGGCCCATTGCGATGCCCCGCGCCTTGCCGAGCTGAGCCGGCAGGCGGGAGACTATCCGGCACTCTGTGACCTGCTCCAGCGGGCCATTATCGAGAATCCGCCGGTGGTGATCCGCGATGGCGGTGTGATCGCCGACGGCTATGACAGTGAACTGGACGAGTTGCGCCAGATCAGCACTCATGCCGGTGACTACCTCCTGGAAATCGAGCAACGGGAACGGGAAGCCACCGGCATTTCCACGCTGAAAGTAGGCTACAACCGCGTACATGGGTACTACATCGAGATCTCCCGGGCCCAGTCGGGGTCGGCGCCGGCAGAATACATCCGCCGCCAGACCCTGAAAAACGCAGAGCGCTTCATTACCCCCGAACTCAAGGCGTTCGAGGACAAGGCCCTGTCCAGCAGGAGTCGGGCGCTGGCGCGGGAGAAAGCGCTGTACGATGACCTGCTGGAATTGCTCAACGAACAACTGGCCGCGCTGCAGGACACGGCAGCGGCCGTATCAGAGATCGACGTGCTGGCCAATCTCGCGGAGCGCGCGGACAGTCTCAGCCTGTGTCAGCCGGAGTTCTGCCGCGAGCAGCTGTTCGAGGTCGAACAGGGACGACACCTGGTCGTGGAACAGGTGCTGGATGAACCCTTTATCGCCAACGATACCCTGCTTGACGACCAGCGGCGCATGCTGCTGATTACCGGTCCGAATATGGGCGGCAAGTCGACGTATATGCGCCAGAACGCGGTGATCGCCCTGCTGGCCCACATCGGCAGTTACGTGCCGGCCAGCGCGGCACGACTGGCCCCCGTCGATCGCATCTTCACCCGCATCGGCTCTTCCGATGACCTGGCATCAGGCCGGTCCACGTTCATGGTCGAGATGACCGAGACGGCCAACATCCTGCACAACGCCACCCCGCGCAGCCTGGTGCTGATGGACGAGGTCGGGCGGGGCACCAGCACCTTCGACGGCCTCAGCCTGGCGTGGGCCGCGGCGGTGGAGCTGGCCACGTCCGTAAAAGCCTTCACCCTGTTCGCCACCCACTACTTCGAACTCACCGCACTGCCCGAGCAGTGCCCCGGCATGGCCAATGTGCATCTCGACGCCACCGAGCACCAGGACCACGTGGTCTTCCTGCACCACATCCAGGAGGGCCCCGCCAATCGCAGCTATGGCCTGCAGGTCGCCAAACTCGCAGGTGTCCCCGGGCCCGTGCTGAAGGCTGCGAGCGA
>JAHEEV010000226.1 GCA_024640505.1 Halieaceae bacterium
TACCTGCCGCAGGCTCTCCAGTGCCGGGAATTGTACCAGTACCTGCATGATGTCCTGTACCAGCACCACGCGGGAGAGACCGCGGTAGATACTCAGGTAGGAGCCCACCATCGCGGTGAGGGAGCGGGTCAGGTGCATGTAATCGCCGCGCACTACAATGCCCTGGCGGCTCAGTGCGGTGGCGAGGTTGATTGCCAGTTCCAGGCGGCTGACCAGGCCCTGCTGGCCCTCCTTGTACAGTGTGAGTAAAAAGTCGTAGCCCAGCGGCTCAACGCCCGCTTCCGCCAGCACCTGCTTGATATGTTTGGCCAGCTCCTTGCGGCATGCTTCCATCTGCTTGCGGTCGGTGCCCAGCTCGACCACCGCCTCAAGGATGGCGTCGGCGTCTCCTGTCAGCACGGCCTGCAGGTATTTCAGGGCAGGCTTCCAGACGGTGCTGATATCCACCGTGTTGCCCCAGTCGATCAGGTACAGCTCGTCGCTGTTGGCCACCAGTATGTTGCCCGGGTGCAGGTCGCCGTGGAACTCCTGGTAGATAAACAGGTGGGAGATGACGGTGTGCAGGAAGGCCCGGCCAACCTTGCGCTGGGCGCGGGCGACCTTGCGCTTGCCGCGATTGCCAAAGGCGCTGTTGATGCTGGCAGCATCGTCGACGAACTCCATCTCGATAATGCGACGGGTGCCGTGGTAGACGGCGGGTACGTGCCAGCGATCAGAGAGTCCCGCCCGCTTTGCGAACCGGGCCTGGTTGCGGGCTTCTGATTCAAAATCCAGCTCCTCCCGAAAGCCCTCCACAAACACGTCCACCTGGTCCAGCCAGGAAGACAGGAAGGGGGACAGCTTGGAGTGGGGGGCCCAGTACTGGCTGCTGAGAATCGCCAGCTTGATCACGGTCTTGCCGATCAGGAATTCCCGCTCGAGGTTGTGGCGGCCCACTTTTACCACAACCGGGGTCAGAATCTGCTTGCCCCTGCGGTCTTCCATGGGCTTTTGCGCGAGATAAACGGAGGCAATGGAGCCCGACTTCAGCGGGCTTGAAGCGTCGAAGCCGAAGTAGCGCTCGGTGGGCAGCACCCCGTAGCACTCCAGGAACGCCTGCTCCACCTCGGCGGCGGTCATGGGTTCCACATCCTCCTGGAAAACCGCGAGGGCCTCGGTGATTTCGTCCGGGAGGAAATCCGAGCTGGCGGCGGCCACCTGCGCCATCTTGATGAAGAAGGGGCCGAACTCCCGCACCATCTGCGCAACGATCTCGGCCTGCGCCTTGAAATCTTCCGGGTCGGTGCCAAAGAACTCCCGGATATAGCGCAGGGCGCCGATCTGGCGGCGGAAGATGACGAGGTCCTGGCGGATAACCCCGCTGTTGCCGAGAATTTCCCGCATGCGCCTGTCATTCATCTGGCGCAGGTCCTTGACCTGGTTGATCAGCTGGGTGATCAGGGGTTCATAGGCCGTGATCACGATGCGCAGTACATCCAGGCTGACTTCCCCGAGGCCACGCAGCTCGGGCTCGCTCATCAGCTCGTTGAAGAACTTCCAGAATTCGTCGGTCAACTGCTTCGGGATGGGGACAATGCTGCGGGCGGTCACCTGTTCGACCAGGAACCGGATCAGGTTTTCGGTGCTTTGCTCATTTGGCAGCAGGTTGCCGCTGCGCATGCGGGTGGTCAGGGTGCGTAACTGCAGGGTGACCGGGTGCTCCTGCAGCGCCAGGAACAGTTCGTCCAGCGCCGCGTGCAACTCCTGCTCGCTGATCGGGCTGCGGCGGTTGATAAGCTCAACCACGGGCAGCAGCGAGCGGTAGATTTTGGCCACACCCACGGTGAAATCGCTGGTGGAGCGCACCAGTCGCACGGTCTGGCCCCTGAGAGCGGGCAGCACCTCTTCCAGCTTGAGATATTCGTCAATCGCGACCGGCTTAACCTGCTTCGCCAACAGACACTCCTGGCTGATCGATGGGGCCGGACCAGCGCTGACCTTGAATTTGCGGGGAAACCTGCTTTTCGGTGACTGATCACCGATCCAAATGGGGCAGGCAGGCGGGCATTTTCCCCTATTCGGGGAGCTCTCACAAGCGCGTTCTTGCGCTCAATTAAACGGGGCCAGTCCCCCTTAAGCCCTCAAGGTTTGCTAGAATAGCGGCCACGCTTATCCCGTATTTTCAGCCATGACAGATACTACTGCACCCGCATCACCCACCATGCCGGCGGAAACCGCCCGCCTGATGCGCATGGCAACCTATGCCTCGATATCCGTAGCCCTGGTGTTGATCGTGGCAAAACTCATCGCCTGGGGCGTTTCCGACTCCCTCAGCCTGCTGGCGACCCTGATTGATTCCACCCTGGATGCGCTGGCATCGCTTATCAATCTTCTGGCAGTGCGGCATGCCCTTTCGCCGGCGGACCGGGAGCATCGTTTTGGCCATGGCAAGGCCGAAGCGCTGGCGGGGCTGGGGCAGGCAGCGTTTATTTCGGGATCAGCGGGCTTCCTGTTGCTGGAGGCAGCCCGGCGATTTGTCAATCCGGTGCCACTTGAGTCGTACGGGCTCGGTGTTGCCGTCATGGTGTTTTCGATCGTCGCCACTCTTGCTTTGCTGGCATATCAGCGGCATGTCATCCGCAAGACAGGGTCGGTGGCCATCAGCGCCGATGCGCTGCACTACCGCACCGACCTGCTGGTGAACGGCAGCGTGATAGCGGCATTGTGGCTGTCTTCGGTGGGCTGGGTGGGGTTTGACCCGCTGTTTGCCGTCGCCATCGCGCTTTATATCCTGTACAGCGCCTGGGAAATCGTCAGGAATGCCTTCGATCACCTGATGGACAGGGAATTACCGGACGACGAGCGCGAAAATATCAAGTCGATCGCGCGCTCCCACGCGAAAGTGCGTGGCATGCACGACCTGCGCTCGCGGCGCTCGGGCATGGCTACATTCATCCAGCTGCACCTGGAACTGGACGACGAGCTGAGCCTGCTGCAGGCGCACCAGATTTCGGACGAGGTGGAAGAGCGCCTGCAGGAGGTCTATCCCGCCGCGGAAATCATTATCCATATCGACCCCATCTCGGTGGTGCCAGACGAGCCGACCCCGGAGTATCCGCCTGAGGAATCCCCGGAGGGGGGGCAGGGCCTGTTAAATAAACTGCTCCCTTAGCACCCGCTTCAGTACCTTGCCCGCCGGGTTGCGCGGGATGACATCGATAAAGATAACCTTCTTGGGCAGTTTGTAGCGCGACAGCTTCTCGGCGCAGCAGGCGATAATGTCCTCCTCGCTGGTCTCGTCCTGGTTGCCCACCACGATCGCACAGGCTATCTCGCCCCATTTTTCATCGGGCAGGCCGATCACAGCCACCTCGCTTATCGCGGGATGGGCAATGATCACGTTCTCGACCTCGGCGGGGTAGATGTTCTCACCACCCGATATGATCATGTCCTTGATCCGGTCCTTGATGAATATAAAGCCGTCCTCATCGATCTCGGCGATATCGCCGGTGCGGAACCAGCCCCGGTCAAAGGTTTCGGCGGTGGCATCGGGACGGTTCCAGTACTCCTTCATCACAAAAGGTGCCTTGATGACCACCTCTCCGGTGCCGCGGCTGCTCATCGTGCCCTCGCTGTCGCGGACCCGGATTTCGGTAAACATGGCCGGTGCGCCGGCTGAGCCTATCTTGCTCAGGGCGTACTCGTTCAGCAGAAAGGAGCCGCCGCCACCGGTCTCGGTGAGGGCATAGCCCTGTACCACCTGCATATTTTTTTCGTTATATATTTCGATCAGCGCCTTGGGCATGGGAGCGGCCCCGGTGATAAAGCAGCGGAAGTGCTCCGAGTCGAAAGTG
>JAHEEV010000227.1 GCA_024640505.1 Halieaceae bacterium
TGCAGACGCAGTCGCCGGTTTTTGCGGCGGTGGGCGTGTGGGTGTGTTCGCCGTCGCGCATCAGGAAGTCGCCCTCGTGGTAGACACCCTCCTCATCGGAGAAGCTGCCATCCAGTACGAGCGTGAGCTCCGTCCCGCGGTGGGTATGCTGGGGTATGCTGCCGCCGGACTTGATGTGATACAGGGCAACCTCGTTGCTCTCGTCGCCGGTGCGCAGTCGGCTTATACGCAGGTGAGAATTCACCCGGTCCCAGTCGAGATCCTTGTAATCCCGGTCCATGAGGCGGTGCATCAATGGCGGGAAGCCGTCCTGTACTTCCTGGTTCCTGCCATAACTGAGCGGCGCCTGCTCTTCGTCCAGCCGGGACAGCACACTTTGCAGGAGGGAATCATCCACCTGTGCCGGTGACAGCTGTTCGAACATGGCAGAACCAAGCTGTTGCAGGCGTTTGTGGTTGCGCTGGCATTGCTCGCAATAATTGAGGTGCAGCGAAACGCACACTGACTGTGCCAGTGGCAGGGTGCCGGCAGCGAACTCGTTCAGCAATCGTGTATCGGGGTGATATTTGACCATAATCATTTTTCAACCATTACCTGTAGCTTTTGCATTGCGAGACGTACTCGCGACTTAACGGTGCCCAGTGGCAGATCCAGTTCCTCTGCCACTTCACTGTGTGATTTGCCTTCCATGTAGACCTTGGCCAGAATCTGGGCCTGCTCATGGGGTAGCTCCTTCATCATCGCCCGGATGCGGTCTGCGTCGCGACGCTGCTGGACCGCCACCAGGGGCGCTTCCTCCACCTCGTCAGGCCAGATGTCTTCGGCGCTCAGCGGGGTGTCGAATTTTTGCAGTCGGCGGTACATGTCGGTGCGACAGTTCCTGGCGACGGTGTAGATCCAGGTACTGGCGGCCGCCTTGTGCGGATTGAAACCGCCGGCTTTTTGCCATACTTTGATCATCACCTCCTGTACCAGTTCGTCAGCGTGAGCGCCGGCCATAGCCGATCCGTTGTGGGCGAAGGCCTTGATGAGGGGGGCAAAGTGGGTGAAAAGGCGCGAAAACGCCTCCCGATCCTGGTTTGCACCCACCTGTTGCAGGCATTGACTCCACTCGTCATCGCGCTTTCCGCTGGCATCACGCGTAATCTGACTCGCCATTGGCGTTGTAACCCCCACTGCTTTCACTGTTTTTGGTCCGCTCAGATTGTAGTACGGTTGTTACGGTGTCAACTCGGGGGTGGATCACCCTGAGGGTGGATTAAATGCGGTGCTGATCCACTTGAGATAGCCAGGCGTAAACAGGGCAAACACCAGACGATAGATGGACAAGGCAAGCTTATGAAGATAGCGATCATAGGGTCCGGTATATCCGGGCTCGCCTGCGCTCATTTCCTGCATAAAGAGCACGAGGTGCATGTCTTCGAAGCCGCTTCTCGAATCGGCGGGCACACTGCGACGGTAGACGTAGCCATGGGCGGACGGCGCTTCGCGGTGGATACCGGGTTCATTGTCTATAATGAGTGGACCTATCCCAACTTTATTGCCCTGCTCGACGAGCTGGGCGTGCCCAATAAGCCGACAGAGATGAGTTTCAGTCTCAGTGATCAGGATTCCGGGCTGGAGTATGCCGGGTCCAACCTGGACACGCTGTTTGCGCAGCGTCGTAACCTGGTGTCGCCCCGGTTCCTGGGGATGTTGAAGGACATCGTGCGCTTCAATCGCCAGTCAGTGGAGCATCTGGATTCAGGGGAGATCGCCGCAGACATGACGCTGGGTGAGTACCTCGAGCGCTATCGCTACGGGGTATCCTTCAGGGACTACTACCTGTTGCCCATGGGGTCGGCGATCTGGTCAGCGGATATGGCCGACATGCTGGAGTTTCCGCTGCATTTCTTCGTCCGTTTTTTCCGTAATCATGGTCTGCTCAACATTGTCGACCGGCCCCAGTGGCGGGTTATCGAGGGCGGCTCGCGTGAGTATCTCAAGCCATTGTGCGCGGGCTTTTCCCGCAACATTCGCGTGAACTCGCCTGTGTCCGGGGTCACGCGGACGGAGAACGGCATCGAGCTCGTCGTCGCGGGAAACCCGGCAGAGCGCTTCGATCACGTGGTGTTTGCCTGCCACAGCGACCAGGCCTTGGCCATGCTGCGTGATCCCACCCGGGATGAATCGACAATACTCTCGGCACTTCCCTACCGCAGCAACGACGTTGTCCTGCACACGGACACGCGGCTGCTGCCGCGCAACCGCCGGGCCTGGTCCAGCTGGAATTACCTGCGACGGGACCCTGGCCAGCGTGCCGTCCTGACCTACAATATGAACATTCTGCAGGGCCTGTCGGCACCGGAAACATTCTGCGTGACCCTCAATGATACGGCAGCGATAAACCCCCACCGGATTCTCGGGCACTTCAGTTATGACCATCCGGTTTTCACCCTGGCGGGCATGCGGGCTCAGGAGCGCTGGCAGGAGATCAATAACCAGCGCACCTGGTATTGCGGTGCCTACTGGCGCAATGGGTTCCACGAGGATGGAGTGTACAGCGCACTGCGGGTAGCCAGCGCCCTGGGTGCCGGCGCGGAGCCACTGGAGCAGCGGAGACCCGCCGTCATGGGAACGGCGGCGTGAAAAGCGCGATCTACAGCGGCTGGGTGCGCCACCGGAGACGAAGTCCACGGGCGCACGATTTCTGTTACCGGGTCTTCATGCCCTTCCTGAGGCTGGACGAGCTGCCCGACCTTTTCGATGGCAACTGGGGGTGGTCCGCAAGGCGTCCGGCCCTGGCATGGTTCCGTCGCAGTGATTTTCTGGGAGACCCCTCCGTGCCGCTTGAGCAGGCGGTGAAGCAGCGCGTGTTCGACGAGACCGGGCGCCGCCCTTCGGGGCCGGTGTATCTGCTGGCCAACCTGCGATATTTCGGGTTAATCATGAACCCCATCAGCTGCTACTACTGCTATGCAGACGATGGCGAGACCCTGGAGTACCTGGTGGCAGAAGTGACCAATACACCCTGGAACGAGCGCCACACCTATGTCCTGCAGGCAGAGCCGGAGGAGCGCTGGCTGCGCACCGACTTCGACAAGGATTTTCACGTATCGCCCTTTCACCCCATGGACATGCGCTATCACTGGCACAGCAATACGCCCGGGCGCAAGCTGGTGCTGCACCTGGCCAATTCCGAGGCGGGCGAGACGGTGTTCGACGCCACGCTCTCCCTGGAGCACCAGCCCGCCACTCCGGCGGTCCTGAGGCGGTATCTGAACCGGTACCCGTTGATGACGGCAAAGGTCTGTGTGGCGATCTACTGGCAGGCCCTCAGGCTCTGGCTCAAGGGCGTTCCCTTCCATTCCCACCCCAAACTTCAGACAGCGAGTGGCAACAAATGAGTGATGCAAGTGTAAGTGTCGTCCGGTTACCGGGATTGCGCGGCCAGTGGCGCGCCGAGTCCATGGCCCGCCGGGCCCTGTTCGGTCTTCTCGGGCGGATGCAGGTCGGCAGCCTGACGATCCACGAGGGAGAGCAGACGATGCATTTTGGCAATCATGGCGGCGCTGGCCCCCACGCGGTGGCCAATGTCCATGATTCCAAAGCCTACCGGCACGTGCTCACCGGCGGGAGCGTCGGGTCCGGCGAATCCTACATGCTGAGGCACTGGTCGTCTCCCGCGCTGGTGGATGTCATCCGCCTCTTCTGCGCGAATATGGCGGTGCTGGATTCCATGGACGCCGGTGGTTCCCTGCTGCGCCGCCTCGGGCTGAAGGTCGCCCACGCCCTGAACAGCAATACCCACAAGGGCTCGCGTCGCAATATTTCAGCCCATTACGACC
>JAHEEV010000228.1 GCA_024640505.1 Halieaceae bacterium
TCCACCTCCAGCTCGAGCTCGATGATCTCGCCGCAGTGGCGCACCTGTCCAAGTTCCACTTCTCCAGCCGCTACAAGGCCCTTACCGGTTACTCGCCCATCAAGCACTTCCTGCACATGAAAATCGAGTACGCCTGCCAGCTGCTGGACAGCTCCGAGATGAGCGTAAAGGCGATTGCGGCGGAGCTGGGTTACGAGGACCCACTCTATTTCTCCCGCCTTTTCAGCAAGACCATGGGCATGCCCCCCCGCGCCTACCGGAGTTCGGTAAGGAAATAGCGGCCCGGACCCGCGAGTGCCATACTCTGCACTCAGAGAACCCGGTGCAACAGGCAGGAGCGAGCGATGCCACAGGCGGATATGGGACTGGTAGGCCTGGCGGTGATGGGCCAGAACCTCGTGCTCAATATGAGCGATCACGGCTACCGGGTGGCGGTCTACAACCGCTCCCGTGCAACCACTGAAAAGTTCATCGCCGGCCCCGCCCGGGAGCGCGATATCACCGGCTGCTACTCCCTGGAAGAGCTGGTCCGGGAGCTCAAGGCCCCGCGCAAGGTGATGCTGATGATCCGGGCGGGAGACCCGGTGGATCAGCTGATCCAGCAGCTGGCGCCGCTGTTGTCCCCGGGCGACATCATCATCGACGGCGGCAACTCTCGCTTCAGCGACACCGACCGGCGCGTGCGCGAAGCAGCCGCATCGGGCTTCCGCTACCTGGGCTGCGGTATCTCCGGCGGCGAGGAGGGCGCCCGCCACGGCCCCTCCATCATGCCGGGAGGAGACGCCTCCGCCTGGCCGGAGGTGCGCCCGATATTCCAGGCTATCGCGGCGCAGGTGGACGGCGAACCCTGCTGCCAGTGGGTGGGCGAGGGCGGATCGGGACACTACGTCAAGATGGTGCACAACGGCATCGAGTACGGCGACATGCAGCTGATCAGCGAGGCGTTCCACCTGATGCAGGGCGGGTTGCGGATGGAGGTCGACCGGATGCAGCAGGTCTTCGCCGACTGGAACCGCGGGGTACTGGACTCCTACCTCATCGAGATCACCGCCGACATCCTGGGGTACCGGGACAGCGACGGCCTGCCGCTGATCGACAAAATCCTGGACGCGGCGGGCCAGAAAGGCACCGGCAAGTGGACCGGCATCAGCGCCCTGGACCTGGGTATCCCGCTGACCCTCATCGCCGAGGCGGTCTTCGCCCGCTGCCTCTCCTCCAGGAAAGAGGAGCGGGAACGGGCCGCTGCCCTCTATGCGGTCGAGCCCGTCCCGATCGACGGCGATCCTGAGGAGGCCATCGACGACCTTCGCGACGCCCTCTATGCCTCCAAGATCATCTCTTATGCCCAGGGCTACATGCTCATGCAGGAGGCGGCGGAGGCCTACGGCTGGAACCTCAACTACGGTGACATCGCGCTGATGTGGCGCGGCGGCTGCATCATTCGCAGCCGGTTCCTGGGCAACATCAAGGACGCCTACGACAGGAATCCCTCACTGGAGAACCTGCTGGCGGCTGATTTCTTCGTCGAGGCCCTGGGGCAGGCCGGGCCCGGCTGGCGCCGGACCGTTACCCGGGGTATCCGGCTGGGCCTCCCCCTGCCCGCCCTGGGTTCCGCCCTCGCCTTCTTCGACGGCTATCGCAGCGCCAGGCTGCCGGCAAACCTGCTGCAGGCACAGCGGGACTACTTCGGCGCCCACACCTACGAGCGCATCGACAGGCCCCGCGGGGAGTTCTTCCACACCGACTGGACCGGTCGCGGCGGCACCGCCGCCTCTTCTACCTACGACGTCTAGAGCCGCCAGAAACCGGAGAACCCGCGTTATGCCAAATCCCTGCACCTACGTCATCTTCGGCGCCACCGGCAACCTCTCCCGGGTCAAGCTGATGCCCGCCCTGTACCACCTGGAAGCGGCCGGCAAGCTGACGGATGACACCCGGATCATCGCCGTCGGGCGACGGGACTGGGACGACGCCTACTGCCGCGGGCAGGCCAGGGAGTGGATCAGCGCCAGGGCGAGGGGTGATCTCGATGAAGCGCTCTTCGACCGGTTTGCGGCGCGCCTCGCCTACTTCCGCGCCGATATCACGGACGCAGGGGCCTACGGCCGCCTGCGGAGCCTGTTCGACGAACGCGCCGACCTGCCGGCCAATATCGCCTTCTACATGGCGATCAGCCCGGCGGAATTCGGTATCGTGGCGCAGCAGCTCAGCGACGCCGGGCTGCTCGCCGAGGATCGCGGCTGGCGGCGCGTGGTGATCGAAAAGCCTTTCGGTTACGACCTCGACAGCGCCCGGGCCCTGCAGCGCCGCATCTCGAACTACCTCGCGGAGGAGCAGATCTACCGCATCGACCACTACCTGGGCAAGGGCACCGTGCAGAATGTGCTGGTGTTCCGCTTTGCCAATACGATGATGGAACCGCTGTGGAACCGGAACTACATCGATCACATCCAGATCACCCACTCGGAAAAGCTGGGGGTCGACACCCGCGCGGCCTTTTACGACAGCGCCGGCGCCATGCGCGACATGATCCAGAGCCACCTCCTGCAGTTGCTGACGCTGGTGGCGATGGAGCCCCCCGCTGCCATGGACTCCGAGTCCCTGCGCGACGAGAAGGTGAAGGTGCTGAAGTCGGTGCGCCCGATTCCCGCCAAGGCGGTCAGCGCCCATGCCTTTCGCGCCCAGTACACCGGGGGGGTCGTGGACGGGGAGAACGTGCCCGGCTACCTGCAGGAGGACAATGTACCCGGTGACAGCATCACCGAAACCTACGCCGCCCTCAAACTCTACATCGACAACTGGCGCTGGCGGGATGTGCCGTTCTACCTCCGCACCGGCAAGCGCATGGCCGAGGGCCAGTCGATGGTCTCCATCTGCTTCCGCCACCCGCCCCAGCAGTTTTTCCGCGGCACCCAGTACCACCAGATGCGGCAGAACTGGGTGGTGCTGGGCATCCAGCCCGCCGAGTGCCTGCGGGTGGAAATGACGGTGAAGGAGCCGGGCCTGGAGATGAAGACCCGGCAGACCAGCCTGGACGCCAGCCTGCGCCGCACGGACGAGGTGCAGACCGATGCCTATGAGGAACTGCTGCTGGATATCATCGAGGGTGACCGCTCACTCTTCCTGCGCTACGACGAGGTGGAGTACGCCTGGCGGGTGGTCGACCCGGTGCTGAAGGTGTGGGCCACCGAGCGGGATTTCATCCAGACCTATCCCGCCGGCAGCTGGGGCCCGAAAGATAGCCGCCGGCTGTTCGAAACAGAGTCCCAGCACTGGCGGCACAGCCTGGATCCCGAGCAGGCCTGACCGGTATGGAGCAAGAGATCCTCGACTCGCCGGACAGCGTCGCGGAAAGGGCCTGCCAGCTCATCCTGTCGGCAGCGGCGAATGCCATCGCCCGACGCGGACTGTTCAGGCTGGTGCTGGCCGGTGGCACGACACCTGCGGCCTGCTATCGACGGCTGGCAGATGCGGCAGCGACGTGGCAGCACTGGCATCTCTTTTTCGGGGATGAGCGCTGCCTGGATCCCGACGACCCCGATCGCAACAGCACCATGGTCGCGACCGCCCTGACCGGCAGGGTGGCTATCCCCGGCCGGCAGATCCACCCGATACCCGCTGAACGGGGCGCGGAAATCGCTGCCCGCGACTACGAGCAGACCCTGGCGGGCGCCCTGCCCTTCGACCTGGTGCTGCTGGGACTGGGGGAAGACGGCCACACCGCGAGCCTTTTCCCGGGGCATGTACACCCGCCGGGCCGGCTGGTCGTGCCTGTCCACGATGCACCCAAGCCACCGCCGGACCGGGTCAGCCT